>JAGXGL010000020.1 GCA_024636755.1 Guyparkeria sp. | reverse complement strand
GTCATCGTCATGGGCATCGAAGATGCCGGCGGTCTCGCCGAGCAGGACGTCACCCTCGCCGCTGGCATTGTCGTCGTAGTGGACCCCGTCCAGTATGACGGTGAGTGTCGGGTCGAATGGCAGGTCGGTCGCCCGACCCGTGCCCCAGGGCAGCAGGCTGGTCGCGGCGGCGACCGTGAGGGCTCGACGAAACGGCAGGGGGCGGGGCATGGTCGTCTTCCTTCCAGCAGAACGTGATTGGGCGATTTATAGCACGTTATAACATAACGCTTAACGCGGCTAGGCCGTCCCGCGGCCGGGTGTCATGCCCCTGCAACCTGCCACGGATACGTTACGGCTCCTTCATGAGATGAGACGGCGAGTGTTATGCGTGGTTTTAGTTGGGGGATTTCGCAACGGTTGTGGTTGGGTTTCGGCGCCTTATTGGTCCTTCTGATCACGGTCGCGAGCGTTTCTGTGCTTCAGTCTCGCGATCTCGGCCAGGTGGTTCAGCGGCTGAGCGTCGAGGTGATAGAACAGGTGCAGTTGTCACAAACGCTGGTCAGCGAGGTGGAGAGCTTCCAGACCGCGCAGAAGAGTGGCCTGCTGGCGCGCGCCACACTGCGCATACTGCAATCCCGCGAGTATTTTGACCGCGCCGAGCAGGCCGCAGCGCGCATTGAGAAACAGGTGATCGCCATGGACGCCGGCTTGAGTGAGCGCGAGCGCGGCCTGATCGACTCGTTTCGTGAGCCCTGGCAAGGCTATCTCGAGGTGCACCAGCGCGTGCGCGAGAAGGCCTCGCAAGGACAGATCGAGCCGGCCTTGGCGCTGTTGGAGAACGAGGGCTCGCCGCGATTGGACGCGGCGCGGGAGGCGCTCGCACGATTGACCGTCTTCCTGCGTGAGGACCTCGCGGCACAGCGCCAGGCCGTCGCCGAGCGCATGCAACGCGACCAGCTCATCTTGATCGGCATGGTGGTTCTTTCCTTGTTGATCGGGGGGCTGCTGGCCGTGACCACGACACGCTACCTGCGTGGCAGTCTCGACCGGGTGCTGAGCGTGGCGGCACGGGTCGTCGACGGGGATCTGACCGCCCGCACGGGCTTGTCGCGCAACGATGAGATCAGTGCCATGGGGCGGGCCGTTGACGGCACCTGCCGGCAGTTCGAGGAGGTCGTGGCTCAAGTGGCTGAGGTGGCCGAATCGATGAAGGAACGCTCGTCGTCTCTGAGCCAGGCCGGCGAGCGGGTCGTCGATGGCATGCATCGCCAGGAAGCGGCGACCGAACGCGCCAATGAGTTGATGGGGCGCAATCTCGCCGAAGTGGACGAGGTGGTGGGCCATTCCGATCGGGCCGCTCGGTATGCCGAGGAGGTGGATCGGCTTTCCACCGGCGGTCTGAACCGGGTGGGGGCCACGGTGAGCGCGTTGCAGGCCCTGACCGATCGGCTCGAGCAGGCCGGCGCGATCATCCACCAACTCGACGCGCATGGTGGCGAGATCGGCTCGGTGGTCGACATGATCCGCGCGGTCAGCGAGCAGACCAATCTGCTGGCGCTCAATGCCGCCATCGAGGCGGCGCGGGCGGGTGAGCATGGGCGCGGTTTCGCGGTGGTCGCCGACGAGGTGCGTACCCTCTCCATGCGCACCCGCGAATCGACCGACCGTATCGCCGACATGATCGGCTCGCTGAAGACGACCATGCATCAGGCCGCCGAGCTGATGACCGACTCGAGCGAATATGCCGAGCGCACCCTGCAGGAGGCCGAGCAGGCCGGCGGGCAACTGAAGGAAATCGATCAGGCCGTCAGCAAGATCCGCGACATGAACGGCCGGATCGCGGCGGCGGCCCAGTCGCAACGAGGTGAGGCGCACGAGCTCAGTTCAGCATTGCAGGAGATCGCCGTGCTCGCCGGCGAGGCAATTGAGGTCAGTCGGGATAATGAACGCATGGGGGGCGCCATGCGCGAACAATCCGACGACCTGGGTGCGCTGGTGGGACGTTTCCGTTTCTCTTGATTCGCCCGGCCCGATGAATTCATCGGGTTCTCGAACTTGGATACACAAAGGCCGCGCGACCAAAGTTCGGTCAGCGCGGCCTTTCTGGTGCGTTAGGTCGGGGCGTTTAGCTGGAGGGTTTTTCCAGCAGCAGGGAGCGCTTCATTTTCTTCGGCATTGGCAGGCCCATCAATTCGAGGACGGTGGCCGCGATATTGGCGATGCCGCCGCCGTTGCGTAGGCGTACCGGGGTCTTGTCGATGACGATGCAGGGCACCGGATAGGTGGTGTGCTGGGTGTGCGGGTCGCCGGTCACCGGGTCGACCATCTCGTCACAGTTGCCGTGGTCGGCGGTCAGGATGATCGAGTAACCCTGCTCGCGGGCCGCATCCACCAGACGACCGACCTCCAGGTCGAGCGTTTCCACTGCCTTGATCACCGACTCGCGCACGGCGGTGTGACCCACCATGTCACCGTTGGCGAAGTTGACCAGCACAAAGCCGTACTGCTCGGCGCGTACCGCGTCGATGGTGGCATCCGCCACTTCGCGCGCACTCATCTCGGGCTGCAGGTCGTAGGTAGCCACCTTGGGCGAGGGCACCATGACGCGATCCTCGCCGGCGAAGGTCTCTTCCTTGCCGCCGTTGAAGAAGAAGGTGACGTGGGCGTACTTCTCGGTCTCGGCGCAGTGGAATTGCTTGATGCCGGCCTGGCTGATCGCCTCGGCGAGCACGTTCTTGGGCCGCTCCGGCGGAAAGCCGATCGGCGAGAGAAAGCGCGGGTCGTACTCGGTCAGGCAGGTGACCACGAGCGGCTGGTAGTCACCGCGATAGAAGCCGGAGAACGATGCCTGCCCCAACGCCTCGGTGAGCTGGCGTGGGCGGTCATTGCGGAAGTTGAAGAAGATCATCGAGTCGTCGGCGGTGAGCGGCTCGAAGCCGTCGAGTACCGCGGGGCGAACGAATTCGTCGGTCTGGTCGGCCTCGTAGGAGGCGGCCAGTGCCGCATGGGCATTGGCGAAATGTGGCCCTTTGCCCCGAACGATGGCGTTGAAGGCCTCCTCGGTGCGCTCCCAGCGCTGATCGCGATCCATCGCGTAGTAACGACCGCTGATGGTGGCGATCGCCCCGTTTGCGTCCCGGAGTCGGGGCTCGATCTGGTCGAGGTAGGTCAGGGCCGATTTCGGCGCGGTGTCGCGGCCGTCGGTGATCATGTGGATCAGTGGCCGCGCGCCGATTTTTTTCGCCATCTTGATCAGGGCCAGCAGATGACGGACGTGGCTGTGCACGCCGCCGTCGGACACCAGTCCGATCAGGTGGATCGGGCGGTCGGCATCGGCGGCCTTCTGCATCGCCTGGTTGATCGCGGCATTCTCGTAGAAGCTGCCGTCCTTGATCGCATCGTCGATACGCACCAGGTCCTGGCGGTTGATCGCGCCGCAGCCCAGGGTCAGGTGACCGACCTCGGAGTTGCCCATCTGGCCGTCCGGCAGGCCGCAGGCTCGACCCGAGGCCTCGATCACGGCATGGGGGTGATGGGCGTACAGCTCGTCAAGCCGGGGCGTATTGGCCAGGCTCACGGCATTGTTTGTGCGGCTCGGGTTGACGCCGACGCCGTCCATGATCACAAGCAGGACGGGGCGTCGCGGGGCGATATTGGACATGGGCTTGCGTTCCTTGTTCGTGTTTCGGTTGGAGTCACCGGAACGAATCGGGTGGCGCGTGCCGTCATCCGCCCGGCGGGGGCAGCGGGCCATCCGTTTCATTCTGGGTTGGGCGGGCGAAGGGCCCACCCGGGCGACGAGGTCGACCGGTATCAGCGCCGGTCGTTGCGTTCGTCGTCGTTCACGTCGGGCGTTTCGTCTCGACGCGTATCCGAGTCTTTTGGCTCGGATTCGGATTCGGATTCGGACGCGCTGGGCGCCTCGTCATCCTTCGCCTCACTGCGACGTGCCTCGGCCTCGATCGCCTCGAGTGACCGTTGCTCGTGTTCGATTTCCTCGAAGGCGCGATCAAAGTCGAAATCGTCGTCTTTCTCGGTCTCGTAGGCCCGGCCGGGGCCCGCGCTGCTGGCCGCCGCACTGCCGCCACCTTGCCCGCCAGCGGGTGCTCCGCCGCTCGGTGGGGTGCCATCCGGATCGGGCTCGTCGTCGGTCGGCAGCACCGGCCCGCCCTGGCGCTTGAGCAGGATGCGGCCGATGACGATCCCCAGTTCGTAGAGGAACCAGACCGGGATCGCCATCATGAACTGCGACAGGATGTCAGGCGGGGTAAAGATCGCGCCGAGGATGAATGCGACCAGGATCGCGTAGCGGCGTTTTTCCGCCAGTTGATCGGGCGTGACCACGCCGATCAGGATCAACAGCACGGTCGCCACCGGCACTTCGAAGACGAAGCCGAAGGCGAAGAACATCGTGATGACGAAGCTCAGGTACTCGTTGATGTCGGGCGCGAAGCTGACGTCCGCCGGCCCGGTCCCGGCAAGGAAGCCGAAGACGACTGGAAAGACCGCGAAGTAGGCAAAGGCGGCGCCGAGGTAGAACAGGAAGGTGCTGGAAAATACCAGCGGGATCACCATCTTGCGTTCGTGCTGGTACAGGCCCGGGGCGATGAAGGCCCAGAGCTGGTAGAGCAGGAACGGGATCGCCACGAACAGGGCCGTGAAGCCGGCCAGCTTGAGCGGGATGAAGAAGGTCGATGCGACCTGCACCGCGATCATGTTGGCGCCTTCCGGCAGGAACTGCGACAGCGGTTCCGAGAGGAGGCGGAACAGATCGTTGCGGAAAGGGAATAGCGCCAGGAACAGGACGAAGACCACCGCCACCGACTTGATCAGCCGGTTGCGCAGTTCGACCAGGTGCGAGACGAAACCCGCCAGACCGGAGGGTTCGTCAGTTGTCGCGTCCGCGTTCCGTTGGCTCATCTTGGTCTTTTGTCGTCGATTCCTGGGTCGTGGCCGGCTCGGCCGGGGCGTCGGCTTCGGCCGACTCGAATGGGCGGCGGAAGCTCTCGCCGGTTTCCGATTCCAGTCGGCTCAGCTCGTCTTCGAAGGTGTCGGGCGCTTCGTCAGCGACGGCCTTGAGCCGGTTGCCCTCGGCGTCTTTGGTCGACTCGGGCTTCGCCTTGGCTGGCTTGCCGGCCTTGTCGAGACGTGCCTTCTCGGCCTCGGCCGAGCTGCGCATGGACTTCTCGGCGTCCGATAGGGCGCCTTTGACGCTCTTCTCGGTATCCGAGAGGTCGTCGCGTGTCTCTTCGACCATCGCTCGCAGCTTGCTGATCTCGGATTCCTGCGAGTTCAGCAGTTGCTTCATGTCCTGCATGTTGAACTCGCTGTCCATCTCCGCCTTGGCGTTGGCAACGAACTTGCGGGCCTTGTAGGTCCACTCGCCCGCCTTTCGCGCCACGCCGGGCAGCCGCTCGGGGCCGATGACCACCAGGGCCACGACCAGAATGAGAGACACTTCCCAGAAGCTGAAACCGAACACGGATCAATACCGATGCGCGCTTGGGCTCAGCTGCCCTTGCGCTCGGTCGACTTCTCGGCGGTGTTTTCCTTGCCCGCCTCGATGGTCTCGCTCTCGATCACCCGGTTCGCGTTGGGCTCTTCGCCTTCCTTGTGTTCCAGATTCTCGCTGCGCTTCTGCTCGTCCTCTTCCTTCTCCGACTCGTCCTTCACCGCGGACTTGAAGCCCTTGATGGCAGAGCCCAGATCGCCGCCGATATTCTTCAGGCGCTTGGTGCCGAACAGAAGCAGCACGATGGCGAGAATGATCAGCCAGTGCCAGATGCTAAAAGTACCCATGATCGCAATCTCCTACTGATGTCCTGTCAATCTTGTGCGCGCCGTGCCTTTTCTTCAAGGCCCGACAATCCGAATCGGCGTTCGAGCTCTTCGAGCACGTCCGCCGGGGTTAGGTTGGCATCGGCCAGCAGTACCAGGCTATGGAACCACAGGTCGGCCATTTCGTTGATCAATTCGTCACGGTCGTCGCCTACCGCGGCAAGCGCGACCTCGACCCCTTCTTCGCCCACTTTCTGGGCGATCTTCGCCCGCCCTTTCTGGTACAGGCTGGCGACATAAGAACTGTCCGCATCCGCGCCCTTGCGTTGCTCGAGCAGGGCGGCGAGCTGTTCCAGTACCTCGGTCGATCGGTGGTCAGCCGTGGCCATAGATCGCCTCCGGGGATTTCCTGACCTCGTCGGTCGTCTGCCAACGGCCGTCCTCGAGCCGACGGTAGAAGCAGGACTCGCGGCCGGTGTGGCAGGCGATCCCGCCGTGCTGTTCGATCGACAGCAGCAGCACGTCGCCGTCGCAGTCGAGCCGGATCTCGCGCACCGTCTGCGTGTGGCCGCTCTGCTCGCCCTTGTGCCAGAGTTTTTGACGCGAGCGGGAGTAGTACACCGCCTCGCCCAGTTCGACGGTCTTTTCGACCGCCTCGCGGTTCATCCAGGCGAACATCAGCACCCGGCCGGTCGCGGCGTCCTGCGCGATCGCCGGCACCAGGCCGTGATCGTCGAAGGCGATCGTCTCGATCCAATCGCGCGACCGGCGAAATGCGGGGGGCGTTGCCTGGGAGTCAGTCACCTGGGAATGGGTCACTTGAATCTCGTCGTTCCGTGGTGGGCGAGCCGGTGAGCGGCGCGAAAGTATATCAGGGATGGCGGAAAAACCGTCAGCGCCGACGGCGCCGCCAAGGTCAGTCGCGCACCTCGATGCCGGCCTTGGCCATTACGCCTTTCGCCTCGGCAATGCTGTGGGTGCCGAAGTGAAAAATGCTGGCGGCGAGCACGGCATCGGCATGCCCCTGCAGGATGCCCTCGACCAGATGGTCGAGATTGCCCACGCCGCCCGAGGCGATCACCGGGATCGGCACCGCGTCGCTGATCGTGCGGGTCAGTTCCAGGTCGAAGCCCTGCTGCATGCCGTCGCGGTCCATGCTGGTGACCAGCAGTTCGCCGGCACCCAGTTCGGCCATGTATCGCGCCCATTTGACGGCATCGAGGCCGGTGGGGTTGCGCCCGCCGTGGGTGAAGATTTCCCAGCGGGGCGGCTCGTCCTCGCCGGAGACGCGCCGGGCGTCGATGGCGACCACGATGCATTGCGAGCCGACCGCATCACTCATCTCCTTGATGCGCTCGGGGTGATGGACCGCCGCGGTGTTGATCGAGACCTTGTCGGCGCCGGCGTGCAGCAGCCGACGCACATCGGCAAGCGTGCGGATGCCGCCGCCGACCGTCAGCGGGATGAACACCTCGGCTGCCACCGCCTCGACCACGTGCTGCATGGTCTCGCGCCCCTCGTGGGAGGCGGAGATGTCGAGGAAGGTCAGTTCGTCGGCACCGGCCTGGTTGTAGCGCCGCGCCGCCTCGACCGGGTCGCCGGCATCCCGCAGTCCCTCGAACTGCACGCCCTTGACTACGCGACCCTCGGCCACGTCCAGGCAGGGGATGATGCGTTTCGCCAGTCCCACGGCCTACTCGGTGAATGGCGGGATGCCCGCGCGGTCGTCGATGCGTTTCTGGGCTTCGCGCAGGTCGATGCTGCCCTCGTAGAGCGCCCGGCCGATGATCGCGCCGGACACGCCGTCATCGGCGGCGTCGATCAAAAGATCGATGTCGCTCATGTCGGTCACGCCGCCCGAGGCGATGATGGGGATGCGCACCGATTTGGCCAGGTCGCGCGTGGCCTCGATGTTTGCCCCCTGCATCATGCCGTCGCGGGAAATGTCGGTGAACACGATCGCGGCGACGCCGTCGGACTCGAAGCGCTGCGCCATGTCGTGGATGTCGTGGTGCGACAGCTTCGACCAGCCATCGATGGCCACCTTGCCGTCCCGGGCGTCCAGACCGATGATGATGTGCCCGGGGAAGGCCAGGCAGACGTCCTCGACGAAATGTGGCTCGGAGACGGCCTTGGTGCCGATGATCACGTAGTCCACACCCAGTTCGAGATACTGCTCGATGGTGGCCTCGTCGCGGATGCCGCCGCCGACCTGGATCGGGAGGTCCGGGTAGGCCTCGCAGATGGCCTGGATGACCTCGCGGTTCTTGGGACTGCCGGCGAAGGCGCCGTCGAGGTCGACCAGGTGCAGGCGGCGGGCGCCGGCCTCGACCCAGCGTCCGGCCACGGCAACTGGGTCGTCGGAGAAGACGGTGTCATCGTCCATGCGGCCCTGGCGCAGGCGCACGCATTTGCCTTCCTTTAGATCGATGGCGGGGATCAGGAGCATGATTGAGGCGTCCTCGATACGCGTGAAGTCGTGTGGCGATGCGGTCAGGACTACGGTCCGGACCAGCGGGTGAAATTGGCAAGGAGCTTGAGGCCGTCGTCGGCACTCTTCTCCGGGTGCGCCTGGATGGCGAAGATGTAGTCATCGGCCAGTGCGGCGCAATAGGTCAGGCCGTAATCGGCCGTCGCGACCGAGTGGGCCGGGTTCGTCGGCTCGCAATAATAGCTGTGCACGAAATAGAAGCGCGCGTCCTGGCGAATACCATCAAACAACGGGTGTTCCTGCGTCCGGTGCAACTGGTTCCAGCCCATCTGCGGCACCTTGAGCCGCTCATCTCCTGGCTGGAAGCGCTTGACCTGGCCCGGGAACCAGCCGAGCAGATCGACGCCGTCGTTCTCCTCGGAGCGATCGAGCAGCACCTGCATGCCCATGCAGATGCCCAGAAACGGCCGGGTCTGCGCCGCCTCGCGCAGGGCGGCCGGCAGATTGCGCTCGCGCAAGGCGGTCATGCACTGGGCCGCCGCCCCTTGCCCGGGGAAGACCACCCGCTCGGATTCGAGAATCACCTCGGGGGCGTCGGTGAGCACCACATGGGCGCCATCCGGGGCGACGTGCTCGATGGCCTTGACCACCGAGCGCAGGTTGCCCATGCCGTAGTCGACGACGGCGATCTGCATTACAAGGCACCTCGTAAAACCGGCTGAGCCACTCCATTGCTGCGTCGCGTGCTCACTCGCTCCTCGCCTATCCTAAAGATATGTCTCGTCGCTCGCTCCGTGGTTCCTTGCACTCGGGCGGTTCGTGACGGTTTTTCGAGGTGCCTCATAGCGAGCCCTTGGTCGACGGGATCGCGTCCGATTGGCGTGCATCACTGCTCAATGCCATCCGCAGCGCCCGGCCGAAGGCCTTGAACATGGTCTCGGCCTGGTGGTGCGCATTGCGCCCACGCAGATTGTCGACGTGCAGTGTGGCACCGGCGTGATTGACAAAACCGCGGAAGAATTCCTCAACCAGTTCGGTCTCGAAGCGGCCGATCAACGAGCGGGTGAAGTCGCAGTGGAACTCGAGCCCCGGACGCCCGGACAGGTCGATGACTACCCGCGAGAGCGCCTCGTCGAGCGGCACGTAGGCGTGGCCGTAGCGCAAGATGCCACGCTTGTCGCCGACCGCCTGCGCCACCGCCTGACCCAGCACGATGCCACAGTCCTCGACCGTGTGGTGATCGTCGATCTCGGTATCGCCATCGCAGGTCAGCGTGATGTCGATCAGCCCGTGGCGGGCGATCTGGTCGAGCATGTGTTCGAAGAACGGCACGCCGGTTTCCAGACGGGCCTTGCCCTCGCCGTCGAGATTGATGTCGAGGGAGATACGGGTCTCGTTGGTCTCGCGGCGGATCTGCGCGGTGCGTGCGGCCATGGTCGGTTCGCGTCTCGGGCGGTTGAGATATGGATGAGCGGGAAACCTTCCCGAGTTGGGAGCATACAATGCCGGCCGCGGCGCGTCAGCCTCTCGGCGGAAAACGATCTGGATGGCTGGTTCCCAGTCCGCCCTTGATCCTGCTTGGGCGGGGTTGACCGCACGTCGATTTTGCCGTTAAATGCGCAGCCTCGTCACCCGTCGACGGCGTCTGATGCGCGCCGCCGGCCGGTAGCGATAGACGGACATGGCCAGATAGCTCAGTTGGTAGAGCAGGGGATTGAAAATCCCCGTGTCGGGGGTTCGATTCCCTCTCTGGCCACCATGATTCCTGAAAAACCCTCGATCCCCGGATCGGGGGTTTTTTCGTTTCCGATGCGGGCCGCCGGACGCGCGGCTTTCTTTCGTGGCGGGGGCGGCTGGTCGCATACTGGCTAGAGTTGTAGGCGGACGCAGGGCACATCGATGCCGAGAGATCTCTATCAGGCCTGTTTCGAGCAGTCGCGGGACGTGCTTTTTTGCATTGCCCGGCGGGCGGATGGTGCGTTTGTCTACCGCGAAGTCAATGCCGCCCTGTTGCGCGACACGGGGCTCTCCCGCGAGCAGATTGTCGACAAGACGCCCGGCGAACTGTTGCCCCCCCGAGCAGGCTCGCCAGCTCGAGGTGGTTTACGCCGAGTGTTTTGCCAGCGGCAAGCCGGCGTTGATCGAATCGATTATCGACGTGCCCAGCGGCAGTCGCAGTTGGCAGATCCAGTTGAGCCCCCTGCGCGATGACGAGGGCGCGGTGACCGGGCTGCTGGGTGCGGCGCGGGATGTCACCTGGAGTCGGGATTTCGCCCAGCAGTTGCAGACGGTCTCGCGGCAATTGCCCGGCTTTTTCTACCAGTTGCAGTGGTCGGAGGGGCTGGGCTGGCGATTTCTTTTCGTCGGCCAACGGGTCGAGGAAATGTTCGGCGTGAGCCAGGCCGAGGCGCTGGCCGATGCCGATACCCTGCTGGGGCGCATTCACCCGGAGGATCGCGATCGCGTGCTGGCTGACAGCATCGAGCACGGGGAGCAGTTGAAGCCCTGGCAGGCGGAGTTCCGCATGTGCCATCGCGATGGCCGCGTGCTCTGGGTCGAGGCGAACGACCTGCCGCAGCGGCTCGAGGGCGGCACGATCATCTGGACCGGCTATGTCAACGACATCTCGCGGCGCAAGGCGCTAGAGGCCGAGGTGCGCGTCAGTGAAACCCGTTATCGCCAGTTGGTCGAGAACGCCAACGACATCATCTTTACGGTCACGCCCGACGGGGTGTTCAGCTACGTCTCGCCCAATTGGACCGCAACATTGGGCCACCCGGTCGAGAGGGTGGTCGGTTCGCACATCGGTGATTACCTGCACCCGGACGATCTGCCCCGCTGCCAGGGCTTCCTCGAGGAGGTGCTGACATCCGGGCAGCCGCAGAGTGGGATCGAGTACCGGGTGCGTCATCAAGACGGCGACTGGCGTTGGCACATCACCAATGCCGCGGCGTTGCGCGGTGATAACGGTGAGGTGGTGGCGTTTCTCGGTATTGCCCGCGATATTACTGAGCGACGTGCCATGGAGCAGCGCATCCGGCACCTCGCGCAGCACGATGCCTTGACCGGACTGGCCAATCGGGCGCTGTTGTTCGAGCATCTCGAGCAGGCGCTGCGGCTCGCCGCCCGGCACGGCGAAAAGCTGGCCCTGCTGTTTATCGATCTCGACGAGTTCAAGCCGATCAACGACCGCCTCGGCCACGCCGCAGGCGACGAGGTGCTGCTGACCACCGCCAAGCGGCTGGTGGGTGGCTTGCGCGAGTCCGACCTGGTGGGGCGGCTGGGCGGAGACGAGTTCATTGCCCTCCTCGACGCCCCCGCCGGTGGCGAGGAGGCGCTGGCAGTCGCTCGTACGCTTTGTCGGTCGTTGGCCGAGCCGTTACAAGTCGGGGGGCAAACCGTGTCCGTGTCCGCGAGTATTGGCGTGGCCATTTACTCGGACCATGCGGCCAGTAGTGATGACCTGGTGCGGGCGGCCGATCGGGCGATGTATCGCGCCAAGGCGGCGGGCCGCAACCGGGCCAGGTTGGCCGAGTGAGGCCCGAGGCGGGCATGCGCAAGATCATTCACGTCGACATGGACGCCTTCTACGCCTCGGTCGAGCAGCGTGATCGGCCCGAACTGCGTGGTCGGCCGGTGGTGGTCGGTGGCGACCCGGCTGGGCGAGGCGTGGTCGCCGCGGCGAGCTACGAGGCCCGGCGGTTCGGCATTCATTCGGCGATGCCGGCGGCCCGTGCGGCCCGTGCCTGTCCCGATCTCGTTTTTCTGCGCCCCCGCTTCGATGTCTACCGCGCGGTGTCCCGCCAGATCCATGCGGTATTTCGCCGTTACACCGACTGGATCGAACCCCTGTCCCTGGACGAGGCGTATCTCGATGTCACCGACGGCTCTGCCTGTCGTGGTTCGGCCACCCTGATGGCGCGCGAGATCAAGGCGGCAATCCACGAGACGACCGGGCTGGTCGCCTCGGCCGGGGTTTCCTACAACAAGTTTCTCGCCAAGCTCGCCTCGGATGTGGACAAGCCCGATGGCCTCTACCTGATCGATCCCGAGGCCGCGCCGGCGTTCATCGAGACGCTGCCGGTGGGCGATTTTCACGGTGTGGGGCCGGCCACCGAGCGACGCATGAAGGCGCATGGCATTCACACTGGCGGCGACTTGCGCACTCACGAACTGCATGAACTGGTCGAGTGGTTCGGCAAGGCGGGGCGGCACTACTACCAGATTGCCCGCGGCGTCGACGACCGTCCCGTGCAGAGCCGACGTGAGCGCAAGTCGTTGGGGCATGAAACCACCTACGCAAGCGATCTGACCTCCCGCGACGAGGTCGAGGCGGCCCTGCCGCCGCTGGTCGAGCGGGTCGCACGTGATCTGGCAGCTCGCGAGCTTGCCGCGCGTACGGTCACGCTGAAGCTGAAATACGCGGATTTCGTCCAGATCACACGGCGGCGCACCTTCACGCGGCCGCTGTCGTCGGCCGAGGAATTGCTCGGCGCCTTACCAGGCCTGTTCGATGACACCGAGGCCGGTCGCCGGCCGATCCGGTTGCTGGGCGTGACGTGTTCGGGGCTCCAGGCCCGTCACGGGGTGCCTTTGGGCGAGCTTGACCTCGGCTGGCCGTCGGTGGGCTGAGGCGCCGCATGGTTTTCCTGCTGGTGACGGTCTAGGATCACTATGCATTCGGATATCAGGATATGTTTATGGCTCTCGAAGTCAGCCTGCTGACCGTCTTTATAGCGGCGCTGATCACGGCGCTGACCACCGGGCTGGGTGCCATCCCGCTGGCGTTCGCCCGGCGGGTGGACGACCGCTGGCTTGCCGTGGGTGCCGCCCTGGCGGCGGGTTTGATGCTGGCTGCCAGTCACAGCCTGATCGCTGAGGGTGGCGCAATTGGCGGATGGCGCGTGCTGCTGGGGATCGCCTCCGGGTTGCTGCTGGTCGTGCTCGCCGACCGGTGGATGGATCGGCACAACACCCCTGGTGTCAGCGATTTGCAGGGAGCGGATGCGAAAAAGGCCCTGATGATCGTCGGGGTGATGACCATTCATTCCTTCGCCGAAGGGGTGGGGGTCGGCGTGTCTTTCGGCGGGGGCGAGGAGCTGGGCGTGTTCATCACGGCGGCGATTGCCGTGCACAACATACCGGAGGGGCTGGCCATTGCCCTGGTGCTGGTGCCGCGCGGTGTGCCCGTCTGGCAGGCGGCCGGCTGGGCGATCTTCTCCAGCCTGCCGCAACCGCTGATGGCCATCCCGGCCTACCTGTTCGTGAGCGCCTTCGAGCCTTTTCTGCCGATCGGGCTGGGACTGGCTGCCGGGGCGATGATCTGGATGGTGTTCGCGGAATTGCTGCCGGACGCCAACCAGCGCCTTTCGCCCGGCAACATTGGCCTGGTGGTCGTGTTGTCCTTCATGGCGATGCTCGCCTTCCAGCTGGTCATTGGGCGCTGAAACCGCGTGGCGGGGTAAGCATCACGATGTGCTGATGCTCGGATATGCATTCGGCGTGATGTTTTCCTTCCAAATCAGCCACTCGGGGTGACATCTTGTGATTGTATTTCCTTCGATTCGGGGTCATGCTTGTAAGGAAGGGTCTGCTCCGATTTGTGCAGACCTTTCGTATCCGAATCGGAGCAGAACGAGGGCAGGGATCATGGAACGCAGTAATACATTTGGCGCCGGCCGGTTGGCGCGTGCGCTGGCATTCTCGCTGGCGGCCGGCGGGTTGGCTCTACCGCTGGCGGTCCAGGCGGCCGACGTGCCGGCGGCCGTCGCGCAGGATCTCTACGAGGACGGCGGCGTCGAGCATTGGCTGCCCAAGGCCGAGAAGGGCGATATCTTTGCCCAGTACGTTCTGGGCCATATGTATTCCAACGGCAAGATGGTCGAGAAGGACTACGAGCAAGGCCTGCGCTGGTACCGCGCGGCGGCCGAAGCCGGTTTCGCCCCGAGTCAGCTGGCAGTCGGCACCATGTACTTCGAGGGTCAGGGTGTCGAACGTGATCGTGCCGAGGCGATCGACTGGTTCACGCGGGCCGCCGAGGAGGGTTATGCGCGCGCCCAGAGCAATCTGGCCGCCCTCTACCTGGGTGAAAAGGGTATCGAGCCGAGCTACGAGAAGGCCCTGCACTGGTATGGCGAAGCCGCCGCTCAGGGGCATACCGTGGCCCGCTACAACCTCGGCATGATGTACGCCCACGGTTTGGGTCTGAACAAGCCGGACTACGTCGCGGCCTATGGCCTGCTCAGCCCGCTGGTGGAAAGCGGTCACCGGGCGGCCGACGAGCTGATGAGATCGTTCCTCGGTGAGATGAACGAGAAGGATCTGCTTGCCGCGCGTGAGCTGGCAAAGGAGTTGCGGGCGCAGGACCGAATGCTGGTCGCCCTTGATCAACGGGCGACCGGCCGCTGAGAAACCCGTCAACGGACTGGATTGAACGGCGCCTTCGGGCGCCGTTTTCGTGGGGCGCCTAGAGCAGCGGCGAGGTCAGGCGGGCAAGGTTCTGGGCGAGCATGCGGCCGCGGCCACGTTCGTCCCACTGCTCGCGGGTCAGTAGCGGACAGACGCGTCGATAGGTTTCGATTTGGTCGGCCAGCCGGGCCGCGGTTTCGCTGGAGTAGAACAGCAGGCCGAATTCGGCATTGATCAATGAGGAGCGCACATCCAGGTTGGCGCTGCCGACCAGCGAGAGCCGGCCATCACAGAGCGTGATCTTGCTGTGCAGCAGCCGGGTCGGATGGCGCCGGATGATCACCCCGGCCTCCAGCAGTTCGTCGAAGTAGGATTCCTGCGCCAGTTGCACCAGCGGGTGGTCGAGCGATTCGGGCAGGATCAGTTCGCAATGTACGCCCCGATGAGCGGCGGCCTTGAGCGCGTCCAGCGTCGATTCATCGGGGACGAAATACGGCGTGACGATCTCGACACGTTCGGTGGCGGCATGCAGGAGGCCCAGCAACAGGCGCTGGAGCAGTGGCTCGGGGTATTCGGGACCACTGGGCAGGCCGACGCAGGACTCGTGCCCCGCGGTGATCGGTGCCGGGAAATATTGCTCCGTCTCCAGCAGCAGGCCGGTTTCCAGGTACCAGTCGCCGGCAAAGATAGCCTGCAACTCCAGCACCACCGGCCCCTCGATGCGCAACATCAGGTCCTCGTAGCACTGCCCGCGGCCGAATTCCGGGTGCACCAGATTCATCGAGCCGGCGTAACCGACCTGCCCGTCGATCACCACCAGCTTGCGGTGGTTACGCAGATCGAAACGTGCCGATTTGCGTGGCAGCTTGGAGCGTGGGAAGGCCCGACCGACCGCGATGCCTCGTCGCCCGAGTCGCCGCAGGCCGCGCATGTCTTCCTTGGAGCCGAAGTCGTCGACGATCAGCCGGACGGTCACGCCTCGTGCCGCCGCCCGTTCCATGGCATCGAATATCGGCCGGGTGGCTCGGTCGATTGCGGCAATGTAGAAGGTCAGATGCACATGGTCCCGGGCTGCGTCGATCTCGCGCACCAGTTCGGCGGCGAAGGCGTCCATCGAATCAATCAGGCCGATGCGGTTGCCGTCGAACAGCGGAAACTGGCGCCAGCGACGCACCATCTGGTCGACCGCGGCGAAGCGCGCCGGCAGGTTGCCGCTGCCCTGGGGTTCCGCTTGTGCCAGCCGGTCGGTGATCGGGCGCAGGGTTTGCGTCAAATGAGCGATCTTCTCGGCGCGATCACGGGAAATGCGCGGCCGGCCTACCAGCAGGTACATCACCAGCCCGACGATCGGCAGGAAGAACAGCAACAGCAGCCAGGCGGTGGCGGCGGCCGGTGGTCGGCGCAGCGGCACGATGAACAGCGCGGCCAGGCGGATCGTCCACTCGATCAGGACGTAGAGCTGGGCGATCGGCGAGTCGAGGGCGCTCATCAGCGCTTGCCGCCACCCGAGGCGCGCATCAGCACCCGGTCCATGGCCCGCGTGGTCAGCAGGCGCTTGAGCACGGCGAACAGGTAGGTCGGCACCGTCACCGGGTAGCGCGCCTTCGGTCGGCGCGATTCGATCGCGTGGATCACGCGGCGGACCACGGCCTCCGGCGGTAGGGTGAACGGCGCGGCGGGACCGGCTGTTTTCAGCCGTGCGAGCTGACGTTCGTAGGCCTCGTGGTGGACCGAGTGTTGCCAGTCGATATTGGCCTCGAAGGCCCGTTGCGCGTTGGCGCGAAAACCGGATGTGATCGGGCCGGGCTCGATCAGGGAGACGTCGATGCCGCTGCCGGTCAGTTCCAGGCGCAGGGTGTCGCTGATGCCCTCGAGCGCGAACTTCGAGGCGACGTACGCACCGCGAAACGCCAGGGCGCTGACGCCGAGCACGGAGCTGTTCTGCACGATCCGACCGAACCCGGCCGCCCGCATCGACGGGATGATCAGGTTGGTCAGTTCCACCGTGCCGAGCAGGTTGGTCTCGAGTTGCGCGCGCAGGGTGTCGCGTTTCAAATCCTCGACGGCCCCCGGCTGACCGTAGGCGCCGTTGTTGAACAGCGCCTCGATCGGGCCGCCAACTGCCTCGACCGCTGCCCCCAGTCCCGCGCGAATCGAGGCCGGGTCATCCAGGTCCAGGACAACGGCGGGGATGTGGCCGTGCGGCCATTCGGCCACGTCGCTCGGATCGCGCAGACTGGCGACCACGTGGTGGCCTCGCTCGGCCAGCATCTCGGCGGCACGTCGGCCGATACCGGACGAGCAGCCGGTGATCAGGACGCGACGGGGTGGGGCGGCGAGGTCGGACACGAGGGGGCTCCTTGGAATCAGGTCGGTCGGGCGATTGCGCCTGAGTTCACAGGGCTTATACTCCGGGGTCAACTCCGAAACATATGAATACCAGAGACGAGGTAAGGTTGCATGGCATTCGAGAATCAGGCGACCGTTCAGACGGGGGTCTCGCGACTCGAGACCTACAAGGTCATTCGCAACACCTATATGATGCTGTCGCTGACGCTGCTGTTCTCAGCGCTGATGGCGACGGTTTCCCTGCTGGCTGGTGTGCCGGGGTGGACATCGTTGCTCACCCTTGGGGGAGCGTTGGCACTGATCTGGTTCGTGCTGCCGCGCACCGCGCAGTCCGGGATGGGCCTGGTGGTGGTCTTCGCCATTACCGGCCTGCTGGGCTTCGGGCTGGGCCCGATGCTGAGTCACTACCTGGCCTTGCCCAACGGCGGGCAGATCGTCATGACCGCGTTGGGCGGCACCGGCGCGATCTTCCTCGGCCTGTCGGGCTATGCCTTGGTCTCGCGTCGCGACTTCTCCTTCATGGGGGGGTTCCTCGTGGTTGGTCTGGTGGTGGTGCTCGCTGCCATGCTGGGCAACATCTTCCTCGAGATCCCGGCGCTGTCGATGGCGATCTCTGCGGCGGTCGTGCTGCTGATGAGCGGCTTTATCCTCTACGATACCGGCCGGATGGTGAACGGTGGCGAGGATAACTATCTGCTGTTGACCGTCAGCCTGTACCTGAACATCTTCAACCTGTTCGTGCACCTGCTCAGCCTGCTGGGGATGAATCAGAGCGACTGACGCGAGGGGCGTTTGGCCGACCTGGTCAGCCGCCGTCAGCACACCGGACCCCTTGCCTCGTGCAAGGGGTCTTCTTGTATGTGATTACCTGACATGGGCTCATTGGTATGGGCCGAAAGGAGTGACGTGATGGATCTCTGGATGAAGATTGGCATGGCCGTGCTGCTGGGGGCGGTCCTGCTCTTCCTGTTGCCGCGGATCAAGCCGATGATGGCGGCCAGTCGCAAGGGCTCGCGCGAGGAATGGCTGGGAGTGGCATTGATCCTGCTTGCCGTGGCCGGGTTCGTGGCGTTCCTGATGAGCGCGGTCGGCAGTTGACGGAATGTTGGCGCCGACCAACGGGGTGGGCCCGCGGAAAAACGTGCGAGGCATCAAGTTTTGCTCCCGCGGGTCGATAACAACGCTTGCCCATTAAGAATCGCGCGGGTATCAGCCCGTCCTGATATAGGTAATGAGGGCAGGAGGAGCAGATGCTAGGTTGGTTGAATCGTTTCAGTTTGTCGCAGAAGAACCTGCTCGGGTTCGGTTTGATCCTGGCCCTGATGGTCGCGATTGCCGTGCTCACCATGGTGAACATGAGCAAGGTGGCCCACGAGGTCGAGGAAGTGGTCGAGCGTGGTCAGCCCGCGGCCTTTGCCGCCGACACGATCCGCATCCAGGTCGAGCGGGGAGTCGGTGCGTTGGGCTTTTACCTGCAGAGCCATCGTGACGAGGACTTGGCGCGCTTCCGTGATGCGTTGGAGAAGGTCGAGGCGGCGCGGACCGAGCTGGCCCGCTATCGCGACAACGCCGGCGACAACGCCGGCGGCAAGCTCGACGAGCAGCTCGACCGATTCACCGCGACGGCCGAGAAGATCATCGCCATTTCCGGCGACGAGGAGGCCAACAGCCCGGGCATGCAGTACGCCAACGTGCATGCCAACCCGCTGCAACGCGAGATCGCAGGCCTGCTCGGCCAATTGCTCAACGCCGAGGAGAATGCGGATGCCAGTCGGTATTCGCGTCGCCAGCTGGTCATCGAACTGGCGCGGTTGCAGGGTGACTGGGGCAACGTGGTGGCTGGCCTGCGCGGCTTTATCTCCTTCCGCTCCCCGGCCCTGCGCGAGAACTTTAACCTCTACGCCAGTCAGGCCCTCGAGCGCTCGCAGAAGATTGCCGACGAGTACGACTACCTGCTCACCTTCGAGCAGCTTGATGCCGTCGAGCAACTCAACGAGAAGCTGCCGCGGTTCATCGAGGCGGCCAACCGCGCCTTCGACATCCATGCCTCCGAGAAGTGGCGCATGGATGCCTACCTGGTGCGTACCGAATTGACGCCGGTCTTCAAGGAGATTGAGCAAAACGTCGAGTCGATCGTCGAGCGTGAGCGAGGCCAGATCGCCGAGCGCTCCAAGAGTCTGATGGCGGCGCTGGAGGCGACCAGTAACTGGCAGATCGGCTCGGTGGTCGCGGGGATCCTGGTGGTCGGTCTGCTGGCCTGGGTGTCGGTGCTGACCATCTCCAGGCCGCTACAGCACATCGCCGGACGCATGCGCGACATCGCCGAAGGCGACGGCGATCTGACCCAGCGGCTGCCGGCACAGGGCAGCGACGAGATTGCCCAGGTGGGTGCGGCCTTCAACACCTTCGCCGACACGGCGCAAAATCTGGTGCGCGAGGTGGCCCGCTCGTCGTCGGCCATGTCGGATGCCTCCGAGAGCCTCGAACGCGCCTCGCGGCGCGGCCGTGAGGGTGCCAAGCGCGAAGAGGCGGCGATCGATTCGCTGATGACCGGCATGGGCCAGACCCTCGAGGCGGCCGAAGATGTGGCCCGTGGTGCCGAGGAAGCCAGCTCGGCCGTGCAGCAGGCCAATCGCCAGCTCCATGATGGCCTGGGGCAGGTCAACGGCAGTGCGCGCAACGCCGAGGAACTCGACAAGGTGCTCACTCGAGCCGAGGGCATCGTGGCCAACCTGTCCGAGCAGTCGCAGTCGATTGGCAAGGTCCTGGACGTCATCGGCGCGATCGCCGAGCAGACCAACCTGCTGGCGTTGAATGCGGCCATCGAGGCGGCGCGTGCGGGCGAACAGGGGCGTGGCTTCGCGGTGGTCGCCGAGGAGGTGCGGTCGCTGGCCAACCGCACCCAGGATTCGACCCGCGAGATCACCGACATCATCGCCCGGCTGCGCGAGGGTGCCGGCGAGGCGGTCGAGGCGATGACCAGCGGCCGCGAGGTGAGCAACAAGAGCCTCGAGGCGGTCACCCAGGCCGATCGCATGCTCAACGAGATCGCCTCGGCCTTCGAGCGACTCGAGGACATGAGCACGCGCATCGCGGCGGCGGCCGAGGAGCAGACCGCGGTGTCCGGCGAGATGAAGACCAGCATCGAGCACATGAGCGAGACCACCAGCGACAACGCTCAGGCCGCTCAGGAAACCGCCGAAGCGGGCGAATCGGTGGCGCGCTATGCCCACGAGCTGTCGCGGCAGGTGAGCAAGTTCAATACCGGCTGATCCCGATCGCGCCTGATTGCCAACCATCGCCCGGGTCTCCCCGGGCGATGTCGTTTCTGGACGACTGTCCGGTCTGGGTGATTGCTCCGGCGAGGGCTTGGCCTAGAATGATATGAGATTCATCACGCCGCCCGGCGTAACCACGGCCCTGCGGGTCAAGGAGATCGGAATGCGCACCACCGCCTACCTGCTCGCGTTCGGTTTGTTGATCCCGTTCTGGGCGCTCGCGGTGCTGGCGTGGCTGGGAACCCCCGTCTGGGCGGCCCATGCGCTCGATGCCTTGTCCGCCTATGCGGCGGTGATGCTCGGCTTTCTCGGCGCGATCCACTGGGGCGTGGTGCTGGCGACCACGCCGGCCGAACGTGCCTTGCTGGTCGGGGACGCGCGCCATCGCCTGGCTTGGGGGGCACTGCTGGTGCTGGCGGCGTGGGTGGCAGCCATGCTGCCCTGGGCGGTGTTGTCGCTCTCGCTGCTGTTCCTGCTGTTGGTGATTTCCTGGCAGATCGATCGCCACTGGCTGGATAACCTGCCGGTGGGTTGGTCGTACCAGCGGTTGCGTCAGCTGTTCACATTGCTGGCTGCCTTGGCGTTGCTGGCGGGTATCGCCTCGTGGCTGCGGCCGTTGCTCCCCGTGGGGGGCGCATGAGCGAGCAACCGCAGATGCCGGACGACGAGGACAAGCCCGGCAAGGGGGGGCGCTTTGTCACCCTGCGCCGTTGGCTGATCGCCGGCATCCTCGTTTGGGCGCCGCTGGCCGTCACCTTCTGGGTGGTTAACGCCCTGGTCTCCTTCATGGACAAGAGCATCGTGCTCCTGCCCCCGGCGTACCGCCCGGAAGCCCTGATCGGCTTCGAGCTGCCGGGCATGGGCACGTTCTTCGCCGTGGTAATCGTGCTGCTGACCGGCGCGCTGGTGGCCAATATCCTCGGGCGCAGCCTGATCCACGCCTGGGAGCGATTGCTCAACCGCATTCCCTTGGTGCGCAACATCTACTCGGCGGTCAAGCAGGTAGTCGAGACCTTCGTCTCGCAGGACTCGCGTTCGTTTCGCGAGGTAGTGCTGGTCGAGTACCCGCGCCGCAACGCCTGGTCGATTGCGTTCGTGTCGGGTGAGCCGATCGGCGAGGTGCAGGATCGTATCGAGGAGCACCTAGTGACGCTGTTTGTGCCCACCGCGCCCAACCCCACCTCGGGTTTCGTGATCATGGTGCCGCGCTCGGAGTTGGTCGAGCTCAATATGACCGTCGAGGAGGGCTTTCGCATGGTGGTCTCGCTGGGCGTGGTCCTTCCGCCGCGCCGCGATGCCGATGGGCGTGTGCTCGATACCGCGCCACCCGAGCCGTACCTTGGCCGGACGGATTCGCGCGACGAGGGCTGAGCCGACCGGGAGCGCTCGAAAAATCAACGCGTTCGGGCTACCATAGCGGGCTTTTCACCAAGATGGATTTGATGACGATGCCGATGCGCACACATACCTGCGGACAAGTCGACCAAGCGCTGCTCGACCAGGAAATCGAGCTGGTCGGATGGGTCAACCGGCGCCGTGACCATGGTGGCGTGATCTTCGTCGACCTGCGCGACCGGGATGGCCTGGTGCAGGTGGTGTTCGATCCGGACGACGCCGAGATGTTCGCGGCGGCCGAGGCCCTGCGCAACGAATTCGTCATCCAGGTGCGTGGCCGGGTGCGCAACCGCCCCCAGGGCACCGAGAACCCCAACATTCGCTCGGGTCAGATCGAGGTGCTTGGCCTCGCCCTGACCGTGCTCAACCGCGCCGAGCCGCTGCCGTTCCAGCTCGACGATGAGCGCGTCTCCGAGGACGTGCGCCTGCGCTACCGCTACCTCGACCTGCGCCGCCCGGAAATGCTCAATCGGCTGCGCTTGCGGCACCGCGTGACCAGTGCCATGCGCCGTTACCTGGACGATGCCGATTTCATCGATGTCGAGACGCCGGTGCTCACCAAGGCGACCCCAGAAGGCGCGCGCGACTACCTGGTGCCCTCGCGTACCCATCCGGGCGAATTCTTCGCCCTGCCGCAGTCGCCGCAGCTGTTCAAGCAGCTACTGATGGTCTCGGGTGTTGAACGCTACTACCAGATCGTCAAATGCTTCCGC
>JAGXGL010000019.1 GCA_024636755.1 Guyparkeria sp. | reverse complement strand
CAAGAACGGCCGCGTCCAGGAGCAGAACTTCAACGACTACCCGGCCCTGCGCATCGACCAGATGCCGGAAGTCGAGGTCGGCATCGTCGATTCCGGCCAGCCGCCGGGCGGCGTGGGCGAGCCGGGGCTGCCGCCGCTGGCGCCGGCCGTGGTCAACGCATTGGCGAGCCTGACCGGCAAGCCGATCCGCCGGTTGCCGATCGAGTTGGACGACGAGGCGTGAGCCCGTCCCCGTCCGCGGCAAACGACCGTCAGGCGGCCCTGACGCTGGCGGTCGAGGCACTCGAGTCCGGTCGTGAGGTGGCACTGGTTACCGTGCTCGAGACCTATGGCTCGGCGCCTCGTCGACCCGGCTCGTTGTGGGTGATCGTCGACCCGTCCGGCCCCCGGTCGCGCCAGGCCGGGTCGATCTCCGGCGGCTGTGTGGAGGACGACCTGCTCGACTGGTTCGCCGCACACCCGAATGAGGCGCGGCGAGGCGAGCCGGTGGAACGGCATTTCGATGGCACCTCCCATCCAGGTCTGCCCTGTGGCGGCACCCTGTCGGTGCTGGTCGAGTGGCCGCGGCAGGCGAGCGACCTGCGCCCGGCGCTGGCGGCCGTTTCCCGGCGCGAGGCGGCCTGGCGCGAGGTCGATCTGATCACCGGCCAGGTGGGCTTTTACCCCATCGATGGCGTGGTGCCGGAATCGCCCAGCCGTGGCGAAAACGCCCTGGCCGTGCCCTTCGGTCCGGCGTGGCGGCTGGTGATCATCGGCACCGGACCGGTGGCCGAGGCCCTCGCGCCCCAGGCCCTCTCGCTGGGTTTCGAGGTCGACGTCTGTGACCCGCGGCCTCACGCCGACTGGTCCGTTCCCGGGGTCGCGCTGCACCGCGAGGTGCCCGAGCGGTTCTTCGCCGCGACCGGACTCGATGCGCGCACGGCGGTGGTGGCCGTCGCCCACGATCCCCGGCTGGACGATCTGGCCCTCATGGATGCCCTCGAGTCGCCCGCCTTTCACGTCGCCGCCATGGGGGGCGCGTCCACCAGTCGCGCGCGCCGCGACCGGTTGGGGGGCCTCGGCGTCGATACCGAGCGGCTGCGGGCCCCGGCGGGGCTCGACATCGGCTCGCATACCCCGGCGGAGATCGCGGTATCGATGGCCGCCGAACTGGTCGCGGCGCGTTACCTCGAGCGCCAGCGGGCAACGGCGAGGCTGCCGATGGCCCGCCGCTCACTCGATGCCGGCTGAGGAGGTCCCGCTCGCCGGGGTGGTGGGGGTCGTGCTGGCCGCCGGGCGGGCGCGTCGCTTCGGTGCCGACAAGCGCTGGACATCCTGGCAGGGCGAACCGCTGCTCGCCCACGTGCTGCGCACGGCTGGGGCCACCTGCGAGCGGGTCTTGGTGGTTGTCGAGCAGAGCGATGCCGAGCTCGACGAGCTGATGGATCGATTGTCGGCCGAGCCGGTGATATGCCCCGACGCACTCCATGGTCTGGCATTCAGCCGCCGTTGCGGACTCGATGCCTTGAAAGACGATCCCGACCTGCGCGGGGTGCTGGTCTTTCTCGGTGACATGCCGGCCATTCGTCCCGTCGATGCCCGTCGATTGGGACGAACGATGCTCGAGACCGGATTGCCGGTGCGCCCGGTCCATCGCGGCGAACCCGGGCACCCGGTCGCCTGCCCGCGCCGATGGTTGTCCGAACTGGGCGAGTCGGGGTTTCCGGCCCAGCAGGGTCGCATGATCGAGTGGCGCCACGCCGGGGTGGTGCACGATGTCGACTATCCGGCCGATCTGCACCGTTTGGGCAAGCCCGGATTCCACACCTGATTCAACCCTGCTC
Organism: Guyparkeria sp.; assembly: GCA_024636755.1. Lineage (GTDB taxonomy): Bacteria > Pseudomonadota > Gammaproteobacteria > Halothiobacillales > Halothiobacillaceae > Guyparkeria. Next base: position 5,670 of record JAGXGL010000019.1, on the reverse strand, counting down.
GGCCGAACGCGTTACCGTTTCGGTTGGCTGTGCTAAGTTGGAATTGACCCCGGGTGCTCGGGACTCTCTGTACGAACCGCCAATGCCTCTGGCCTACCGGCTTGTTCACCATCGAGGCACCGCTTTGAAGGCGGGCTGAATGCCCGCCGATAAGCGGCAACAAAGAGGGTGGGTAAACCGGACAGCCCCGTAGGGTGGGCCGCCAGGCGCCCGTCTGCGGCGTTGGCGGTTCGTGCAGAGGTTGCCTGTGCGGCAACGCGCCGCGCCTGCGGATCATTGCATTCCCAACTCAGCCCATTCCGCATCTAGCGAAGGACCCCGGATGAACGAGCGTCCGTCAACGAGTCGTGCCACCGAACCCCTGCACTCCTCGCGGCATTGCTTCGCCCAACCCCGCTTCGCCGACGAGTCGGCGGTGCTCGCCGATGCCTACCGCCTGCTCGATGACGCGGTGATCCGCTATCAGGGTCACCCGGTCGGCACGATGGCGAGCCTCGACCCGCGTGCCCCGGCCGAGAACTACCGCGATTGCTTCGTGCGTGACTTCGTCTCGGCGGCGTTTCTGATGTTGCTGGAAGGGCGCTCGGACGTGGTGCGCGAGTTTCTCGCCATGATCCTGCGCATGCGTGGCCAGCAGGAAGAGCTGGAAGGGCAGCAGATCGCCCCCGGTGTGCTGCCGGCCTCGTTCCGCGTCATCACCCTCGACGACGGCAGCGAGCAGTTGTCGGCCGACTTCGGCGACCGGGCCATCGGCCGGGTCGCCCCGGTGGACTCGATGATGTGGTGGGCGGTGCTGCTGCGCGCCTATGTGCGCTACACGGGTGACACGGCCTTCGCCCACACCCCGGAGGTCCAGCGCGGGCTGCGCATGATTCTGAGCCTCTGCCTGCAGAGTCGCTTCGAGGTCTTCCCCACCCTGCTGGTACCGGATGGCTCGTTCATGGTCGATCGCCGCATGGGCGTCAACGGTCATCCGCTCGAGATCCAGGCGTTGTTCGACATGACCCTGCGCGCCGCCGACCTGTTGACCGTCGACGAGGGCAGCCACTGGTTGATGGACCTGGCCAAGCGCCGCCGCGGCGTGCTGCGCGACTATGTCCGCCGTTATTACTGGTTGGATATCAACGTACTCAACGAGGTCCACCGTTTTTCCACCGAGAAGTTCGGTCACGACGTCGACAACGTCTTCAACATCTATCCGGAGTCGATCCCCGAGTGGGTGGCCGACTGGCTGCCCGACGACGGCGGCTATTTCGTCGGCAATCTCGGCCCGGGTCGGATCGACTTCCGGTTTTTCTCGCAGGGCAATTTTCTCGCGACGATGGCCGGGTTGGCGACCGCGGAGCAGGGCGATCTGCTGATGCGCACCGTCACCGAGCGCTGGGATGACCTGGTGGGACAAATGCCGGTCAAGCTGGTCTATCCGCCGGTGCGCGGCGCCGAGTGGCGCCTGATGACGGGATCGGATCCCAAGAACGTGCCCTGGTCGTATCACAACGGTGGCAACTGGCCGGTGCTGATCTGGCCGATGGTGGCCGCGGCACTCGCCGCCGATCGCCAGGATCTGGGCGAGCGGGCTTTCCGCGTTGCCGAGCGGCGGCTGATGGTCGACAACTGGCCCGAGTATTACGACGGCCGGCACGGTCGCCTGATCGGTCGCCGGGCCAATCTGCACCAGGTCTGGAGCGCCACCGGGCTGCTGTTGGCTCGCCACCTGCTGGCCAATCCCAGCTGCCTGGTGGACCTTGCGCTGACCGAGGATGAGGACAGTGTCCCTGGGAACGGACGGGGTGGGTCGGCACAATCAGATCGGGGAGACGATTGACGCCATGCCGGAAAGAAACGATCAAGACGGGCTCTACATTTGCTTGATCAGCGTGCACGGGCTGATCCGCGGGCAGGACCTGGAACTGGGCCGCGACGCCGATACCGGCGGGCAGACCCTCTATGTGGTCGAGGTGGCCCGCGCGCTGGCCCGCCGACCCGAGGTCGCGCGGGTTGACCTGTTCACCCGGCGGGTGATCGATTCGCGGGTGGCCTCCGACTACGCCCAGCCCGAAGAGGACCTGGGCGACAACGCCCACATCATCCGCATCGATGCCGGTCCCGAGGAATACCTCCCCAAGGAGCGGCTCTGGGCCTACCTCAACTGCTTTGTCGACGGCGCGCTGGCCCACATCGATGGGGTCGGTCGGACGCCGGCGCTGATTCACAGCCATTACGCCGATGCCGGTTACGTCGGCGTGCGGCTCGCCCACCACCTGGGCGTGCCGCTGGCGCACACCGGCCATTCGCTGGGTCGCGTCAAGCGCCGCCGGCTGCTGGCACGTGGCGAGAGCGGCGAGACGATCGAGTCGACCTACGCCATGTCCACCCGCATCCGGGCCGAGGAAGAAGTGCTGCTCGCCGCGGACATGGTGGTGGTCAGCACCGGCCAGGAGATCGAGGAGCAGTACGGGCTTTACGACTGGGCCGATCCCGAGAAGATGACGGTGATCCCGCCCGGCGTGAACCTCGAGCGCTTCTCCCCGCCACCCGATCCATTCGCCCCGCCGATCTGTGCCGATCTGCATCGCTTCCTCCGCGAGCCCGACCGGCCGATAGTGCTGGCGCTCTCGCGACCCGACGAGCGCAAGAACATTGCCACGCTGGTCGAGGCCTTTGGCGCGCATCCCACGCTGCGCGAGCAGGCAAACCTGGTGATCGTCGCCGGCAACCGCGAAGACATTCGCGACATGGATGCCGGCCCACGCAAGGTGCTCACCGATCTGTTGCTGCTGATCGACTACCACGACCTTTACGGGGTGGCCGCCTATCCGCGCCACCACCAGTCCGACGACGTGCCCGATCTCTACCGGCTGGTCACCAGCAGTGGCGGGGTGTTCATCAACCCCGCGCTGACCGAGCCGTTCGGCCTGACACTGATCGAGGCCGCCGCCGCCGGGGCACCGATCCTGGCCACCGAGGACGGCGGCCCGCGGGACATCATTGCCGCCTGCGAGAACGGCGAACTGATCGACCCCCTGGACCCCGAGGGCATCGGCGAGCGGATCGCCGCGCTGATCGAGGACCGCGATCGCTGGCGTCGCTATTCGGAAAACGGCATCCGGCGCGTGCGCGAGTGCTATGCCTGGGAGGCCCACGTCGAAAGTTACCTGGCTCGCGTGGCCACCCTGTTCGAGGGCGAACGTCGGGTGGCCCGCCCCAGCTTGCCGGAACACATGCTCAGCCAGGTCGACCGGGCGTTGGTGGTCGAGTTGGTGGCGCTGGGCGGCTCCACCGATGCGCCCACGCGCGGGCGCCTGGTCGAGACATTGCGAGCCCATCGCCGGCAGGCCGGCTTTGCGGTGGTCTCCGATCGACCGCGCCGCGAGGTGCTCAGCGCGCTCAAGGAACTGGGCGTACCCACGCCCGACGTGCTGATCACTCGCGGCGGCACGCAGATCCATTACGGCCCGCGCCTGTCGCGTGACGAAGGTTGGAGTCGCCACATCGGCTACGCCTGGCAACCGGACCGCGTCTACAACCTGCTGGCCCGCACCCCCGGTGTGGAGGTGCGCTCCCGGGCGGTGCAGGGGGTGCATTCCGTGCACGCCTTCATCGCTGATACCGACGTGTTCCCGGGCTTCGAGGCCCTGGAGAACGAACTGCATCAACTGGATATTCACGCCAACTTGGTGCGCCTGTCGCGCAACGAGTTGCTGGCCATGCCGGTGCGCGCATCCAAGGGCTTTGCCCTGCGGTATTTCGCCACGCAATGGGGCATTGCGCTCGACCACCTGCTGGTGACCGGCGGCGTGGCAACCGACGAGGACATGCTGCGTGGCAATCCGCTCGGGGCAGTGGTCACGCCCGACGGGGCACGTGAACTGCCGGGGCTGACGGACCTCGATCGGGTGATCTTCACGCGCTCGCACGGACCCATGGGTGTGCTCGAGGCGATCGAGCACTACGATTTCTTCGGCGCCTGTGACCTACCGGAGGAGCGGGGCGATGATGGGGAGGCATCATGAGCAAGCTGGCGCCGATCCTGTTGTGCTGTGACCTCGACCGAACGCTGATCCCCAATGGTAATGCCGAGGAATCGCCCGAGGCGCGGCCGCGACTGGCGCGCTTCTGTGCCCATCCGGCGGTCGAGCTGGTGTTCGTCTCGGGGCGCGATCTCCAGCTGGTGCTCGACGGCATCGACGAGTGGTCCCTGCCGCAGCCGGACTACATCATCGGTGACGTGGGCACCACCATCTACGCACCGCGCTCGCAGGCCGGCCACGGGGATGGCGACTGGATCCACTGGCCGGCCTGGACCGATCAGATTGCCCCGGCCTGGAACGGGCTGACCCATGACGACGTGACCCACATCTTCGCCGACATCTCCGCCATCCGGCCCCAGGAGACGATGAAGCAAGGGGCGTTCAAGGCGAGCTACTACGTCGACCGGCAGGCGAACCAGGAGGTGCTCGATGCCGAGCTGCACGGTCGGCTGTGGCGCAACGGGATTGATGCACGGTTGGTCTGGTCGCTCGACGAGGCGGCCGACGTGTTGCTGCTCGACGTGTTGCCGACCAGCGCCAGCAAGCTGCACGCGATCGAATTCCTTATCCAGCACCTGGCGTTCGACCAACGCCGGGCGATGTTCGCGGGTGACTCGGGCAACGATCTCCACGCGCTAGGCAGCCACGTCAACGGGGTGCTGGTCGCCAATGCCAGTCCGGCGGTCAAGGCGCGCGCCCGTGAACTGGTTCGTGCCGGGGCGCTGGAAGACACGCTCTATCTGGCCCAAGGCGGGCTGTTCGGCATGAATGGCAATTACGCCGCCGGCGTGCTCGAGGGGCTGGTGCATTACCTGCCCGAAACCCGCGAGTACATGACGCTGGCGGCAGATGCCAGCGAGGCGCCGGGTTGAGGGCCTGGCGCTGGCTCGCTGGACTGTTCGGTCGACGCGCTCACGATGTGATCGAGATTCCGCCCCGGGCCTGGACGGCCCTGTGCGCGGAACTGCCGGAACTGGCGGCCCTGTCGACCGAGGATCGCGACCGCCTCCGGCCGTTGGCCGGTCGGTTTCTCGCCGGTCGGCCGTTCTACGCCGGCGGGGCGATGGAGCTCACGGATGCCATGCAGTTGCGGATCGCGGCGCTGGCGAGCCTGCCGGTGCTTTCGCTCGGCATGGACTGGCTGGCGGGCATCCGTTCGGTGGTGGTGTATGCCGATGCCTTCGAGGTCGATCACGAGGAGGTCGATGAAGACGGGGTGGTGCATCACGTGCGCGACCTGCGCGCCGGCGAGGCCTGGTCGCACGGCACGCTGGTGCTTTCCTGGGCGGATGTCGACGCCGGCCTCGACCCGGATTGCGCCACCAGCGTGGTGATCCACGAGGTGGCGCATTTCATCGACGGGGCCAATGGCGCGGAAAACGGCTTCCCGCCGCTGGGCCGGGGTCATGATCGCGCCCGTTGGACGCATGACTTCCAGGCGGGCTTCGACCGGCTCAATCACGAGCTCGATGCCGGGCATGAGCCGGCGATCGATCCCTACGCGGCCACCAATCCGGCCGAGTTCTTTGCCGTGCTCTCCGAGTACTTCTTCCGGCTGCCCGAGGAGCTGTGCCACTTCGATGCCGCGCTTTACGAGCATCTTTCACGCTTCTACGGCCAGGACCCACGGGCGCGCTTT
>JAGXGL010000018.1 GCA_024636755.1 Guyparkeria sp. | reverse complement strand
TCTGCCCAACCGCGCCTCGCTCAAGTACCGAATCGGCGACGCGGTTGCCCGGGCGCGGAATGAAGAGACGCGTCTCGCCATATTGTTCCTCGATTTGGACTACTTCAAGGAGGTTAATGACCGCTTGGGCCACGCGGTGGGCGACCGGTTGCTGCGCGAGGTAGCCCAGCGATTGCAGCGGCTGTTGCGCCACGAGGACGTCGTCGGGCGCCTCGGCGGGGACGAGTTCCTGATCCTCATCGAGGGGCTGCCCGCGCCACGCTTCGCCGGTCAGGTGGCGGGCAAGGTGATCGAGGTGCTGACCCAGCCGTTCGCCCTCGATGACGAGCAGGTCTCGATCGGGGTGTCGATCGGGATCGCGGTTTTCCCCGAACACGCCCGGGACGCCGAGGAGTTGATCAACCACGCCGACGCCGCCATGTACGACGCCAAGGCCGCCGGGCGCAACACGTTCCGCTACTTTGACGGGCCGGAGGGCGAGGTGCCACGTTGCGCGGGGGATCGCCCGCCGTCCTGAATGAGTGGGTCTTTATAGACAGACCTCCTGATTCAATCAGGGCTCAACAAGAGAAAGCCCCCGCGGCAGGGTGCCGGCGGGGGCTTTTTTTCGTCCGGGATGACCGGGTAGGCGATTAGCTGCTGCGTTCCTGGATCAGGCGATGGATACGCGGGGTCAGGATCAGGTCCATGGCGTAGCTCATCTTGCCGCCCGGCACCACGATGGTGTTATAGCGGGACATGAACGAGTGCGGGATCATCTGCAGCAGGTAGGGGAAGTCGACGCCGAATTCGTCCGGATCGCGGAAGCGGATGACGACCACGCTCTCGTCCGGCGTCGGGATGTCGCGGGCGATGAACGGGTTGGAGGTGTCGACGGTCGGTACGCGCTGGAAGTTGACGTCGGTCTCCGAGAACTGCGGGGTGATGTAGTTCACGTAGTCCGGCATCCGGCGCAGGATGGTGTCGACGATCTTCTCGGCGGAGTAGCCGCGTTCGGCGTTGTCGCGGAAGATCTTCTGGATCCACTCGAGGTTGACGATCGGCACGACGCCGACACCGAGATCAACGTGCTGGGCGACGTCGACGTCATCGGTCTTCACCAGGCCGTGCAATCCTTCGTAGAACAGCAGGTCCGAGCCGGCCGGGATGTCTTCCCACGGGGTGAACTCGCCCGGGCCGAGGTTGGTGTTCAGGCGCGCATTGTGCTCGGCGGCTTCCTCGTCGCTATGCAGGTAGTAGCGCTTCTTGCCGCTACCGGATTCGCCGTAGTTCTTGAACAGCTCGCCCAGCTTGTCGAAGTGGTTGGCGTTCGGGCCGAAGTGGGAGAAGAAATTGTTGCCCTTCTCGGATTCGGCGGCCATGCGCTCGCGCATGTCCTTGCGGTTCAATGCGTGGAAGCTGTCGCCCTCGATCACGACCGGCGAGATTTCCTCGCGGCGGAAGATGTGGTTGAAGGCGCTCTTGACGGTGGATGTGCCGGCGCCGGACGAGCCGGTAACCGCGACAACGGGATGCTTTTTGGACATGGTCCCTCCTGTTGGAAAGCAATAAAAACGAAACGTGGATAAAGTGGTGGGATTGGGTCGTTTCGACCGGGGAGGAGGGCGGTTTAATCGCGCGCGACTCGACTCACCCGGCAAAACGAAAGCCCACGATAATAGGGGTTTGCGTCACCGGGAACAAGTTGTTGGCTATCGAATCGGCGGGATGGCCGGGCGGATTTCAAGCATCTCCAGCCGGTTTGCCGGGCCGATCAGCGCCGTCTGTAGAGCAGGTCGAAGACCTGGTGGCCGCGTTCTTCGCCGCGTCGCTCGAACTTGGTGCGCGGCCGCCAATCGGGCCGGGCGTTCTCGCCGCTGCCCTCGTGCTCGGCCACGAAGGCCGGGTGGGCATCGAGTACCTCGCGCATGTGTTCGGCGTATTCGGCCCAGTCGGTCGCCAGGTGCCACAGCCCGCCGGGCTTGAGGCGGCGAGCGACCAGATCGGCGAATGGTGTCTGCACGATGCGGCGCTTGTGGTGCCGTTTCTTGTGCCACGGGTCGGGGAAGTAAAGCAGCATCCGGTCGAGGCTTTCCTCGGGCACGCGCTGATCGAGGAACGGCACGGCGTCACCGCAAACGGCCTTGAGATTGGTCAGGCCGAAATGCTCGATGCCGTTGAGCAGGTGCCCCACGCCCGGACGGTGGACCTCGATGCCGATGAAGTTTTGGCCGGGATCCTTGGCGGCCATTTCCACCAGGCTGTCGCCGTTGCCGAAACCGATCTCCAGGGTCAGCGGCGCCTTCCGGCCGAACAGTTCGGCCGGGTCGATCGGCTCGCCGGTCGGCTCAATCAGGTATTTCGGGCCCAGTTCGTTCAGCGCCCGCTGCTGGCCCGGTGTGAGTCGGCCTTCGCGGCGGATGAACGAGCGGATGCGGCGACGGACGCCGTCGCTCTTTTCGGTCGATTCGCTCATGGGATCAGAAAAACAGGCCGTCGATGGGCGAGGAGGCACTGGCAAAGCGCTTTCTGGGCATGCGCCCGGCGAGGAACGCCTCGCGGCCGGCCTCGATGGCCTTCTTCATCGCCGAGGCCATCAGCACCGGGTTCTTGGCGTGGGCGATGGCGCTGTTCATCAACACGCCGTGGCAGCCGAGCTCCATCGCCACGGCCGCATCCGAGGCCGTGCCGACGCCGGCATCGACGATGATCGGCACCTCGGCGTTCTCGATGATGGTCATCAGGTTGTACTTGTTCTGGATGCCCAGGCCCGAGCCGATCGGCGCGGCCAACGGCATGACCGCGACGCAGCCGATTTCCTCGAGACGCTTGGCGACGATCGGGTCGTCGGAGGTGTAGACCATCACTTCGAAGCCATCCTCGACCAGTGTCTCGGCGGCGAGCAGGGTGTTGGTGATGTCCGGGTAGAGGGTTTTCTCATCACCGAGCACCTCGAGCTTGACCAGGTTGTGACCGTCGAGCAGTTCACGGGCCAGGCGACAGGTGCGCACCGCTTCGGTGGCGGTGTAGCAGCCGGCGGTGTTGGGCAGGATGGTGAAGCGCTCCGGCGGTAGCACGTCGAGCAGGTTGGGCTCGTCCGGGTTCTGGCCGATGTTGCTGCGACGGATCGCCACGGTGACGACCTCGGCCCCGGCGGCCTCGGTGGCCTCGCGGGTCTCGGTCATGTCCTTGTACTTGCCGGTGCCGGTCAGCAGGCGCGAGGAGAAGCGGCGGCTGCCGACGATCAACGGCTGGTCGGCCGTCAGGCTGGATTCGGGACGGGTGTCAGTCATGAGCTTGGTTTCGTTGCTGTGATGTGCGGGTGACGGTCAGTGCCGGGCATCGGCCCGGTCGCTGCCGCCCTCGATGGTGTCATGCGGGTCGAGGCTCAGAGCCAGGCCGTCGATCGTCAGCGGATCGTGCAGGTGCTTGAGCTTGATCACGGTGAGCACCAGGCTGCCCGAGTCGTCCGGCAGGGGGGCGCTGCGCACTACCTCGCCAGCGGCCTCGTCCTTGTCATTAAGGACCGGTGTGCCGGGCGCGGGTGGGGCGAGCCCGAGCACGTGGCCGGCAAACAGGCGCCGGTTGGGTTTGCCCAGGTAATGCATCCGGGCGATGACTTCCTGGCCCGGATAACAGCCCTTTTTCAGGCTGAAGGCCTGGAGCTCGTCGAGGTTGATCCACTGCGGCACGAAGTGCTCGACCGTCTCGCCCGTGACTTCGGGAATACGGTCCTCGATCTCGGCGCGCTCCCAGTGGTCGGTCGAGGCGATCGTCGTGCCGTTGGCAGCGGATCGCACGAGCGTTTTCAGGTCGTCGGTCGGGCCATGGACGGCAATGCGCATGCCATTGCGCGTGTTTTGCTCTTCGCGCAGGAACAGTCGTCCTTGTGCATCGACAACGGCGGGCCAACGGCCGGGTGTCGGCTCGGCCTCGCGCAAGCGCTCGACCGCCTCGCAGGTGGCATCATCGAACGGGCAGTCCATCGACTCATGGACGCTCGGCCAGATGACCCCGAGTGTGGCCTGGTCTTCGGCCAACGACAATTGCACGTCCCGTCGCAGGACGTACATCTGCAGGCGTTTGAGCAGGTCGGGGGCGAGTTCGGCGCGCGTGACCAGGCGGAATCCGTCCTCGTGTGCAGCGATGCGCAGCAATCCCAGTGCCCGACCCTTGGCGCTGCAGAACGCGGAGAAGGCGGCTGCCTCGTCGGTCAGGGCGTTGACGTCCTGCGTGAGGATCGCGTGCAGGAACGCGCGTGCCTCCGAGCCGGTGACCTCGATGACTCGGCGGTCGGTCAGATCGGTCAGCAGGATGGCGCCAGCGGCCGGGGTGTCGCTCGGCTGCATCAGGTCGTGCCAGGTTATGTCGGTCGCGTCGGACATTGGTGCATCCAAGGTCGTCAGGAGTGGTGCGCAAGGATAACATCACCCCTCGCGGCTTGGCTTGGATGGAAGGGCGCCCATGGAACGGATATCGGAAGGATTGAGTGAACGGCTTGTCGCCGATCGTTGGTTGCTGGCGGCCTGGAGCGGACTGGTTGTGGCGGCCTGGCTGGCGGTGAGTCTGGTCATCTGGCAGTCGCCCCGGCCGGTAGGCGCACACACGCCAGCGCTTGAATGGGCGTGGCGCTCGGCGGCCTGGCTGGTGGTCTCAGGCTGGTTGTGGCGTTGCCTCCGTCATCGTCCACCGGGGTTCGCCCTCGAGGGCCGCTTGGCCTGGTCGGCCGGGCGCGCCGAGGTGTTGCTATCCGGTGGTGAGTCGATCCGTGGGGAGGCGCGCGTGCTCTGGCAAAGTCCGTTACTGGTCGGGGTGGCTCTCGATGCCGTCGAGTCCGGCAGGTTCACGCTTTGGCTCACGCCCTGGCGGTTGGGGCGGCGAGGTTGGTGGCGACTGCAACGCTTTCTGACGCTGGGCTCGCCGTGATCAGTTGGTCGCGTCGCGCGGGCGAAGGCATCGGTCCAGCTCGATGATCTGCTCGCGCAGGGCCTCGGGTGATCGGTCGTTGACCAGCTCATAGTCGGCGATTGCCCGACGGGCGCGGTCATCGACCTGGGCGGCGATCAACTGCTCGGCTTGCCGGGCATCGATACCGGGGCGGGCCGTGAGCCGCTTTCGGCGCAGCGTGAGCGGGGCGGTCAGCGTAATCACCGCGTCCAGCCAGTCGCGGTAGGCCGGCCAGACCGAGGTCTCGGCGAGCAGTGGCACGACCACGAGTACGTAGGGGGCGTGACGGGCCGCCGCCGTCGCTTGTGCGCGGGCCTTTGCCCGGATTGCCGGATGCAGGATCGCCTCCAGTGCGGCGCGCTCCGCCGGCTGGTCGAGGATGTGCTGGCGCAGCCTGTGGCGGTCCAGCCGGCCATCCTCAACGAGGATGTCGTTGCCGAATCGAGCCTGGATTTCATCGAGGCAGGGGCTGCCCGGCTCGACCAGCTCGCGGCTGATCGCATCGGTGTCGATGATCGGGATGCCCAACTCGGCGAAGATCGATGTCGCCAGGCTCTTGCCGCTGGCGATGCCGCCGGTCAGGCCCATGATGCGGCCAGTGGTCTCTGATGCCGTGGTTGTCATGCTTGGGTCGTCATGCGGTGATCAGAGCGGACCGCCCAGATAGGCCGTCATGATCGGTTCGCCGAGATACAGGGCGACCAGCCCGGCGATCGCCAGATAGGGGCCGAAGGGGATCGGGATGCGTCGGTCGTGGCGCAGGGCCAGGATCATGGTGATGCCGATCACGCTGCCGGCGAGGGCCGAGAGCAGGATCACCAGCGGCAGCATCTGCCAGCCCAGCCAGGCCCCCAGGGCCGCAAGCAGCTTGAAGTCGCCGAAGCCCATGCCCTCCTTGCCGGTCACCAGCCGGAACAGCCAGTACACCGACCACAGGGCCAGATAGCCGAATACGGCGCCCAGTACCGCCTCGTCGAGCGAGAGGTGATAGTCCGGCAGCAGGATCGGCAGGAGCAGCCCCAGCCATAGCAGCGGCAGGGTAAACACGTCGGGCAGCAGTTGGGTCTTGAGATCGATGATCGACGCGGCCAGCAGGGCCCACGTGAGCAGAAACACGGCCAGGGCGAGCGCAGTCGGGCCGAATTGCCAGGCCGCCAGGCCGATGAGCGCGGCGCTTGCCAGCTCCACCAGCGGGTATTGCCAGGAGATGGTCGTGCCACAATTGGCGCAGCGGCCGCGCAGCATCAGCCAGCTGAGCACCGGGATGTTCTGCCAGGCGCGGATCGGCGCGCCGCATTGAGGGCAGGCCGAGCCTGGACGGATCAGGTTGAAGGGGTCGTCGTCGGCCGCGTTGGAGGCGTCCTCGCCGGCCAGTAGGGCGCGGCATTCCCGTTTCCACTCGCGCTCCATCATCACCGGCAGCCGGTTGATGACGACATTGAGAAAGCTGCCCACCAGCAGGCCGAGCAGGCTGGCGACCGTGATCCAGATGGCCGGGTGTTGCTGAAAGATGGCTTGCAGTTCGGACATGGTTTGTCTGCCTAACTATGAAAACGGCCCGTCGATGGCGGGCCGAGAAAAGAGTTAAAAATGTTTTCTGGGGCGTCAGTCAGCCGACCACGGCGCCCAGCTTGAAGATCGGCAGGTACATGGCGATGACCAGGCCGCCGACCACCACGCCGAGAAACGCCATGATCATTGGCTCGAGCAGGCTCGACATGGCGTCGACCATGTTGTCCACCTCTTCCTCGTACATGTCGGCCACCTTGGCGAGCATGCTGTCGAGCGCGCCGGTCTCCTCACCGATGGCAACCATCTGGATGACCATGACCGGGAAGAGGTTGGATTGCTGCATGCCGATA
>JAGXGL010000017.1 GCA_024636755.1 Guyparkeria sp. | reverse complement strand
CATTACGGCGCCCTGATCAGCAACTTCGCCTTCGGCGTGATGCTCGGCTCTACCGGCTATGTGGGCTACCTGCTTGGCCTGCCACTCGACATTCGCCACGTCGCCTTCTCGTCGGCGGATCTGGGCTACGCGATGTCGCACGAGTTCGTCGGGCCGCTGATGTTCGTCCTGTTGCTGGGCTTCGTGCTGCTGATCGGCGCGGTCAACCTCACGGTGAGCTTCGCCCTGGCGCTCAACGTCGCCCTGCGGGCGCGCGGTACCCGCATCGCCCGGCCCCGCAACCTTGCGCGGGCGTACTGGCAACTGATCCGTGAGCGCCCGGCAAGCCTGGTCTATCCACCCACCGGGCCTAATGTCGAATCACCGGATGCGGCGTCCGACAGTGCCGAACCGGAATCCGCATCCAGCGAGCAGCCCGGCGATCAATCGACAGGCCGCCAGTGACAGCCTGTGAGAAGCCGCCCTCCCCTTCGCGCATCGGACAACGGGGCGGCGGGGCAACGGACAAGGCAACGACCGAGCAGGCCCACCGCCTCCGGCTTAGGTCGTAGCGACAACACGACAAAGCAACCAGACAAGAAAAACCGCCAGTGAGCCTTGCTCGACTGGCGGTTTTTCATGCGTAGGCGATCCCGCGGGCGGGCTAAGGACCTGTCAGACCTGTAGGTGTTTCCGCAACTGGTACTGCCAGATAAAGCCGATCACCGAGAAGACGGCGAAGATGCAGGCCGACACGGCCCAGAACTCCCAGCCCTTGGGCTCAATACCGCCGATCGAGTATTCGATATAGAGACCCGTGCCCATGCCGGTGACGAAGTAGACCAGCCATTCGACGATCCGCCACCAGAACGACTTTTGGCGGCCCGGCTCGACCACCGGGATCACCAGGAACAGTCGCTGATTGATGAACGGCAGGTTCGCCAGGACGAACAGCCCGATCAGGTAGCTCGCGATAATCCAGTCGGCGATCATGTAGGCCTCGTTTCGATGGCGTGTGAGAGTGTCGGGTTACAGTCCGAAGGCACCGGCCGTCAGTGCGGTCAGGCCGGTCGGGTACAGGCCGAAGATCAGCATCGAGGCGCCGCTGAGCACCAGCACGCCTCGTACATTGAGATCGGCCTGGATGGGGCTGGTGTCCTCCGGCTGGTCAAAGTAGACCATCTTGACCGCGCGCAGGTAGTAGAACGCCCCGATCACCGCCGTGACCACGGCGAAGGTGGCGAGCCACCACAGGCCCACCCCGACGATCGACTGCAGCACGGCCAGTTTCGCCCAGAAGCCGAAGGTGAACGGGATGCCGGCCATCGAGAACATCAGCAACAGGAAGACGAATGCCATCACCGGGCTACGATCGTTGAGCCCCTTCAGGTCGTCCATGCTCTCGGCCTCGAAGCCCTGGCGGGCCAGCAGCAAGATGATGCCGAAGCCACCGATGGTCATCACGGCATAGGCGATGGTGTAGAACAACGCGGCGGCGTACCCCTCGTTGGTACCGGCCAGCACACCCAGCAGGATGAAACCGACGTGACCGATGGTCGAGTAGGTCAGCATCCGCTTGAAGCTGGTCTGCGCAATGGCGACCACGTTGCCAATCGCCATCGAGAGCATCGCCACCACGATCAGCATCGGCTGCCAGTCGGCGAACAACGGCCCCATGCCATCGACCAGCAGGCGCATCACCAGGGCGAGCGCGGCGACCTTCGGTGCGGCGGCCAGATACAGCGTCACGGCCGTGGGCGCCCCTTCGTAGACGTCGGGCAACCACATGTGGAACGGGGCGATCCCCATCTTGAACACCGAGCCGACCACGATCAGCACCAAGGCGGCCTTGAGCGCCATCGAGTCCTCGCCACCAGCAACCGAATCGGCGATCGCGGTCAGGGTCAGGTCACCGGTGACGCCGTAGAGCAGCGACATGCCGTAGAGCAGGATGCCCGAGGCCAGCGCGCCAAGCACAAAGTACTTCATCGCCGCCTCGGAGGCACGACCGTCATCACGCTTGAAGGCGGTCATGGCATACAGGGCCAGCGACATCAGTTCGAGGCCGAGATAGAGCAGCAGCAGGTGGTTGGAGGAGATGGTGATCATCATCCCCAGCACGCCGAACAGGCCGAGCATGTAGTACTCACCCTTGTCGATGCCGCGCTGGCGCAGGTAGGTGCGCGAGATGACGAATACCGCCGCGACCAGTACGTAGACCACCAGCTTCATCAGATCGGCCATGGGATCGTTGACCACCATGTCGCCGAAGCTCATGCGCACGCTGTCATCCATCTGGACCAACGTGATCACGAACAGGGCGACCAGGGTGAGGATGGAGAGCACGAAGCTCACCGTCGGCCCGCGCTTGGGCAGGAACGGATCGACGAGCAGGATCAGGCACGCCATCGCCGCGAGGACGATTTCGGGAAGGACCGGTTGCAGGTTCAGTGAGGCGAGTGTCATAGGGAACGTCTTACAACTTGGTGGTCAGCGCCTGTTGCGCCAGGTTCTCGATCGAGGCGTGCATGACCTCGACCAGCGGGTTCGGCCAGACGCCGATCAACACGATCAGGAATGCGAGCACACCCAGCATCCAGGCCTCGCGGAAGTTCAGGTCTTGAAGGGTCTTCACCCCTTCATTTTTCACCTCGCCGAAGATCACGCGCTTGACCATCCACAGGGTGTAGGCCGCACCGATGATCAGGGTGAGGGCCGCGGCGAACGCAATCCAGAAGTTCGCCTTGAACGCCGCGAGGATGACCATGAACTCGCCGACGAAGCCCGAGGTGCCCGGCAGGCCGACGTTGGCCATCGCGAACAAGACCACCAGCGCGCCGAACCACGGCATCGTGTTGACCACCCCGCCATAGGCCGAGATGTCACGGCTGTGCAGCCGGTCGTAGAGCACGCCGATCGAGAGGAACATCGCCGCGGAGATCAGGCCATGGGAGATCATCTGCACCATCGCGCCCTCGAGCGCCAGGGTCACGCCACTGGCCGAGGTGTTGTCCGGATTGGCAACGATCATGTAGATCAAGAACAGGCCGAGGGTGACAAAGCCCATGTGCGAGATCGACGAGTAGGCGACCAGTTTCTTCATGTCCGACTGGACCATTGCCACCAGGCCGATGTAGACGATCGCGATCAGCGACAGCGCGATCACCAGCCAGTCGAGCGTCGCCGCGGCGTCCGGCGTCATTGGCAGCGAGAAGCGCAGAAAGCCGTAACCACCGATCTTGAGCATGATCGCCGCCAGGATGACCGAGCCGCCGGTGGGCGCCTCGACGTGCGCATCCGGCAACCAGGTGTGCACCGGCCACATGGGGATCTTGACCGCGAAGGCAATCAGGAACGCCAGGAAGATCAGGATCTGCTCGGTCAGCGTCAGCGGCAATTCGTGCAGCACCGGGATGGCGAAGCTGCCGGCCTGGAAGTACATGTAGATCAGCGCGACCAGCATGAACACCGAGCCGAGGAAGGTGTACAGGAAGAACTTGATCGTCGCGTACACCCGCTGCGGGCCACCCCAGATCCCGATGATGATGAACATCGGGATCAGCATGGCCTCGAAGAAGAAGTAGAAGACGATGGCGTCCATCGCGGCGAAGGTGCCGTTCATCATCCCTTCCATGATCAGGAACGCGGCCAGGTACTGGTGGGCCTTGTCCTTGATCACTTCCCAGGCGGCGACCACCACGAGGATGGTGGTGAAGGTGGTCAGCACGATCAGCGGCATCGAGATGCCGTCGACGCCCAGCGCGTAGTTGATGCCGAAGGCCGGAATCCACGGCAGGTGCTCGACGAACTGCATCGCGGCGGTCTGGGTGTTGAAGCCCACGATCAGGCCGAGGCTGATCACGAAGACCACGACGGAGACGATCAGCGCGAACCAGCGCGCCGAGGTGGCACGCCGTTCGCCGAACAGCATGACGGCAAGGCCTGCCGCGATCGGCAACCAGACGAGCAGGCTCAGTATGGGCCAGGAGGTCAGCATCGAACCGTTATCCTTCGCTTGTTATCGGTATGGGCGTTACGCGCCAATGAACACGATCCAGGTCATCAGCCCGATCAGGCCGAGGATCATGACGAACGCGTAGTGGTAGAGGTAACCGGTCTGGATCAGGCGCCAGGTGCGGGCCATGTAGCCCACCAGCGCGGCCGTGCCATTGACCAGCCAGCCGTCGATCGCCCGCAGGTCTGCGCCCTGCCAAAGACCACGACCCAGCAGCCGGGAGCCGCCGGCGATGACGGTGTTGTTGAAGCTGTCGAAGCCGTAGCCCTCGTCGAGGATTCGCTTGGGCCAGGCGAACACGCGGGCGAACAGCGGCGGCAGCACCTTCGGCATGCCCAGGTACATGATCGCCGCCAAGGCCACACCGGCCAGCGCCATCCAGACCACCGGCGTGGTCCAGCCGTAGAGGAACATGCCCCAGGCGCCCTTGAACTGGTCTTCCAGGGTGGCCATCGCACCATGAGTGGCAAGTACGCGGATCGAGTCATCGAAGTAGGCGCCGAACAGCCACGGCTCGACCACGAGGAAACCGATAATCAGCGATGGCACGGCCAGCAGCATCAGCGGCACGGTGACCACCTTGGGCGATTCCTTGGCGTGCGATTCGGTGTGGGCATCCATCCGCGACTCGCCGAAGAACACCAGGAACAGCATGCGGAAGGTGTAGAACGCGGTCACGAACACGCCGATGAACAGCGCCCAGTAGGCGAACTCCGCCCCCGGCAGCTCGGAGGCAGCCACGGCGTAGATGATCGACTCCTTCGAGTAGAACCCGGAGGTGCCGGGGAGGCCGATCAGCGCCAGTGCCCCGATAAAGAAGGTCGCGAAGGTGATCGGCAACTTCTTCGCCAGCCCGCCCATCTTGCGCATGTCCTGCTCGTGGTGCAGCGCGATGATCACGGAGCCCGCCGCCAGGAACAGCAGTGCCTTGAAGAAGGCGTGGGTCATCAGGTGGAACAGCGCCGGGCTGTAGGCCGAGACGCCCAGTGCTGCCGTCATGAAACCGAGCTGCGAGAGCGTCGAGTAGGCGATCACGCGCTTGATGTCGTGCTGGACGATGCCCAGCAGGCCCATGAAGATCGCGGTCACCGCGCCAATCACCAGGATGAACGACAGTGCGGCGTCGGACAGCTCGAACAGCGGCGAGAAGCGCGCCACCATGAAGATGCCGGCGGTGACCATGGTCGCCGCGTGGATCAGTGCCGAGATCGGCGTCGGGCCTTCCATGGAATCCGGCAGCCACACGTGCAGCGGCACCTGCGCGGACTTACCCATCGCGCCGATGAACAGCAGGATCGCGATCACGCTGATCAGCGACCACTCGACGCCCGGCCAGTACTCAACCGTGATGTCGGCCAGTTCGGGCAGCCGCTCGAACACGGTCGCGTAGTGCAACGAGTCGGTGTACGCCAGGATCGCGGCGATGCCGAGCAAAAAGCCGAAATCACCCACCCGGTTGACCAGGAAGGCCTTGAGGTTGGCGAAGATCGCCGACTCGCGCTTGTACCAGAAGCCGATCAATAGGTATGAAACCAGGCCAACGGCTTCCCAGCCGAAGAACAACTGCAACAGGTTGTTCGCCATCACCAACATCAGCATCGAGAAGGTGAACAGCGAGATGTAGCTGAAGAAGCGCTGGTAGCCGGGATCATCGTGCATGTAGCCGATGGTGTAGATGTGCACCATCAGCGAGACGGCGGTAACCACCACCATCATCATCACGGTGAGGTTATCGACCAGGAACCCGATATTGAACTCGAACAGGTCCGAGGCGATCCAGGTGTAGACGGTCGCGTCGAACGTCGACAGCCCGCCGAAGACGTGCATATAGAAGGCGTACAGGGACGCGGCCAACGCGATCGCCACGCCGATGATGGTCACCCAGTGGGCGCCGGACCGACCGATCTGTCGTCCGAACAGGCCCGCGATGATCGAGGCGATCAGCGGGGCAAGTACGACGGCAAGGTAAACCTTTTCCATTGGATCAGCCCTTCATCTCGGTCAGGTCTTCGACGTTGATCGTGCGTCGATTGCGGAACAGCGTCACCAGGATCGCCAGACCGATCGCCGCCTCGGCCGCGGCCACGGTCAGGACGAAGAACACGAACGCCTGGCCGTCGATATCACCGGAGAAATGCGAGAACGCCACGAAGTTGACGTTCACCGCGAGCAGCATCAGCTCGATGGCCATCAGAAGCACCAGCACGTTCTTGCGGTTGAGGAAGATGCCGGCGACGCTGATCGAGAACAGCAGACCGCCGAAGATCAGGAACTCGGACAGGCTGATCATGACGTTTCCTTATCCTGGTTGGCTTTGGAGTCACCCGCGACATCACCACGGCGGGTCTTGTCATCATCCAGCTCGGCAATGCGTACGCGATCCTCGGCCCGCACACGCACCTGGGCGTCGATGTCCTGGTAGTGGACGCCCGGGCGGCGGCGATGGGCGAGCGCGATCGCCGCCACGATGGCGACCAGCAGGATGAATGCCGCGATCTCGAACGGGTAGACGAACTTCGTGTAGAGCACCTGGCCGATGGCGCGCGTGTTACCCGCGTCCGCCGCAGCCGGCTCCGATGCCGGGTAGAGCTCCAGCCCGAAGGTCGCCGGGCCGAGGATCAAGGCCAGTTCGACGATCATTACCAGCGCGACCAACACGCCCACCGGCAGGTTGCGGATGAAGCCCTCGCGCAACGGCGCGATATTGACGTCGAGCATCATCACCACGAACAGGAACAGCACCATCACCGCGCCGACGTAGACGAGCAGCAGCACGATGCCGAGGAACTCCGCCTCCATCAATATCCAGATCAGCGCGGTGGAGAAGAACGTCAGCACCAGGAACAGGGCGGCGTGCACCGGGTTCCTGACCGTCACCACCCGGATGGCGGCGACCACCGCGACCGAGGCAAATACGTAGAAAAGGATCTGGTAGAGCGACATGACTATCCTTCTGCTGGGAGCGGGTGTCCGCCCCTGAGCCGGTTGACCGTTGTTTCGTTCGTTGTTTCAGGTGCGGGGCGCCGTGCCACGACCGGACGGGACGTTACCACGACCACCGCCCGCCGGCACGTCACCCCGTACCGATTACCCGTTGCCGGTAAACATCACCGGTACGCGGCATCCGCAAGGCGGTCCGCCGCGATCTGTGGCTCGAGGCGGTCACCAATCTCGAGGAGTTTCTCCTTGGTCATGATGTTCTCGCCACGATTCTCGAAGTGGTACTCGTAAACCCTTGTCTCGACAATCGAATCCACCGGGCAGGCCTCTTCGCAGAAGCCGCAGTAGATGCACTTGAACAGGTCGATGTCGTAGCGCGTGGTCCGGCGCGTGCCGTCCTCGCGCTGCTCGGATTCGATGGTGATCGCCAGCGCCGGGCAGACGGCCTCGCAGAGCTTGCAGGCAATGCAGCGCTCTTCGCCGTTGGCGTAGCGGCGCAGCGCGTGCAGACCACGGAAACGCGGCGACTGCGGGGTCTTCTCCTCCGGGTACTGGACGGTGTACTTGTGACCGAAAAAGTACTTGCCGGTCACCGACATGCCGAGCAACAGCTCCCACAGGAACCACGTCTTGAAAAAATGCTTGATCGCGTTCATTGCAGGCTTCCCCTTAACCGAACCACGGGCCGACTTCAAAGTAGAAGAATGCGCCTTCCACCACGATCCAGAGAATGGTTACCGGAATAAAGACCTTCCAGCCCAGTCGCATGATCTGGTCGTAGCGGAACCGCGGAAAAGTCGCGCGGAACCAGATGAAGACGAACAACAGAACCGAGATCTTGAGTATGAACCAGACGATACCCGGCACGAAGGCGAACGCCGGCTCGAGGAACGTGCCCTGGAACGGTGACAGCCAGCCACCCAGGAACAGCACCGCGGCCAGCGCCGAGATCAGGATCATGCTGGCGTACTCGGCCAACATGAACAGGGCGAAGGCGATGCCCGAGTACTCGACGTGGAAGCCGGCGACGATTTCCGATTCACCCTCGGAGATATCGAAGGGAGCGCGGTTGGTCTCGGCCACGCCGGAGACGAAGTAGACAACGAACATCGGCAACAGCGGCAGCCAGTACCAGTGGATGATGCTGCCCTCCTGGCCACGCACGATCTCGGAAAGGTTCAGGCTCCCGGAGACCATCAGCACGCCGACCAGCGCAAAGCCCATCGCCAGCTCGTAGGCGACCTTGTGGGCCGCCGAGCGCATGCCGCCGAGCAGTGCGTATTTCGAGTTCGAGGCCCAGCCGGCCAGGATCACGCCGTAGACGCCGGCCGCGCCGATCGTCAGCACGTAGAGCAGCCCCGCGTTGATGTCGGCCAGCACCCAGCCGTCGTCGAACGGGATGACCGCCCAGGCGACCAGCGCGGCCACCAGCATCAGGATCGGCGCGAGGTAGAAGATGAACTTGTTGGCGACCGTCGGGGTGATCACCTCCTTGAACATCAGCTTGAACACGTCGGCGAACGGCTGGAACAGCCCGCGCGGGCCGACCCGGTTGGGGCCGATACGTACGTGCATGTAGCCGATGACCTTGCGCTCGGCCAGCGTCAGGTAGGCGACGGCAAGCACAACCGGCAAGACAATCACCAACGTGAGCAGCACGTGCACGACGAAGTACTGCCAGGACGGCGACATCCAGCCGATGACCGGGGAAAGCCATTCGGTGATCATGCGGCGACCTCCACCTGAATTTCGACCTTGCCGGGACGCGCGGCCAGTTCGCCGGCATGCATGCCGCTGAACACGACGACGCTGCCCGGCATGACGCGCGGATCAACGCGAATCGGCAATTCAGCGCGCAAGCCATCCTGTTCGATCATCGCGGTCAGGTCATCGGCCCACCCTTCGCGCTCAGCGTCGGCCGGATTGACCAGCACGTGCCGCTGCATCTCGGCCTTTTCGGTGCCTTGCAACGGCGCGGCGCGGCGGATTACCGGATCGATGCCGTACATCGCCACCGCGGCAATGCGCTGATAACCGCCCTGCCCAGCCATTGCCGGCAGTTCGAAGCGGGCATCGGCAAGCGACGTGGTCTTGTTCTCGAGTGCGACTTCCTGGCAATGCCCCTGGATCTCGCGGCGCACCTCGGTGACCGCCATGTAATCGAAGCCGTTGAGGTCGAGCAGGTTGCCCAGCACCCGCAGGATCTTCCAGGCCGGACGCGACTCGCCCAACGGACGAACCGAGCCGTTCACCGACTGCCAACGACCTTCGCCGTTGACCCAGGTGCCGGCGGTTTCGACCGCGGTGCCCATTGGCAAGAGCACGTCGGCGTAACGCTTCATCGCCGGGGTGACGTAACTGGTGATGGCGACCACGCAACCGGCCTGTTCCAGGCGTGCGATTGCCGCCTGACCCGCCGCCGAGTCGTATTCCGGCTCGACGCCCTGCAGAATCATCGCCTCGCAGGGCTCGGCCAGCATGTCCGCGGCATGACGACCGTGACCGACGGCATCCGCACCACCAGCGGCACGATGCGGCACCGCACCGGCCAGCCAAGCGCCGGCGGCGTTGCCGCCCTGGGCGACGATGCCCAGTTGAGCGCCGGTCAGACGCGCCAGCTCGGCGGCCACGGCACGCATCGCGGCGAAGTCGGGGGCATTCTGTGCCACGGCACCGAAGAAGATCGCGGCGTTCCCGGCCTCTTTCAGTTCGTTGACAATCGCCGCGGCGTCCTCGATCTCGGCGACCGGGTGATCGGACAGATTCGACGGGATCTCACCACCGGCCGCCTTGAGCAGGGCGAGCAGGCTGCCCAGCTCACCGCCGTCGGCCACCTTGCTCGGGGCTTGGCGCGCCGGGAAGGTCAGATCCTGTTGGTAGGGATGGATCAGGGTGACCCGTGCCTGGTTGTTCAGCGCGGTCTGGCGCAGGCGGTGGGCAAACAGCGGCACCTCTTCACGCACTGCCATACCGACCGTCACGGCCGCGTTCAGATCGGCGATCGCCGGAATATCCATGCCCAGCCACGGCATGACCGGATCGTCGGCATCGCCGGAGAAGTCGGTCTGACGCAGACGGTGATCGATGTTGTTCGAGCCCATGCCGCGGACGATGCGCGCGGTCAGGTACTGCTCCTCGAGGCTCGCGTTGGGCGAGACCAACGCGCCGAGGGAGGCCGGACCCTGTTTGTTCACGATCTGTTGAATGCCCTGAGCGGCAGCGTCGAGCGCCTCTTCCCAGCTCACGGCAACCCAGTCGCCGTCACGCTTGACCATCGGACGGGTCAGGCGATCGTCGGTAAACAGGCCGGTGTAGGCATAGCGATCGCGGTCGGCGATCCAGGTCTCGTTGACCGCATCGTTTTCGCGCGGAACGGTGCGCATTACCCGCCCGTCGCGGGTGTGGATATAGAGATTCGAGCCGAAGGCATCATACGTCGACAGGTGCTTGTGCTGCACCAGTTCCCAGGGACGGTGCGTGTAGCGCGACGGCTTGGCCGTCAGCGCGCCGACCGGGCACAGGTCGATGACGTTGCCGGAAAGCTCCGAGGTCACGCTTTTGGAGATGTAGGTGCCGATCTCCATCTGATCGGTACGACCGGTCGCGCCCAGTTCCTTCAGGCCGGCGATTTCCTCGCCGAAGCGCACGCAGCGTGTGCAGTGAATGCAACGGGTCATGTCGGTGGCGATCAGCGGACCAATGTCCTTGTCCTTGACCACACGCTTGGCCTCGGAGTACTGACCGACGCCCTCGCCGTAGCCCATGGCCACGTCCTGGAGCTCGCACTCGCCGCCCTGATCGCAGATCGGGCAGTCGAGCGGGTGGTTGATCAGCAGGAACTCCATGGTCGAGCGCTGGGCGTTAATCGCCTTGGGGCTACGCGTGGAGACCTTCATGCCCTCGGAAATCGGTGTCGAACAGGCCGGCAACGGCTTGGGCGCGCGCTCGACCTCCACCAGGCACATGCGGCAGTTGGCCGCGATCGACAGCTTGCGGTGATAACAAAAGCGCGGGATGTTGATCCCGGCCTTGTCCGTCACCTCGATCAGCATGTCCCCCGGGTTGCCCTGGAGGGTCATGCCGTCAACTTCAAAGGTAATCTGCTCGTCACTCATACCTGGAAACCTGATTGCACGGCCGGCCTTAGGCCGCCTGGGATGCGCGGTCGACCATGCTGTGGCCGTGCTTGATGTAGTACTCGAATTCCGGTCGGAAGTGCTTGATAAAGCTCCGAACCGGCGTGGCGGCGGCATCACCGAAGGCGCAGATGGTGCGTCCCTCGATCTTGCTGGCCACGTCGTCGAGACGGTCGAGATCCTCGAGCGTGCCCTTGCCGTCGATGATCCGGTTGAGCATGCGGTACAGCCAGCCGGTACCCTCGCGGCACGGCGTGCACTGGCCACAGGATTCCTTGTAATAGAACTGCGCCACGCGGCGCAGCGCCTTGACCATGCAGGTGTCTTCATCCATGACGATCAACCCGCCCGAGCCCAGGAACGTGCCCGACTTGGCAATCGAGTCGTAGTCCATGTTGGTCTCGAGCATGATCCCGCCCGGGATCACCGGCGACGAGGTGCCGCCCGGGATCACGGCCTTGCACTTCTTGCCACCGCGCATGCCACCGGCCATTTCCAGCAGGTCGGCAAACGGGGTGCCCATCGGGATCTCGAACACGCCCGGCTTGTTGACGTGGCCCGATACCGACCAGATCTTCACGCCGCCACTGTTGGGCACGCCCAGATCGGCGAACCATTGGCCGCCATTGCGCATGATCGCCGGCACGGAGGACAGCGTCTCGGTGTTGTTGACCGTGGTCGGCCGACCGTACAGGCCGAAGTTGGCCGGGAACGGCGGCTTGAAGCGCGGCTGGCCCTTCTTGCCCTCGAGCGATTCAAGCAGCGCTGTTTCCTCGCCACAGATGTAGGCGCCGGCGCCCAGGGAACCGTATAGGTCGAAGTCGATGCCCGAGCCCTGGATGTTCCCGCCCAGCACGCCGTACTCGTACGCTTCCCGGACGGCCTGTTCGAAGCGCTCGAACACCAGGTCCGAGAACTCGCCGCGCATGTAGTTGTAGCCCTTGGTCGCGCCGATGGAGTAGCCGGCGATCGCCATACCCTCGACCAAGGCGTGCGGGTTGTTCATCAGGATCTGGCGATCCTTGAAGGTGCCCGGCTCGGATTCGTCCGAGTTGCAGACGATGTATTTCTGCCCCGGGGCGTTGCGCGGCATGAACGACCACTTGAGCCCGGTCGGGAAACCGGCCCCACCGCGACCACGCAGATTCGAGGTCTTGATCTCCTCGATGACCAGCGCCGGGTCGGTCTTTTCCTCGAGGATCTTCTTCCAGGCCTGGTAGCCGCCGGAGGCAAGGTAGGCCTCCAACGACCACGGCTGCTCGTGTTCGAGCGTGGCAAAGCAGACCGGGGTGTGACTGACGTAATTGAAACTCATGGCGTCAATCCAGCTTGTCGAGAATTTCGTCGACCCTCTCGGGCGTCAGATTCTCGTAGTAAACGTGATCGACCTGCATCATCGGACCGCCGCCGCAGGCCGCCAGGCATTCCTCTTCCTGCTTCAACAGGATCCGGCCGTCGGGCGTCGACTCACCGGTCTTGATGCCGAGCTTTTTCTCGCAATGATCGACGATCTCGTCGGATCCCATCAGCGAGCAGGCAATGTTCGTGCAGACCGAGACGTGATGACGCCCGCAGGGCTTGGTCTCGATCATGGAGTAGAACGAGGCCACCTCGTAGACCGAGATCGGCTCCATCCCGAGGTACTCGGCGATCGCGTCCATCAGATCGACGGTGACGTGACCGTCGTTCTGGTGCTGCGCAATTCGCAGCGCGGCCAGCGAGGCCGACTGCTTCTGGTCCTCGGGGTAGCGCGCGAGCCAGCCGTCGATTTCCTCGCGGCTGTGATCGGTCAGCAGGTGGAGTTTGCTCTCGGTCATCAGCGGTCGACCTCTCCGAATACGATGTCCTGGGTGCCGAGGATTGCCACGACGTCGGCCAGCATGTGCCCACGTGACATCTCGTCGAGACCCGACAGGTGGGCAAACCCCGGCGCCCGAATCTTGAGACGATACGGCTTGTTGGCCCCGTCGGAAACCAAGTAAATGCCAAATTCGCCCTTCGGGTGTTCCACGGCGGCATAGGCCTCGCCGCGCGGCAGGGTATACCCCTCCGTGAACAGCTTGAAGTGGTGAATCAGCGACTCCATGTCCGCCTTAACCTCCTCGCGGCGCGGCGGGACAACCTTGTGGTCGTCAGCCATCACCGGGCCCGGGTTCTTGCGCAACCAGTTGATGCACTGGCGGATGATGCGGTTGGACTGCCGCATCTCCTCGACGCGCACCAGGTAGCGGTCGTAGCAGTCGCCGTTCTTGCCCACCGGGATGTCGAAGTCGAGCTGGTCGTAGACCGCGTAGGGCTGGTGCTTGCGCAGATCCCATTCGATGCCGGAGCCGCGCAGCATCGGGCCGGTAAAGCCCATCTGCAGCGCGCGTTCCTTGGAGACCACGCCGATATCGACGGTGCGCTGTTTCCAGATGCGGTTGTCGGTCAGCAGCGTCTCGTACTCGTCGACATACTTCGGAAAACGGTCGGTGAAGTCCTCGAGGAAGTCGAGCAACGAGCCCTGGCGCGCTTCGTTCATGCGATTGACGTCGCGCTCGCTGTGCCACTTGGAGGCCTGGTACTTGGGCATCGAGTCCGGCAGGTCACGTGCCACGCCACCCGGGCGGTAGTAGGTGGCGTGCAGGCGGGCCCCGGAGACCGCCTCGTAGCAGTCCATCAGATCCTCGCGCTCACGGAAGGCGTAGAGGAATACCGCCATGGCGCCGATATCGAGCGCGTGCGCCCCCAGCCAAAGCAGGTGGTTGAGGATGCGGGTGATCTCGTCGAACATCACCCGGATGTACTGGGCGCGCTCGGGGATCTCCAGATCCAGCAACTGCTCGATGGCGCGCACGTAGGCGTGCTCGTTACACATCATCGAGACGTAATCGAGTCGGTCCATGTAACCGATCGACTGGTTGTAGGGCTTGCTCTCGGCGAGCTTCTCGGTCGCGCGGTGCAGCAACCCGATATGCGGGTCGGCGCGGACGACGGTTTCACCGTCCATCTCGAGCACCAGGCGCAGCACCCCGTGGGCCGACGGGTGCTGGGGACCGAAATTCAGGGTGTAGTTGGCGATTTCCGGCATCTATCAGCCCTCGTCGAGGTCAATGTAGCGGCTGTCGTCGCGGTGCACCTTCGGCACCAGCACCCGAGGCTCGATCGACACCGGTTCGTAGACCACCCGCTGCTTCTCAGCGTCGTAGCGCACCTCGACATGCCCGATCAGCGGGAAGTCCTTGCGGAACGGATGACCGACAAAGCCGTAGTCGGTCAGGATCCGACGCAGGTCCGGGTGACCGTCGAACAGGATGCCGAACAGGTCGAACGCCTCGCGCTCGAACCAGTTCAACCCGGCCCACACCGACACGACCGATGGCACCACCGGGGCCTCGTCGTCTGGGCAATAGACCCGCACGCGCAGGCGCCAGTTGTGGGTGTAAGACAGCAGGTGGGCGACCACGGCAAAGCGCGGGCGGCCCAGATCCCCCAAGTCCGGCTCGTCGCCGAACTTGAGCCAGCCACTGGTGTTCGGCTCGACGGCACGGCTGTAACCGGTATAGGAGACCGTCTCTTCGCCGGCCCACTCGTCAATGCCGTACTCGAGGTAGTCGATGCCACACAGGTCGACGCACTGCTCGAAACGCGTGGCTTCGCTCGATTCGAGGCGCTGGGCGACCTCGCGCCAGTGCTTGGCCTCGACCTGGATGGTGAGTTCACCGCGGTCGAAGGTCTGATCGACGATGTACTCGCCGATGGTTTCCTTGAGGGCCGTTTGCAGATTCATGGATGAGGCTACCCCTGTGCTTGCCGGTACCCGTCAGGCACGCGCAATGGTGTTGGTGCGACGGATCTTGTTCTGCAACTGGATGATCCCGTACAAGAGCGCCTCGGCGGTCGGCGGGCACCCGGGCACGTAGATATCGACCGGCACGATCCGGTCACAGCCGCGTACCACCGAGTAGGAGTAGTGGTAGTAGCCGCCGCCGTTGGCGCAGGAACCCATCGAGATCACCCAGCGCGGCTCGGCCATCTGGTCGTAGACCTTGCGCAATGCCGGGGCCATCTTGTTGACCAGGGTGCCCGCCACGATCATCACGTCGGACTGACGCGGACTCGGACGGAACACCACGCCGAAACGGTCGAGGTCGTAACGGGCCGCGCCAGCGTGCATCATCTCGACGGCACAGCAGGCCAGGCCGAAGGTCATCGGCCAGAGCGAGCCGGTACGCGCCCAGTTGATCAGCTTGTCGGCCGACGTGGTGACAAAGCCCTTCTCCAGAACGCCTTCTACTCCCATTCCAGCGCCCCCTTCTTCCACTCGTAAATAAAGCCGATCACGAGCACGCCCAGGAAAATGGCCATGGCCGCGAGCCCGAAGCCGCCGATGTCCTCGAGCGCAACGGCCCAGGGAAACAGGAAGGCGATCTCCAGATCGAAGATGATGAACAGGATGGCGACCAGGTAGTAGCGGATGTCGAACTTCATGCGCGCGTCCTCGAACGGCGGGAAGCCGCACTCGTACGCATCCAGCTTGGCCGCATCCGGCCGATTGGGTGCCAGCACCTGACCGATGACCAGGAGCCCCAGGGAGAACAGGGTGGCCACACCGAAGAAGATCAGGATAGGAATGTAGCCTTCAAGCATCTGACACCCTCTTGCTCGAAACCCGGCCAGGTCGATCCCGGCCGGTTTTTTCTGCGCGTTCGACCGCCTTGCACGCGCCGGAAAACTCAACGGCCACGTACAAGAATAGCGAATCGAACCGGAAAAGTGTGTTTGGTGCGGACGGTGGGACTCGAACCCACACAGCTTTCGCCACTACCCCCTCAAGATAGCGTGTCTACCAGTTCCACCACGTCCGCTTTGATTGTCAACCGGATCATCGCTTGATCCAGTCGTAACGGCGATTGCCCGCCGTTACTGTCCGGGCACATCCGACGGCGATTGGGTGCTGCCGTCTTCCTGCCCAGAGGGTGCCGCCGAGTTCGAGGATGGGACGTCGGTCGGCGTGCCTGCCGGCTTGTCGGACGGGGTGCGTCCGCCTTGCTCTGGCGCGTTTCCAGTCTCGGAAACGGGTGCAGAATCTACCACGCTCGAGGGCTCCTGGGAAGAGGTAATCACGTAGGCAAGCAACAAACTGGTGCCAAAAAAGGCCACCACCATCCACCCGGTCACCTTCTGCAGGGTGTTTGCTGGCCCACGCGCCCCGTGAACGGTGCCAGACGCGCCCGAACCGAACGCGGCGCCGGCATCCGCCCCCTTACCATGCTGGATCAATACCAGCCCGATCAGGGCCACACCCAGCAGCACGTGAATGATGATTACAAATGTGGTCATTGCTTACCTACCGTGTCCGCCGCGGCGCGGCAGATTCCCAGAAAATCCTCGGCCTTGAGCGACGCCCCGCCGATCAAGCCACCGTCGATATCCGGCTGCGCGAGAAGGTCGGCCGCGTTAGCGGGCTTCATCGAGCCACCGTACTGAATGCGCACCGATTGCGCGATGCCGGCGTCGTGATCCGCCAACTGGCCACGGATGAACGCGTGTACGGCCTGAGCCTGCTCGGGCGAGGCCGTCCGTCCGGTGCCGATCGCCCAGACGGGCTCGTAGGCAATCACGATCCGGTCGAAGGCCTGGATGCCGTTACCACTGATCACCGCGGCCAGCTGGCGACGCACCACCGCCTCGGTCTCGTCGGCCTCGCGCTCTTCGAGCGTCTCGCCGACGCAGAGGATCGGCGTGAGGCCGGCGGCCAGCGCCGCCTTGACCTTGGCGTTGACGACCTCGTCGGTCTCGCCGTAAATCGCGCGCCGCTCGGAGTGACCCAGGATCACGTAGCGCGCGCCCACGTCGGCCAGCATCGGCGCGGCGACTTCGCCGGTAAAGGCGCCACTGTCGTGTTCGGAGCAGTTCTGCGCCCCGACATCCAGCGCGGTCGAATCGGCGAGCCGGGCGACCTGCGGCACAAAGACGAACGGCGGGCAGACGGCCACGTCGATGCCTTCGAGCGACGGCATGCCGTCGAGCGTGCCCAGCACCAGCGACTCGTTGTCGGCCAATGTGCCATTGAGCTTCCAGTTTCCTACGACGATCGGTTTACGCATCCGATGGTTCCAATTCAAATGTTCAAGAGCCAGATGTTTTTAACGGTCAGCCCGAGCGGCGGCACTGCGCATTGCACGTACCGCCCCGGGAAACGGGCGACAAGACTACTTGGCCGCCCCCCATAAATCAATCCGCCAGCGGCGCGCGCGACAGCATGACCACGGCCTCGGCCGCGATGCCTTCGCCCCGTCCGGTAAAGCCCAGTTTTTCCGAGGTCGTTGCCTTGACGTTCACCTGATCGGTCGACCAGCCGCCGGCGGCCGCGATCGAGTCGCGCATGGGGCTGACCCAGGGGGCGAGCTTGGGCGCCTGCGCAATCACGGTCGCATCGACATTGACCAACTGCCAACCGTCTTGGGCGATCCGTTCGACGACCCGGCGCAGCAGGTCACAACTGTCGGCTCCCGCCCAGGCGGGATCCGTGTCCGGAAAGTGCCGGCCGATATCCCCGAACCCGGCCGCACCCAACAGGGCATCGCAAATCGCATGCAGCAGGACATCCCCGTCGGAATGCGCCCGAAAGGCCCGATCGAAGGGAATACGACAACCACCGATCCACAGATGATCGCCGGGCTCGAAGGCATGCACGTCGAAACCGTGGCCGATACGCAGCGAGAAAGGATCAATCATCGAGCACTCCCTGTCGCCGGAGGATCACCCGAGCGATGCCGAGATCCTCCGGGTGGGTGATCTTGAGGTTGTCCGTGCCGGCGTCAACGGCCAAGGGCGACAGCCCCAGGCGTTCGAGCGCCGAGGCCTCGTCGGTGATATCCGCCCCGGCCGCCAGACCCTGTTCGATCGCCTCGAGCAGCACGCCCACCGGGAACAGCTGCGGGGTCAAGGCATGGCGCAGCACACGGCGATCCACGGTCTCGGTTACCCGCCCGTCGGCATCGACCCGCTTGATGGTGTCGCGCACCGGTGCGGTCAGCAGCGCGCCCTCCGGGTAACGGGCCGCCGCCAATAGCCGATGCAGGTCCGCCGGTTCCACGCAGGGTCGCGCGGCGTCATGGACCATCACCCACTCGCCCAACCCGTCGGTCGGTTCGTGGCGCGCTCGCGGCGAGAGGCTTGCCCAGCGATCACGAAATAGGGCCAGTCCGTTGCGCACGCTCAGCGCCCGGCTGGCGCCCCCGTTGACGCGGTGAATCGGGACGCCGACGAGATGCAGCGCATCCAGCGCGCCTTCCGGGACCCCGTCGCCGGTAACCAGCACCACCCCGGCGAGACCCGGCAGGTTGGCAAACCGCGACAGGGTCACCTCCAGCACCGAACGCGCGCCCAGGCTCAGGTACTGCTTGGGCGTGTCGTTACCCATGCGCCGACCGAAACCGGCGGCCGGCACGAGCAGCCACCAGCGCCCGGCCTCGGCCGGGGTCGCCGGGGCGGGCGGCAAGGGGGTGACAGAGGCGCTCATCGCCCTGCCCCACGGAACGGCATGAGAAGGTCAATGAGCGTTGGGAAACGAAACGACCGCAAGCGACTCATCGACGAATCACTCGCCGATCGAGGGAGAGGTCACGCGGCTCGGGTCGACCACCGGCGGGGTAATCGTATCGGGACGGACGGCCTCGACCACCTGGTAGAAACGCTCGCCCTCGCGCACCAGGCCCAGCGTCAGGCGCGCCTGTGCCTCGACGGCATCCATGCCCTCACGCAGACTGCCCACCTCGGCGGCCAGCGTCTCGTTGCGCCGTTCAAGCCGGGTCTGTTCGGCCTGCAGGATCGACAGACGATCCTGCTTGGCGTTCACTTCACCCACCGAGGCCTCGCTGACCCAGACCCGCCACTGCAGGCCGGCGACCATCAACACAAGGATGACGGTCAGCAGGCGCACGAGACGCTCGCCAAACCCGCCACCGGTGCAGCACTCACGACCATCCGAGAGGATTCGCCGCAACGCATCGATGGGATGAGAAGCATGGAGTCAGTGCGCCCCGAAAGCCAAGACGTCTGCCTTACTGACCGAAGGCCGCGCGTCCCGGGAAACGGGCCTTGTCGCCAAGACGCTCCTCGATACGCAGCAGCTGGTTGTACTTGGCGATCCGGTCGGAGCGCGACAGCGAGCCGGTCTTGATCTGACCCGCGTTGGTCGCCACGGCCAAGTCGGCGATGGTGGTGTCCTCGGTCTCGCCCGAGCGGTGGGAGACGACGTTGGTGTAGCCGTTCTCCTGCGCCAGGCGCATGGCCGCGAGCGTCTCGGTCAGGGTGCCAATCTGGTTGACCTTGACCAGCATGGAGTTGGCAACCTTGCGCTCGATGCCCTCGCGCAGGATCTTCTCGTTGGTGACGAACAGATCGTCGCCAACCAGCTGGCACTTGTCGCCCAGGCGCTCGGTCAACAGTGCCCAGCCATCCCAGTCGTCCTCGGCCATGCCGTCCTCGATCGACAGGATCGGGTACTTCTCGACCCACTCGGCCAGCAGATCAACCATGCCGGCGGCATCCAGGGTGCGGTTCTCGCCGGTCAGGACGTACTTGCCGTCCTTGATGTACTCGGAGCTCGCCGCATCCAGGCCCAGGAAGACGTCCTTGCCCGGGGTGTAGCCGGCCTTCTCGATCGCTTCCATGATGGCCTCGATCGCGGCCTCGTTGGACGGCAGGTCCGGGGCGAAGCCGCCCTCGTCGCCGACGGCGGTCGACAGGCCGCGCGCGGCCAGCACCTGCTTGAGGGCGTGGAACACCTCGACGCCGTAGCGCAGCGCCTCGGAGAAATTCGGCGCACCGGCCGGGATGATCATGAACTCCTGCATGTCGATGGAGTTGTCGGCGTGCTCGCCCCCGTTGATGATGTTCATCATCGGCACCGGCAGAGTCACCGCGGCCTCGCCACCGAGGTAGGAGAACAGCGGCTCGCCCCGCTCAAGCGCACCCGCCTGCGCAGCGGCCAGCGAGACGGCAAGGATGGCGTTCGCGCCCAGGCGTGACTTGTTCTCGGTGCCATCGAGCTCGATCATCTTGTTGTCGATGTCCGCCAGCGCATGGACGCTCATGCCCTTGACGGCGTCGTTGATCTCGCCGTTCACGTTTGCCACCGCACGGGTGACGCCCTTGCCGAGGTACCGACTCTCGTCGCCGTCACGCAGCTCGATCGCCTCGCGGGCGCCGGTGGAAGCGCCGGAGGGTACGATCGCCCGCCCCACGATACCGCCGGCCAGATGAACCTCGGCCTCGACGGTCGGGTTGCCGCGTGAATCGATGACTTCGCGTGCGTGCACTCGCTCAATGGCTGCCATGCAGTGTTCTCCTGACTTTATGTTCGGTTTGGATCGGCTGCGAACCGGCGCCTATGCCGCGCCCGGCCCGGTCATTCGTTTGTCGGCCGCCCAGCCGTTTCGGGCGGCCACTGTTCGGCTCAGTCCGTCAGACCCAGCCGCGCGTTCTCCGGGAAGCCCGAGGCCTTGACCGTGCGATCAAGCGTGGTCAGCGTCAGCAGCAGATCGGCCATCTCGTCGAGCGGCCAGGCGTTCGGCCCATCGGAAAGCGCTTTGGCCGGGTCCGGATGCGTCTCCATGAATAGCCCGGAGATGCCCGCGGCGACCGCCGCGCGCGCCAGAACCGGCACGAACTCGCGCTGCCCGCCCGAGGCCTTGCCCTGCCCGCCCGGCTGCTGCACCGAGTGGGTGGCATCGAACACCACCGGTGCCCCTGTCTGGCGCATGATCGCCAGAGCGCGCATGTCGGAAACCAGCGTGTTGTAGCCAAAAGACACGCCGCGCTCACAGACCATCACCTGGTCATTGCCGACCGCCCGGGCCTTCTCGACCACGTTGGCCATGTCCCAGGGAGCGAGAAACTGGCCCTTCTTGATATTCACCGGCTTGCCCTGACGGGCGACGTTCTGGATGAAATTGGTCTGCCGACAGAGGAAGGCCGGCGTCTGCAACACGTCGACCACCGAAGCGACTTCCTCGAGCGGCGTATCCTCGTGGACGTCGGTGAGCACCGGCAGGCCGAATTCACGCTTGACGTCCTCGAGGATCGCCAGCCCTTTCTCCAGCCCCGGCCCGCGGAAACTTTCCGTCGAGGAGCGGTTCGCCTTGTCAAAGGAACTCTTGTAGATCAGACGGATACCAGCGGTTTCCGCCATTTCCTTCAAGCGCCCCGCCGTCTCCTGCGCCAAGTCGGCCGACTCGATCACGCAGGGGCCGGCGATCAGAAACAGCGGTTGGTCCAGTCCGACCTCGAAATCCAGAAGCTTCATCGTCATGCGTCGTCCAGGGCCTCGGCCTTGCCCACTCGGTGGGTATGGGCCGCGTTGACAAAGGCAACGAACAGCGGATGGCCGTCGCGCGGGGTAGAGCGAAATTCGGGGTGGAACTGACAGGCGAAGAAGAACGGATGCTCCGGCAGTTCGACCGTCTCGACCAGTTCGTTCTCGACAGACCAGCCGGCGAACACCATGCCGGCGTCTGCCAGGGGTTTTTGATAGCCGTTGTTGAATTCGTAGCGATGCCGATGGCGCTCGCTGATCTCGTCGCACTCGTAGATACGGTGCGCGAGCGTGCCCGGCTCGATGCGGCAACGCTGCGCGCCCAGGCGCATGGTGCCGCCCATGTCGACGTTCTCGCTGCGCTCGATGCGGTTGCCCTGCTCGTCGCGCCATTCGGTAATCAGCGCGATGACCGGGTTCTCGGTTTCACGATCGAACTCGGTCGAGTGCGCGCCCTCGAGGCCGGCCACGTGACGGGCGTATTCGATCACAGCCACCTGCATGCCGAGGCAGATGCCCAGATACGGCTTGCCCGATTCACGCGCGTAGCGAACGGCTTCGATCTTGCCTTCGACCCCACGCGAACCGAAGCCGCCGGGCACCAGGATCGCATCCATGCCTTCGAGACGAGCCACGCCGTCGTGTTCAAAGGTTTCCGAGTCGAAGTAGTGGATGTTCACCCGCGTACGGGTCTGGATACCGGCGTGCAGCAGCGCCTCGTTGACGCTCTTGTAGGCGTCCACCAGATCCACGTACTTGCCGACCATGGCGATATCGACAATACGATCGGGCTTGGTCTGCGCCTCGACCACCCGGTCCCACTCGGTGAGATCCGCCGGCCCGGCGCTCAGATGCAGCTTTCTGAGCACCGTCTCGTCGAGGTTCTGTGCGTGGAGCAGGCGCGGAATGCGGTAGATCGTGTCGGCATCGATCGCGGAGATGACCGCGTCGTGCTCCACGTTGGTGAACAGTGCGATCTTGCGCCGCTCCTCTTCTGGCAGCGGCACCTCGGCGCGGCAGACCAGGATGTCGGGCTGGATACCGATCGAGCGCAGTTCCTTGACGGAGTGCTGCGTCGGCTTGGTCTTGACCTCGCCGGCCGCCTTTATGTAAGGCACCAAGGTCAGGTGCATGAAGATGGCGCGATCATGGCCCATCTCGACGCCCAACTGACGGATCGCCTCGAGGAACGGCAGCGACTCGATGTCGCCGACGGTGCCGCCAATCTCGATCAGGGCCACGTCGTAGCCCTTGGAGCCCTCGACCACCCGGCGCTTGATCTCGTCGGTGACGTGCGGGATCACCTGGACGGTGCCGCCGAGGTAGTCGCCGCGCCGCTCACGGCGGATGACGGTCTCGTAGACCCGCCCGGTGGTGAAATTGTTGCGTCGACCGACCGGGGAGCGCACGAACCGTTCGTAATGGCCCAAATCGAGGTCCGTTTCCGCACCGTCGTCGGTCACGAACACCTCCCCGTGCTGGAAGGGGCTCATCGTGCCCGGGTCGACATTGATGTAAGGATCGAGCTTCATCAGCGTCACGCGCAGGCCACGAGATTCGAGCAGCGCGCCCAGTGAGGCGGCGGCGATTCCCTTGCCCAGTGACGAGACGACCCCACCGGTAACGAAGACGAACTTGGTCATTAACGAACCATATCGAGAGGAGGTTGATGGCGGCCCGACGGGCCCCGTTTCAAGGGCGGAATGGTACCGCAAACACCCTGCAGCGGCAATCTATCCACCCAGCGCGGAAAGCGCCGCGGCCCGCCCGTGGCGGCCTGCATCAACACCGGCGAGCAACGACGATCCACGCACCTCGGTGCGAACCCGCGGGATGGCCAAAACGCGCAAGTAATGCGACCATACAGATGTTTGATTCCCATGACAGTCGGCACCAGCCCATGACCCAATCCCCCAACCCGGTCCAGCAACGCGAAGACGAGATTACCCGCCTGGTATTCGACGTCTCCAGGCTATGGCGCGTCCAGATCAACAAGATCCTGAGTGAATTCGATCTGACCGCGTCCGCTTGGGCCGTGTTGCGCATCCTGCGCGACGAGGGCGAAGGCCGCACGCAGAAGGAACTGGCTGGCGAACTGGCCATCGAAGGTCCGACATTGGTCAAGTTGCTCGACGGCCTGGAAAAAGGCGACTGGATCGAGCGACGGATCTCCGAGTCCGACCGGCGCGCCAAGACCATCTGGCTCAAACCCGATGCCCATGCGCGAATCGAGGCGGCCGACACGGCGCTCGCCGGCTTTCGCCATCAGGTGATCGGTGAGTTGACCGATGAGGAAAAGCGCGACTACATGACGCTGAGTCGCAAGGTGCGGGACCTGCTGAAAAGCTTTTAATGACTCCGGGCCTTGGTCACGGCCATTCCCTGGCGCGGCAGGTGATCCGCGATCACACCGTCCGGCAAGCTGACGTTTGACGAGCCCCGTATGCCACGCAAGTTTTTCCGTCGCCTGACACCCAATCGCCAGCGAATCGTCAATCAGCCGTTCCTGCGCCCGGTGGCGCAATTCCTCGGCGATCCGAACCTCTGGCACTTGAACCGCCGCTCGGTCTCCGGCGGCGTCGCCCTCGGTCTGTTTCTCGCCTTCATTCCGCTGCCGGGCCAGATGTTGATCGCTGCCGTGGGGGCGATCGCGATGCGGGTCAACATCGCCCTGGCCGTTGCGCTCGTCTGGACCACCAATCCGGTCACCATCCCGCCGTTGCTCTGGTTGGCCTACCAGATCGGCGCGATGCTCACGGGCGCGGAACTGGCCCCGCCAACCGGCGAGATGAGCGTTGGTTATGCCATGAGCCAGTTGCCCGCGATCTGGCTGCCGCTGGGCGTGGGCCTGGTCACCCTGTCGTTCGTCAGCGCCCTGCTGGGCTTTGCCACCATCCGCCTGATCTGGCGCTTCCATATCTCGATGCACAAGCGACGCCGTCGCGCTCAACGCCGCCTGCGCCTGCGTCAATCCCAGCGCAAGTCGCGCAAGCCCTGACCCATCCCTCCCCTCCCAGCAGGGGCTCTACGTTATACTGCCCCGTCTTAAATTCACCGCGCCGGCCGTGCGGCCTGCCCGCCTGTGCAGGACGACGGCCCGGCCGCTCCAGGACCGCGCGTCGCCCATGACTTCGATCGACCGAGACCATCCCGTTTTCGACCAGCTCCGTGACCTGATGCGCGAGCGCATCCTGGTGCTCGACGGCGCCATGGGCACCATGATCCAGAACGCCCAGCTCAACGAGAATGACTTCCGCGGCGAGCGCTTCGCCGACTGGCCGGTGGATCTCAAGGGCAACAACGACCTGCTGGCGCTGACCCGTCCCGACGTGATCGCGGACATCCACCACCAGTACCTGGACGCCGGCGCGGACATTATCGAGGCGAACACCTTCTCGTCCACGCGCATCGCGATGGCCGACTACCAGATGGAAGAGCTGTCGCGGGAGATCAACGTGGTCGCCGCGCAAATCGCCCGCCAGGCCGCCGACGCGAAGACCGCCGAGACGCCCGACAAACCGCGTTTTGTCGCCGGCATCCTGGGGCCCACCAACCGCACCGCCTCGATCTCGCCCGACGTCAACGACCCCGGTTACCGCAACACCAGCTTCGACGAACTGGTCGAGGCCTACCGCGAATCCGCCGAGGCCCTGCTCGAGGGCGGCGTCGACATCTTCCTGATCGAGACCATCTTCGACACGCTCAACGCCAAGGCGGCCGTGTTCGCCCTCGAAGAGCTATTCGTCGATCGCGGCCAGCGTTGGCCGGTGATGATCTCCGGGACCATCACCGACGCCTCCGGGCGCACGCTCTCGGGCCAGACCACCGAGGCGTTCTACAACAGCCTGCGCCACGCCCGGCCGTTGTCGATCGGCCTCAACTGCGCGCTCGGGCCCGACCTGCTGCGCCAGTATGTCGCCGAGCTCTCGCGGCTGAGCGAGTACTTCATCTCCGCCCACCCCAACGCCGGCCTGCCCAACGAACTGGGCGAGTACGATCTGGAGGCCGACCCGATGGCCGCCTCGATCGGCGAATGGGCCGAGGCCGGCTTGCTGAACATCATCGGCGGCTGCTGCGGCACCACCCCGGCGCACACCGCCGAGATGGCTCGCCGGGTGGACGGGATCAAGCCGCGCCAGCCGGTCAAGCCGGAGGTCGCCTGCCGCCTGTCCGGGCTCGAGCCGTTCAACATCACGCCCGACTCGTTGTTCGTCAATATCGGCGAACGCACCAACGTCACTGGCTCAGCGCGTTTCCGTCGCCTGATCAAGGAAGACGACTACGACACGGCCCTGGACGTCGCCCGCCAGCAGGTGGAAAACGGCGCACAGATGATCGACGTCAACATGGACGAGGGCCTGATCGACGGCGTCGAGGCGATGCAGCGCTTCCTCAACCTGGTGGCCGCCGAGCCGGACATCTCGCGGGTGCCGATCATGATCGACTCCTCGAAGTTCGAGGTGATCGAGGCAGGCCTCAAGTGCGTCCAGGGCAAGGCCGTGGTCAATTCGATCTCGCTCAAGGAAGGCGAAGACTCGTTCCTCGAGCAGGCGCGTACCGTCCAGCGCTACGGCGCCGCCGCGGTGGTGATGGGCTTCGACGAGGACGGCCAGGCCGACAGTCTCGAACGGCGCAAGCAGATCGCCCGGCGGGCCTACGACCTGTTGATCGGCATCGGCTTTCCCGCCGAGGACATCATCTTCGACCCGAACATCTTCGCCATCGCCACGGGCATCGATGAGCACAACAACTACGCGGTCGATTTCATCGACGGGACGCGCTGGATCAAGGAGAACCTGCCGCATGCGCTGATCTCCGGCGGGGTCTCCAACGTGTCGTTCTCCTTCCGCGGCAACGAGGGGGTACGCGAGGCGATCCACAGCGTGTTCCTCTACCACGCCACCCAGGCGGGCATGGACATGGGCATCGTCAATGCCGGCCAGCTCACCGTGGTCG
This sequence comes from Guyparkeria sp., assembly GCA_024636755.1. Classification (GTDB taxonomy): domain Bacteria; phylum Pseudomonadota; class Gammaproteobacteria; order Halothiobacillales; family Halothiobacillaceae; genus Guyparkeria. The sequence continues at coordinate 11,682 of JAGXGL010000017.1, read as the reverse complement.
ACGAGATTCCCGACGAACTGCGCGAGGCGGTCGAGGACATCGTGCTCAATCGCCGCAGTGACGCCACCGACCGGATGCTGGAGCTTGCCGACAAGTACCGCGGCTCCGGTGGCGAGAAATCCAGCGGCCCCAGCCTCGAATGGCGCGAGTGGCCGGTGGAAAAGCGCCTCGAGCACTCACTGGTCAAGGGCATCGACGAGTACGTGATCGAGGACACCGAGGAGGCGCGCCAGCGTGCCGAATTGCCCTTGCACGTGATCGAAGGCCCGCTGATGGACGGCATGAACGTCGTCGGTGACCTGTTCGGTGCCGGCAAGATGTTCCTGCCGCAGGTGGTCAAGTCCGCCCGCGTGATGAAAAAGGCGGTCGCCCACCTGCTGCCCTACATGGAAGAGGAAAGCTGCCAGGCGCAGTCGGCCGGCAAGATCGTGATGGCCACCGTCAAGGGCGACGTGCACGACATCGGCAAGAACATCGTCGGCGTGGTCCTGCAGTGCAACGGCTTCGAGATCGTCGATCTCGGCGTGATGGTGCCGACGCAGAAGATCCTCGACACCGCCCGCGAGGAGAACGCGGATCTGATCGGCCTGTCGGGCCTGATCACGCCGTCACTCGAGGAGATGACCAACGTCGCCGCCGAGATGCAGCGCCAGGGCTTCGACATCCCGCTGATGATCGGCGGGGCGACCACCTCCAAGCTGCACACCGCGCTCAAGATCAAGCCCTCCTACGATCAGCCGGTCATCCACGTGCTCGACGCCTCGCGCGCCGTGGGCGTGGCCAGCAAGCTCTTGGGCAAGAACAAGCAGGCGTTTGTCGACGAGGTCGAAGCGGAGTACGCCAAGGTGGTCGAACGCCGCAAGGCCAACCAGAAGGAGGCCAAGCGCTCCTCCATCCAGCAGGCGCGCGACAATCGCCAGCGCGTCGACTTCGAGCACTACACCCCCGTCGCACCGCAGCAGCCGGGCGTGCATATCATCGAGGACTACCCGCTCGAGAAAATCGTCGAGCGCATCGACTGGACGCCGTTCTTCCAGAGCTGGCAGTTGTTCGGCAAGTTCCCCGCGATTTTCGACGACGAGAAGGTGGGCACCGAGGCGAAGAAGCTCTACGAGGACGGCCGGGCGATGCTCAAGCAGATCGTCGAGGAGAAGTGGCTCACGGCCAACGCCGTCTACGGCTTCTGGCCGGCCGCCTCGGTGGACGATGACATCCGCGTGTTCACCGACGAATCGCGCCAGGGCGTCCAGACCACCCTGCACCATATTCGCCAGCAGATGCCGCGCTCGGGTGGCAAACCCAACCAGTGTCTGGCCGACTTCGTGGCGCCGACCGGCAGCAAGGTCAAGGACTGGATCGGCGGATTCGCCGTGACCACGGGTCACGGCATCGAACCGCACGTCAAGCGCTTCGAAGAGGCGAACGACGACTACCACGCGATCCTGCTGCAATCGCTGGCTGACCGCCTGGCCGAGGCCTTCGCCGAAACGCTGCACGAACGGGTCCGCAAGGAATACTGGGGCTACGCGGCCGACGAAACGCTCTCCAACGACGAGCTGATCGCCGAGAAATACCAGGGCATCCGCCCGGCTCCCGGTTACCCCGCCTGCCCGGATCACACCGAAAAGGGTTTGTTGTGGGAACTCCTGGCGCCCGAACGCATCGGAATGGAATTGACCGACTCGTACGCCATGCATCCGGGCGCTGCCGTCTCGGGCTGGTATCTGGCCCATCCGGAGGCACGTTACTTCGGTGTGGGCCGCATCGGCCCCGACCAGGTCGACGACTACGCCCGCCGCAAGGGCTGGAGCCGTGCCGAGGCCGAGAAGTGGCTCGCGCCGATTCTGGGGTACGAGCCGGATTGACCGTCACGCAGCAGGCCCTGCTCGCGGGAGTTGAGTTATCCCCCGAGCAGGCCGAGAATGATCAGGGAAACTTTGCACGAATGGCATACCGCTCTGCGTGCCTTGAGCCGGGCAGTTGCAAGACGGCCGTCCGACGCGGAAGGGGGATTCCCTTTCCGAGGACGGCAACACAGCAGATGTCCGGCTCAAGGCGCGCCCTGCGGGCCTGACGAGCCGCCCGTGATCGGCGTTGCGCCGTCTTGACGTGGCCACCGGCACGCCGGCGACGACACGCCTTGATCACGAACGGCTCGCCTGGCCAGAGCGGCAGCGCATTCGTGCAAAGCTTCCCTAACGCGAGACGGCCGACACATCCTCGACCCGCATCGGCAGCCAATGGATCGGAACGCACCTCTGAAAATCTACGAGCAACCACTGAACGAACGGATCCGGGCCTGCCTCAGGCTCGACAATTTGTTCGCCCGCATCGACCATCACCTGCAAAGCAGCTCGCGGGACGACACGCTTTGCACGGTGCTCCTGCTGCTCGAGGCCGCCGATGTCCTCTCGCGCATCGACATCAAGCGCGAGCTGATCAAGGAGCTCGAGCGACAGCAGGCCCGCCTGAGGAACGTGCCGGATACCCCCGGTGTCGATCGCGACAAGCTCAATGCCCTGCTCGATCAGCAGAACGGCCTGATCAAGGCGCTGCACGGCTACCACGCCCAGCCCGGTGCGCATCTGAAAACTCACGAGCTATTGAACGCCGTGCGCCAGCGCGCCTCGATCCCCGGTGCTTTGTGCGAATTCGACATCCCCGGCCTGCACTACTGGCTGAGCCTTCCGGACGCCGAGCGCCGCGAGGACATCGATGTTTGGCTGGAGCCGTTTACGGACATTCGTCTGGCAAACGAACTGGTCATCAGCCTGATCCGCAACAGCGTTGATACCATGTCGGTGGTCGCCGACGAAGGCTTCCTGCAGCAGAGCATCGAGAGTGCGACGCCCTACCAGTTGCTACGCGTGATGATCGACGATGACAATGGCGCGTACCCCGAGATCAGTGCCGGCAAGCACCGCTTCACCGTGCGTTTCATGACGCTGGACCGCGAGAACGGGCATCCCCGTCAGGTCCACGAGGACATCGAGTTCCGCCTCGCGTTGTGTCGCCTGTGACCAACCAGCGACTCGAATGTCGATCGGTCAGGGACCGGCGGGGATCACGCTGATCTGACTTGGCTTTACCAACATCAGGACGAAAATAGAGCTCATCAATGACCGCAACCTCCCGCAAGGCCGCGAGAACCGACGCCCCGGCACTCGACATCGATCAGCGCTCGCTGGCGCTCACCCATGTTCACCTTTACGAGACACACCTGCTCAAGCTCACCCGCAGCCTGAGCGAGCGTTTCGGCAACCCCGGGGTCGGTGACGAACGACAGCCTTGCGTGATCGATCTGGCGGCGATCGCGGACAGCGGCAAGTGGATCGATTTCCCCGCCCTGGTGAGCCTGCTGCGCAACTATCGCCTCGAACCGGTCGGCGTGGTCCACGGCAACGACCAGCAGAAGACCCAGGCTCGCGGCGCCGACTTGCCGGTCTTCGACGACCAGACAGCCCAGACCCAGGCCCCGCCCGAACCGGCAGTCCAACCAGAGCCGGTCAAGGCAGCGGAACCGGAACCGGAACCGGCAGTCGACACGGCCCCGACGAGCTCGCCCGGCCCGGTGCCCCCGATGATCCTGCGCCACCCGGTCCGCTCGGGCACCGAGTTGTACGCCCGGGGTCAGGACATGGTGGTGATGAACACCGTCGGCGCCGGGGCCCGCGTGGTGGCCGACGGATCGATCTACATCCACGGCGCGCTCAAGGGCACTGCCGCAGCCGGCGCCGGCAACCAGACCGAGGCGCGGATCTTCTGCGAGTCCTTCGAGCCGGAGATCATCGCCATCTGCGGCACCTTCCTCGATGGGGAACAACTGGCGCGACATCCGGCCTGGGGCAAGCGCGTGGTGATAGAACTGGTCGACGGCCAACTGATGGTCCATCCGTTCGACTGAACGCCGCGAGTGCGGCGCGAACGGAAGAATTTCACGGTCGTTGGGAAAGGCCCGCCTTTGTGGCACAGTCCGCCCCACCTGACGACCCCGCCCCGCGGGGCATGACGTCAACAATATTTCGCGATTAGGGAGACAATCCGTGTCCAAAGTCCTGGTGGTAACCTCCGGCAAGGGCGGCGTTGGCAAAACGACGACCAGCGCCGCCATTTCGAGCGGCCTGGCCATGGCCGGCAAGAAGACCGTGGTGATCGACTTCGACGTCGGCCTGCGCAACCTCGATCTGATCATGGGCGTCGAACGCCGCGTGGTCTACGACATCGTCAACGTCATCCAGGGCGAGGCGGGCCTCAACCAGGCCCTGATCCGCCACAAGGAAGTCGACAACCTCTACGTCCTGCCCGCCTCGCAGACCAAGGACAAGGACGCGCTGACCGAGGAAGGCGTCGGCAAGGTCCTCAACGACCTGCGCGAGGAAGGCTTCGATTACATCGTCTGCGATTCGCCGGCCGGCATCGAGCGTGGCGCCCAACTGGCGATGTACTACGCCGACGAGGCCATCGTGGTCTCCAACCCCGAGATCTCCTCGGTGCGCGATTCCGACCGCATGCTGGGCATCCTCGCCAGCAAGTCGCGTCGGGCGAAGGATGGCGAGACCTCCATCAAGGAGCACCTGCTGATCACCCGCTACGCCCCTGAGCGGGTCGGCACCGGCGAGATGCTCTCGGTCGAGGACATGCTCGAGATCCTGGCCGTCCCGCTGCTGGGTGTCATCCCGGAATCGCACGCCGTACTGCAGGCATCCAACGCCGGCCGGCCGGTGATTCTCGACGAGAACACCGATGCCGGTCAGGCCTACAGCGACGCGGTCGCCCGTCTGATGGGCGAAGAGGTCCCCATGCGTTTCATCGAGACCGAGAAGAAGTCGTTCCTCGGTCGCCTGTTCGGTCGGAGTTAAGCCATGGGATTGCTGGATATCTTTCGTAACCGGTCACAAGACCCGTCAGCCAAGATGGCCAAGGAGCGGCTGCAGATCCTGATCGCGCATGAACGCGGCCAGGGGCAGTTCCGTGCGCCGCACTACCTGCCCGAAATGCAGAAGGAGATCCTCGAGGTGATCCGCAAGTACGTCCACGTCGAGGACGATGCGGTCAAGTTCGAGGTCGAGCACAACGAACAGTTCGAACTGTTCGAGCTCAATATCACCCTGCCCGAGAAGGGGGAAGGCAACGAGCGGTCCGACTGAACGGGCCACCTTGCCATTCGAATGACGCCTGCCACCCCCGCCCGCCGGGGGTGTTCGTCGTTATGGGCGGGTAAAAAACATCTGTTGGCGCCGGCACGCCCGTCCAGCTAAGGTGCTAGATCCGCCAACCAGGTAGTGATTGACGATGCAAACGCTCCTCGACGCGCTCTTTTCCCCACTGTGGACGCCGGTACTGGTGGGCGTGCTGATCGGCCTGCTCGCCTTCGCCCAACGCTGGCTTGCCGACCAACCGCTCTCCTGCTCGACCGGCTTCGCCAACCTGGCCGGCCGCCTCAAGCCGGGCGCAACACGCGACTCCCAGGATGACTGGCGGATCGTGTTCCTGCTCGGCATCCTGCTCGGCGGTGTGATCGCGGCCCTCACGGATGGCGCGCCCGGCTGGCAGGGCACCGCCGCGGAGTTCGGGCGCTTCTACAGCGCCCTGGTGCCGGACTCCACGCTCGGATCGGCGATCTGGTGGCTGGTCGGTGGCCTGCTGATTGGCCTGGGCGCCCGGCTGGCCGGCGGCTGCACCTCGGGTCACACCATTGCCGGGGTCGCGATGGGCGCACCGGCCAGCCTGGTGGCGTCGGCCGTCTTCTTTGCGGTCGCGGTGGGCACCGCCCAACTGGCCGCCTGGATGCTGGGAGTCTGAGCGATGATCAATCGACGCAATCTGTTGTTCCTGGTCTTTGGCACCGCGTTCGGCTTTCTGCTCAGCCGCGCCGGGGCGACCAGCCCGGCGATCATCAGTGACCTGCTCCTGTTCGAGGACCTGCGCCTGCTGTGGGTGATCGCCACTGCCGTGGCCGTCGGCGGCGCCCTCACGTGGCTGGCCTGGCGGTTTGGCTGGCGCGCACGCAACACCGGCGAGCCGATCTCGATCGAGCACAAGCCGTTCAAGCGGGGGCTGATCGTCGGCGCGGTATTGTTCGGTCTGGGCTGGGCCGCCACCGGGGTGTGCCCCGGCACCGCGCTGGCAATGATCGGCGAAGGCAAGGGGTTCGCCGTGTGGGTCGGCGCCGGGATCCTGCTGGGCGCGGGTGCCGGCAGTTGGATCAATCGCCGCCTCGAGAAAGACTAAAACGCCACCGGGCGCGATCTTCAGTCCTTCGCCAGATACTGCTGCGCGTACCAGCCGTTCTGCTTTTTCAGCATCATCGGGAAGAGCTCACTGAAACCTTCCGGGAGCGACTCACGAATGACCGGCTCGTCGGCCAATCGCTCGCCCCAGCGCATCACCGTCGGGATCGCATTCCAGTCGAGCAGTGACTCCGGCAAGGCGAACAGCCGCTGGAACAGCGGGGCGAACGAGGTATCCACCAGCGAAAGCTGTTTGCCTGCAAAATATGGGGCCGGCGGCTTTTTGGCGAGGTGTTTCTCTAAATGGCCGAACAGCTTGGCCAATTCGTCACGCTTGGCGGTACTGGCGGACTCCTCCGGGGCGGTAATCGCCCCGAACATCGCCATCAGTCCCGCCGAACCCAGTTCGATCCAGGCCCGTTGCTGGGCGCGCTCGAACGCATCCTCCGACAGCATGCGCTCGCCGAAGGATTCATCGAGGAATTCGTTGATCACCGCCGACTCGAACAGCACCTCGCCATCGACCTTGAGCACCGGCACCTTGCCCAGCGGCGAGACCTCGTCGAACCAGCTCGGCAGATCGTTGAGCTGGATGAACGTGGTGTCGAATGGCACCCCTTTGTGCTTGAGGGTGATCACCGAGCGCTGGACAAAGGGACAGAGCTTGAAGCTGATCAGTTCGAGTTGCATGATGCCTCCACATCGAAAAAGCCACGGGTCTTGCCCGACAAGGGCACGAGCTTAGCCCACCTGACGCTCCGATTGCCGCCACCATCGTGAAAAAACGCCCCACAACCTCCCCCGCCGATGCCTCCGCCAACAGCGCCAGCCAACGTCTGGACACCTGGCTGTGGGCCGCGCGTTTCTTCAAGACGCGCCAGCTTGCCTCGACGGCCATCGACGGCGGCAAGATCGAGCTCAACGGCCAGACGGTGACCAAGCGCGGCAAGTCGGTGCGGCCCGGCGATCGGCTGACCATCGGCAAGGCCGGCATGCGATTCATCGTCGATGTCCAAGCGCTCAATCCCAAACGGGGGGCCGCCAGCGAGGCCGCGCTGCTCTACCGGGAGACGCCCGGGAGCATCGAGCAACGCCAGCGGGTCGCCGAGCAACAGCGCGTCGAGCGCGAGCTCAATCCCCACCACAAGCCGGCCAAACAAGCCCGCGCCCTGCTACGGGCCCTGCGCGGCAAATCGTTCTGAACCGGTCGATCTCGAGCACCCCCGCTACCCCCGCTACCCCCCCGGGCCGGCGAACCACCGACACGATGCCTATACTCGCGCAACAGATCCACAGCACGAGGAGAAGGCATGCAAGTCAGCGAGGCGATTGCGACCCGACGCGCCATCAAGCAGTTCGACCCGGAACACCAATTATCCGAGGCCGACCAGGACCGACTGATCGAACTGGCGATGCAGTCACCGACTGCCTTCAACCTGCAACACTGGCGGTTCGTCGTGGTGCGTGATCCCGCCCGCCGCCAGGCGATCCGGGACGTGGCCTGGGATCAGGCGCAGGTGACCGATGCCTCCATGCTGGTGATCCTCTGCGGTCGTCGCGACGTCTGGCAAACCCAGGCCGAGCGCGTCTGGCGAGGGGCACCGGCCGAGGTGCGCGAGATGATGGCCGGCGCGATCGACGCCTATTACCGCGACAAACCGCAGGTCGAACGCGACGAGGTGATGCGCAGCTGCGGCATCGCCGGGCAGAGCCTGATGCTCGCCACGCGGGAAATGGGGCTCGACTCCTGCCCCATGGACGGCTTTGATTACCAGGCCGTCGGCCGCCTGATCGACCTGCCCGATGACCACCTGATCTCGTTCATGGTCGCGATCGGCAAGAAGGCGGCCGACGTCTGGCCACGCCCGGGGCAGCTTTCGCTTGATGAGGTACGGCTCGTCGATGGATTCTGAACTTGTCGGTCCCGCTGACCTCCAAAGGGTGGCGGCAGAGAAGCTGCCCCTTCAATTTTCGAGTCCGACACACATTCGCCGGATCGTTCCGGCAGACAAGGAGAGCAACACATGAACGCACGTAACGCATTGATCGCCCTGATGATGGCCCTGGGCCTGACCCTCGCCGGCTGTTCCGACAACGACAACCAAGGTCCCGCCGAAGAGACTGGCGAGCAGTTCGACGAGACCGTGAAAGAAGCCGGCGAGGCGGTCGATGAGGCAACCGACGAGATGGGCGACGAAATCGACAAGATGGGCGACGAAGTCGACGAAGAAAACAACTACTGATCGGCACGCACGCCCTGATGTTCAGGCCCCGGCATGGCCGGGGCTTTTTCGTGAGCGCAAGAAATTCCCGTTCCCCTTAAAGGGACCGATCCGGATCGGCAGGGAGCCGATTCAAAGGACGAGGTCGAAGGACGAGGGTTCACCGACAGACCTGGCGAGGCCATCGAGGATACCCGTCTCAAGACCCGCGCAGCGGTGCCCGGACGGACAAGCACACCGCCAATGCCACGTCGGGACACCGGCGAGCGAAAGCCAAGTGTCCTCCTTGGCCATGCATTCGAGGTCAATCGGCAAGGGCCTGATCGATCACGTCGCGGTAATTGCGGATACGGCGGACATAGTGCACCGGCTCGTAGCCGCGGGCATAGCCGTACTTGGTCTGCGGGTAGTAGCGCTTGTCAGCCTTCAACGGCAGCACCTCGCGCATGTCGACCCACGAGTCCGGATCGAGGCCGAGATCACGGGCCAGCCGACGCGCATCCAGCACGTGTGCCCGCCCGAGGTTGTAACTGGCCAGGGCCAGGTAGGTGCGATCCGGCTCGGGGATATCCTCCGGCAAGCGGGCGTGACGATCGGCAAGATAACGCGCTCCGCCGAGAATCGACTCACGCGGATCGAGCCGATCCTCCACCCCCAGCGACTCGGCGGTTGGCCGGGTGAGCATCATGATGCCGCGCACCCCGGTGGGTGAGGTCGCTTGCGGGTCCCAATGCGATTCCTGGTAGGCCATCGCGGCGAGCAGGTCCACGGGCAAACCGGTTTCCTCCGAAGCCTGTCGGAATTCGTCCAGGTAGTGCGGCAGACGGTCGTCAAGCCGACGATTGAGCGCCCTCATGTCGACGAAATCGAACTCTTCGATGTGCGAGTAATAGCGCTCGCGCATCGCCGCCACCGCCGCCTCGCCCGCCTCACTCTCGCGCCAACGGCGCGTGGCCTTGGCCACTTCGGTGTGCCCGGCAGCCGCATACCAGCCCACGGGTTCGTTCTGATCGAGATTCATCGCCACCTCGAGATGCGGCCAGTACCGGCGCACCATTCGCACGATCGACGAGTCGGCGACGGTACAGCCCACCTCGCCGGTGGCCACCTGGGTCAGCAGCACCTCACTGCTGCGTGACGGGTCGGCGACAAAGGTCAGATCCGGCACCGTCCGCGCCAATTCTTCCAGCCGAGCGACGTAACTCGAATCCCCCGTCACCTGCAGATCCACCCCGGCCAGGCCTTCAATGGTGTCCGGCAAGGGGCGATCGTCGCGATGGCAGACCACCTGCTGGACCACCTCCCCGTGCACCAGACCCGGCTCAAACCGTTCGCTCCGGGCCGGCAGATGAGTCAGCCCGGCCGCGGCGAGATGGGCACGGCCCGTCGCCAACGCCTCGATCACTTCTGCGGTCGATTCATGCACTTGCCAATCCACCACCCAGCCACGGCTGTCGGCAAAGGCCATGACCAGATCGTGCTCGGGCCCGGTTGCCGACTGATCGCGTCCCAGGTAACGGGCGGTGGGGCCATTTCGCGTCGCCACCACCAACTGCTGCGTGTCGAATGGCGAGGCAAACGCGGCATCCGGCCTGTCATCAGCGCACCCGGAAAGCAGCAGCAAGACGCCGATCGGAATCATCAAGAGGAATGGGGGCATGCAAGGCGCTCCACGTTTAGGGCGTGTGTCTCGGGCATCGAACCGACAACATGGTAGCTCACTAGGCACGACGGCTCGGCACCGGCCCGCCACGGCGCTACACTCCGGATCATGACGCGCAATCCCGACGGCCGGCACGACACTCCATCCCCACCTCAAGGCCTCCCGTCACCGCGGCAGGCCGTGCTTAGGCGCGAGCTCGGCCCGGTGCTGCTGACGTTATACGGCCTGGGGTCCATTCTGGGCGCGGGGATCTACGTGGTGATCGGCGAGGTCGCCGGGGCAGCCGGCTTGCTCACGCCGTTTGCCTTCATCCTCGCCGCGCTGGTCGCCTCGCTCACGGCGCTGTCGTTCAGCGAACTCACCGCACGCATCCCGGAGGCCGGCGGGCCGATCGACTACGCCCGCCAGGCATTTGGTCGACGGGGGCTGTGTATCGCCATCGGCTGGGGACTGGTAGCCACCGGCACCGTCTCGGGGGCAACCATCCTTACCGGCTTCGAGCGCTATGCGTCTCTTTTCATCGATCTGCCCCGGACCTGGACATTGATTATCGTTACCTTGGCACTGGGTGGCATCGCGATCGCGGGCATGCGCGAGAGCGCCTGGTTCATGGCCGCCACCACGCTACTCGGCATGGCCGGACTGGGGTACGTGGTCTGGGTGGCGGTCCCAGCGATGGGGGACGCGCCGGTACGGCTGGCAGAATCGCTGAGCGGGCTCGAATTCGGCATGATCACCGGACTGTTTCTGGGCGCCTTCCTGGCGTTCTACTCGTTCATCGGCTTCGAGGACATGGCCAACCTCGCCGAGGAGGTTCACGACGCCAAGCGCACCATGCCGCGCGCGATCGTCAGTGCCGTGGTGATTTCACTCGTGGTCTACGCGCTGGTAGCCATCGCCGCCACCAGCGTGCTATCGCCGGATGACCTGTCACAGGCCCACGCCCCGCTGGTCGCCGTGGTTGAGGCGCAGGGGCATCCGGGTGTGCCGTTGGGGCTGATCAGCCTGTTCATCATCGTCAACGGCGCGCTGGGCCAGATCATCATGGCCACGCGCCTGCTGATGGACATGGGCCGCGACCAAGCCGGGGCCCCGCAGGCACTGGGACGGATCAACCCACGCACACACACGCCGATCGTCGCCACCGTCGCGGTGAGCGCGACGGTGCTAGTGCTGGCTCTCTTTCTGCCACTGGCGACCCTGGCGAATCTGACCAGCGCGATCATGCTGGCCGTCTTCATCACGGTGAATGCCTCGCTGATCGTCCTCAAGCGTCGTGGCCAACCCGAGGACGTGCCGAACGTTCCACGGTGGATCCCCTGGGCTGGGCTGCTGCTGTCCACCGGCGCCCTGATCACCCAGGGGATCTTCGCGGCGGCCGGCAGCCTTGGAGGCTAAACTCCGGGCAAGACATCCCCACACCCAACGAGGCGTCACGACGTGAAATCCCTTCTGGTGCTCACGCTACTCACCTCGGCCTTCCTTCTCGGCGGCTGTTCACACGTCGCGCGTGTCGATGCGGGCCACCTGACCGCGTTCGGCGAGCCGCTCGAGCAGCCGGAGCAGT
>JAGXGL010000098.1 GCA_024636755.1 Guyparkeria sp. | reverse complement strand
TTCGCCCCGTCGCCTACCGGCTATCTGCACATCGGCGGCGCCCGCACGGCCTTGTTCAGCTACCTGTTCGCCCGTCGCCACGGCGGCGAGTTCGTGCTGCGCGTGGAAGACACCGACCGCGAGCGATCCAATCCCGAATCGGTCAACGCGATCCTCGAGGGCATGACTTGGCTGGGGCTCGATTACGACGAGGGGCCGTTCTATCAGACCGAGCGCATGGCCCGTTATCGCGAGGTGATCGACCAGCTGCTCGCCGACGGCAATGCCTACTATTGCTACGCCACCCGCGAGGAACTCGACGCGCTGCGCGAGGCGCAGATGAAACGTGGCGAGAAGCCACGCTACGACCGTCGTTATCGCGATTTCACCGGCACGCCACCCGAAGGCATCAAGCCGGTGGTGCGTTTCAAGAATCCGCTCGATGGCCTGGTGGTGGTCGAGGATGCCATCCGCGGCCGGGTGACGTTCCGCAACGATGAGCTCGACGACCTGATCATCGCGCGCGGCGACGGCACCCCGACCTACAACCTCACGGTGGTGGTCGACGACATGGACATGCAGATCACGCACGTCGTGCGCGGTGACGATCACCTCAACAACACGCCACGCCAGATCAATCTCTACCGGGCACTGGGTGTCGAACCGCCGGCGTTCGCGCACCTGCCGATGATCCACGGCCCGGACGGGGCGAAGCTCTCCAAGCGCCACGGGGCGGTCAGCGTGGTGCAATACCGCCACGACGGCTTTCTGCCCGAGGCGCTGCTCAACTACCTGGTGCGCCTGGGCTGGTCGCATGGCGACGAGGAGATCTTCTCTCGGGCCGAGCTGATCCAGCTGTTCGATCTCGTCGACGTCAATCATTCGGCCTCGAGCATCAACCCGGAAAAGCTGCGCTGGCTCAACCAGCATTACATGCGCGAATTGCCGGTGGCCGACGTGGCCGCCGAACTGCGCTGGCATATCGGTCAACTGGGCATCGACCCGGACCAGCACGGCCCGAAACCGGCGGCGATCGTGCCGGCCTACGTCGATCGGGTGCACACGCTGGTCGAGATGGCCCACGAGGCCAAGCCGTTCTACCAGGATGCGGTCGAGCCCGATCCCAAGGCGATGGAGAAGCTGGATGCGTCGGCGGCGATGGTGGTCGACGCGCTGCTCGTCGCCCTGGAGGACGATGCCGTCTGGGAGAGCAGCGAGACGCTCGAATCGGCGGTCAAGGGCGTGGCGAAGACCCTCGATCTCAAGCTGGGCAAGGTGGGACCGGTACTGCGTTTGGCCCTGTTAGGGCACACGTCGTCACCGAGTTTCGGGGCGATCCTCGAGCTGATGGGGCGCATGCGCAGCCATCAGCGCCTCAACGCCTTCCGGGAACGGATCGGCGCCTGATATGAAGATCCGGGCCATGCGACCGGCGTTGCCGATCACGGTCGCATACCTGTTGCTTGCCTCCCTGTGGATCTGGGTCACCCAGTGGCTCCTCGGGCGGTTGGGCGGGGCCCACTGGGAAATCTCCACGGCCGGGCTCGTGTTCGGCGAGATCTTCGTGCTGATCACCGGAGCCATGCTCTACGTGCTGGTCGATCGCCTGACGGCCGCTCGCCGGGGTGGGATCGATTTCGGGCATGAGCGGGCGCGCGCCCGTCAGGGTTGGCTCACCGCCATGCTGGTTGCGCTGGTGCTGATCGCGGTGATGCAGATATTCATCGCGGCGGTGGCGGCCCGCCAGTATGCCCCCCTCCTGCTCGACAAGGCCCAGCGCGAAGTAGCCAACCTGGCGGCCATTCGCGCCATCGAACTGGACAACTGGATAGACGAGCGCGACCAGCAGGTCGAAGCCGTGGCGCAGCGTCGCGACTGGCTCAAGGACTGGATCGCCCGCCTCGACGAGGGCGAGGTCGAAGGCTTCCCGGATGACCTGCGTCGCGCCAGCCTGGTCAGCCGGTTTCGTTCGATCACGCTCCTGAATCCGGATCGCAGCCCGCAGCTGCAAACGGGGGCGACCAACGTCGTGCCACCCGATATGCGGCATTTCGACCAGGCGGCCGTCACGGGAGAAGTCCACACCGTGACGCGTTTCACCCGGGGTCGGGGTGGCGCCGACCTGTTCTGGATTCTTCCCGTCTATGACGATCGCACTGCCGTCAGTCGGGGGCCGTGGTACCTCATGTTCTGGACCCGCCTGAACACCGAGAGCCTGTTGTCGGACGCCGAGGATGACGGTTTGCAGGTGCGGGCGGGTGAGGGGCTGCGCACCTTGCTGATCAATGCCCCCGCCGACCCCTCCAGCGGTTCGAGCTTCTGGCCCATGCTGGTGCTCGACCCCAGGGACGAGTCGTCGACGGTCAGCGAGACACCCGCGGCGATCGTCGACCGCCTGAGAGTGGGTCTGTCGCAAACCGGGGCAACCTCGGATGCGGAGGACAGCGCCGGTGAGGGGGTTACCTGGATCGAGGGTGCCGACCGTGTCTATGCCACCGTCGCACTCGAACGCCTGTCGTCCCGCTTGCTCGTGCTCCAGGATCGTCGCAAGGTGCTCGCACCGGTCGATCAGTTGGAAAAATGGCTGAGCCTGACCGCCATGCTCTCGACGCTCGGCCTGTTCGCCGCCCTGCTGTTCCAGTGGCGTTTCCTGCGTGGACGTTACGGCGCCCGGAGCGCCAATGTCGTTCGTGAACGGGACTTCTGGCACCACGCCTGGCTGGACATGCCGGCGCTGGGCCTGATCGAAATCGAGCCACATCGACTACACGTGGTCGTCGCCAATCGGCAGGCCGCCGACTGGTTTGGTCGGGCCCGCGAAACCTTGGTGGGCACGCCGCTGTTCGACCTGTTCCAACCCACCGATCCCGCCTCGCCCCTGGCCGGGGATCCCGCAACCGTCTTGCCGGCCTATTTTGCCCGCGGCGCGGTCGACCGCGTGGCCCTGGAAGGTCGGGTCGCGGGACAAGGGGCGGTTGGCCCGATGTGGCTGGAGTTGCGAGTACTGCGTGACGGCGAGGGCCAGCCGCAGCGGATGATCGGCATGTTGCGCCCGGCGCGCGGGACCGATGACACGGCGGTGTGCGCGCAGATCGATCACCTGACCGCCCGCTGCGCCCTGTTACCGGCGTCCGAGCGTGAGGTGCTGGGCGCGGCGTTGGCCGAGCAGCGAAGCAGCCCGTTCCTCGATGTGCAAACGATTTTCCTGGCGACCGGGCAAATCCATGATCGCGCGGCGTTGATCGCCTACCTGGAAAATCACCTGCCCGAGAGCCTGCGCCATCACCAGGCGTTGCTGCGGCCGTTGGCAGATGAACTGGGTCGGGTGCTGGTCAGTGGCGAGGGGCGTTGGGTTCACAGTGACACCGGCGATGCGTTGAAGCCTGGTGGCGACAACCCGGCGATCATCAATGCGGTCGGGCACAGCGTGGTGATGCTGTCCGAACCGGTGCGCGCGGAGGGCATGGTCGCCGTGCGGCTCTATATCAGCCAGGATCGCTGGGAGATGACGCCCGACCTGTTCGAATCGATCGAGCGGCTCCACCGGGTCTGCTGTGGTGTCGACTGAGCCGGCCTCCTGCTCGTCAGCGCCTCCCGGGCTTTTAACCCCCACGGTGAGACAACCCCGGGGCCCGATAACCCCGAGGCAAGGTAAGCTCGGGCGATGACGGAATTGACCCCCAAACGAAAAGGCCCCGTGACGATGTGATCGACACGGGGCCTTTGACGTTCGGTCGAGTGAGTTGGGACCTATGGGGTTGGCGGCTCTTTCTCTTTCTGCGACGTGCCAGCCCGCTCGTGGCGTGGATTGTCGCCCGACAACTCCCGGTGCATGCCAGCGCGCGCCATCAGCAGGGCACTGATCGGCGCGGTCAGGAACAGGAAGACCAGGATCAGGAGCTCGTGGACCGAAAGGCTGCCGCGACTGGAGAAGTACACCGCCGAGGCCAGCAGGATGCTGCCCACGCCCAGGGTGGATGCCTTGGTCGGCCCGTGCAGGCGCATGAAGAAGCTCGGCAGTTTGGCCAGTGCCAGCGAGCCGAGCAGCACGAAGGCGGCGCCGAACAGGATCAGAAAGCTGACGATGAGTTCGAAAAGCATGATGGGCCTCCGGGCTATTCGACGATGTCGCCGCGAATCAGGTATTTGCTCAACGCCACCGTGGTGATGAAGCCCAGAACGGCGATCAGCAGCGCGGCCTCGAAATTGATCGAGGTCTCTAACCAGATCCCCAGCGCGATCAGCAGCGCGATGCCGTTGATCGACATCGTGTCGAGGGCGAGCACGCGGTCGGCCTGATCCGGTCCCTTGAACAGCCGGTAGGTCGTCAGGCCCATCGCGATGACGATCAGGATCAGGGCAATGCCGAGACTGACGTGGATCATGATTCTGTCCCCGGGCTGGATGATTGACTCGTCGTACGGTTGGTCGTCTGACCGAAAACCCGCATCAGGCGCGATTCGTAGCGTTGCTTGATCTCGGCGATTTCCTCGCTCAGATCATCGGCGTGCAACGCATGCACCCACAGGCGGCTCTGATCCGGGCTGATCCGGCAGGAGACCGTGCCCGGCGTCAGCGTGATGGTTGCCGCGAGGGTGCTCACCGGGAGCGCCCCCTGCAGGTCGAGTTCCATTTCGAACAGTTGCGAGCGCAACGCGCGGTTGGGCCCCAGCACCTGGCGGGCAACGACGAAGTTGGCGCGGATGATATCGACCAGCACCACGCCGAGGTAGCCGAGCAGGGCGACGGGGCTTTTCACCCCGGCGCTGATCTCCCAGAAGCGATGCGTGATCCACGGGACCACCAGCGCGACGATCGCGCCCATCACGATTGAGCCGGGGTGGATGCTGTTGTTGATCAGCAGCCAGCTGGCCAGCAGGACCAGGCTGAGCAGGGGTTGAGGTAGGACGCGGCGCATTTAGTGGTTACCTCCCTCGTAATCCGGGTAATCCTGGCCGAACTTGCCGGGGGCGGTCTCCGGCAACAGGATGCCGTCAGGCATCACCGCCTCCAGGTAACCCGACGGCGTCGTGATCTGCTCGGCGGTACCCTCCAACCAACTCGATAGCGGTTGGGCGCCCACGACCATCACGGTGGCGATCGCGAGCGGTGCGATGCTCAGGGCCAGGCCCGACATGGGTGCGCGCGCGTCACGCGGGGTGACGTGCGCCGGATGCCCCGGCGAGGCCTGCGACTGGTAGAACAGGCGGCTGCCCGTGCGCGCCAGGGCGACCACCATGATCAGCCCACTGATCAGCACCACGGCGAAGATCGGTGCCATCAGCGGGCTCTCGACCGCGGCGGCCAGGATCATCACCTTGCCGAAAAAGCCGGTCAGCGGCGGCAGGCCGGCCATGGCGATCGCGTAGGCGAAGAACAGCGACCCCACGAGAACCGCGTGCGGCATCGGCGGGGCGGGCTCGAAGCCGTCGCCGACCACCGGCCGGTGGCGCATCAACAGGCCGGCCAGCAGGAAGAACCCGGCGCTCAGCACCGTGGTGTGAATCCAGTAATACAGCGCGCCGCTGATCGCCAGTTCCCGCTCCGAGCCGGTCACTAGGCCCAATGCGATCAGGATGGTGCCCACCGAGGCGACAATCAGGTAGGCCACCTGGCGGCGGAGCGTGCGCCCCGCCACCACGCCCAATGCCGCGAGCAGCAGGGTGATCAGGCCCAGCCACAGCAACCAGGGCGCGATCAAGGCGGTGGTCTCGACCAGCCCGCCGATGCTGTTGCCCGACAGCATCACCGAGTCGACCCGCAGCACCGAGTACAGCCCCACCTTGGTCATGATGGCGAACAGGGCGGCGACCGGGATCGAGGCATAGCCGTACGCCCCCGGCAGCCACAGGTACAGCGGGAAGGCCGCGCCCTTGATCAGGAACACCGTGAAGAGCAGGAAGATGGCCGTGGTGACAATCGGGACCGCGTCCGGGGCGACCTCCGGCAGCTTGAGCGTGATGTCGGCCAGGTTGAGGCTGCCGACCGTGCCGTAGAGCGCGCCGACCGCGAACAGAAACAGCGTCGAGCCGATCAGGTTGACCACTACGTAATGGAAACCCGCCCGGGTGCGCTTGCGGCCGTTGCCGTGCAGCAGCAGCCCGTAGGAGGCCAGCAGCAGCACCTCGAAGAACACGAACAGGTTGAACAGATCCCCGGTGAGAAATGCGCCATTGAGCCCGAACAGCTGCGCCTGGAACAGGGCGTGGAAGTGAGGCCCGGCAGAATCCTCGTCGCGGCGCACCGCGTAGAGCAAGGAAAGCATCGCGACGATTGAGGTCAGCACCACCATCAGGCCGGACAATCGGTCGAATACCCAGACGATGCCGAACGGCGCGGCCCAGCTGCCCAACTCGATCACCTGCGGGGTGTTGCCCTGTCCGGCCACCAACAGGCCAATACTCACGACCAGCAGGACCGCCACGCCGGCCAGGCTGATCCCGCGCGACAGCCCCGGCGCGCGTTGTCCGGTCATGGCGAGAATCGCCGCCAGGGCGACCGGCAGGAGAACCAGTAGGGAAATCAGGTTGGCCGTCATGCGCGCGGCTCCTTCTTGCGTTCAATCACCCGGTCGGCCTGCGGGATGTGCGTGCCATCGACGTGGTCATTGCCCAGCGCGGCGCGTGCCTTCAAGGCGAGCACGATGACGAAGGCCG
>JAGXGL010000016.1 GCA_024636755.1 Guyparkeria sp. | reverse complement strand
CGCGCCCGGCGCTCGGCATCGCGCGCGCCGGTCAGTTCCAGGGGCAGGGCGACGTTCTCGAGTGCATTGAGTCCGTCGATCAGCTGGAAGGACTGGAACACGAAGCCGACCCGGCCCGAGCGCACCGCGGCCCGGCCATCCTCGTCGAGTTGCGAAAGCGCGTGGCCGTCGAGCACGACTTCGCCTTGGCTGGGCGAGTCGAGGCCGGCCATCAGGGCCAGCAGGGTGGACTTCCCCGCCCCCGACGGCCCGACCAGCGCGACCGCCTCGCCGGGGAAGATTTGCAGGGTGGCCTCATGCACAATGGTCAGCGGTTCGGGCGTACGTACGGTCTGCGTGACGCCCTCGACGGACAGAATCGGTTGGGCGTCGTTACGGGGAGCATCGGATGAGGTCATGGGGAAAGCTCGGTATCGGCTGGCCGGCGCGTATCGCCGGTCTGTTGCTGCTGTGTTTCTGGTTCGGCGCGAGTATAGGTGACGACACCCCGGCTGCACCGACCCAGGTGCTGGTCTTCGGCGACTCGCTGGCTGCCGCCTACCAGTTGCCCACCGAGGCGGGTTGGGTGGCCGGTCTACGCGAGCGCCTAGCCGATCGCGCCCCCAACTGCTTCGAGGTGACCAATGCCTCGGTCAGCGGCGAGACCACCTCCGGTGGCCTCTCGCGTTTGCCCGAGGTGCTCGAGACCGGCGAATACGACTGGGTGCTGCTCGAGCTGGGGGCGAACGATGGCCTGCGTGGCCTGCCGTTGACGCGCATCGAGGCCAACCTGCAATCGCTGATCGACCGCATCGAGGAACATGGCGCCCAGGTCGTTCTGCTCGGCATCATGCTGCCAACCAACTACGGCCCCGCCTACACTGAGCCATTCGCCGGCATGTACGAGCGGCTGGCCGAAACCAACGATCTGTCCGTGTTGCCCTTCCTGCTCGACGGCGTGGCGAGCGAGGGCGAGCTGATGATGGACGACGGCATCCACCCGAATGCCGACGGGCAGGACCGGGTGTTGGAGAACGTCTGGGAGGTGGTGGCGCCGTTGTGGGAATTGGATGAGCCGAGTGAGCAACCGTGAGTCGATCTGTTGGCTCAGGGTGCTCTGGCACGGCCATGAATGAAACCATCAGGGGGTGGGGCGGTTCCCGTATGTTTCGCCGAGTATCGCAGTGGAAGCCGAATCAGTCCGAAGGATTGCGCGCAGGGACGCGCGCAACCGTGCCGTCGGGCAGGGATGCCCGTCGGTACGGCTCGGCTGGAGCGAGAAACGCAGGGAACCGCGCCACGCGCGGCGAAACATCCGGCGCGTTTCTTTTCGGCGGTTTTCTTTCGCGCGAGCAAAGAAAATCGCCCCGGTCGTCGGGTACGAGGGCAGAACGGAGCCGTATCGTCTTGACGACGACCGGAACCTCCCTCCTGATGCAAACCAAGATCTTCGATATCTTCCTGACGGCTCTCCAAAAACCAATCGTCTCGCCGATGCCCCGGGATGAAGTTCCGGCTGCGGTGCTACGTCGCTGTGCCCCGGAGGAGAGTTCGACCGGGACGGCCGCTGGGGCGGCCTTGGCGGGCGGGGCCCGCTCCCACGGGGCGGTCGGACAGGACCGAGGGTGGTCGAGCGGCTCCCCTGTGGGAGCTTGCCTTGCAAGCGAATCGCGCCGTTCGGCGCGAGCCCCCGCCTCGCCTGGTCGCCGAGTTTCGAAACCCATTGCTGTCGCCACGGCGGCCGAGGTCGGTCGTAGGAGCGGCTTTAGCCGCGAAGGGGTGCGGCGCGCGGGTCATCGTTCGGCTGGTTCGCGCCTGGATTTGGGCCTCAATTCACTTCTGCATTCGCGCCTGAAGGCGCTCCTACGGTTCGGTTCACACGCTGGGGTAGTTTGCTGCGCGAGCGAGGAGGCAGCCAGGTGAGCATCTGGAAGAGCAGCGCGGCCTTCGGCGGCATGACGATGATCTCGCGGGTGCTGGGGTTTGTCCGCGACATGCTGCTCGCGCGGGTGTTTGGCGCCAGTGCGTCGATGGACGCCTTCTTCGTCGTCTTCAAAATCCCGAATTTCCTGCGCCGCCTGTTCGCCGAGGGCGCCTTCCAACAGGCCTTCGTGCCGGTGCTGTCCGAGTACCGCGAGACCTCGACGCGCGAAGAGCTCAAGCGCTACGTCGATTACATGTTCGGCACGCTGGCGGCGGTTGTCGCGGTGGTCGTCGCCCTGGGACTGGCCGGGGCACCGCTGCTGGTCATGCTGTTCGCACCGGGCTTTACCGACGATCCGGCCCAGCTCGAGCTGGCCGAGACGATGCTGATGATCACCTTCCCGTACCTGCTGTTCATCTCGCTGACCGCCTTTGTTGCCAGCAGCCTGAACGCCTTCGGCCGGTTCGCCATGCCGGCGCTCGCCCCCATCTGGCTCAACCTGAGCCTGATCGCCGCGACACTGGTTGCCGCCCCTTTGTTCGACGAGCCGGTGATGGCGCTGGCCTGGGGCGTGTTCGTCGCCGGCATCCTGCAGCTGTTCTTCCTGCTGCCGTTTCTCGCCCGGCTGGGACTGCTGCCCCGACCGCGAATCGGTCGGCACCCCGGCGTGCGCAAGACCTTGCGACTGATGCTGCCGGCGATGTTCGGTGCCTCGGTGACGCAGATTAACCTGTTGATCGATACCATCCTGGCCTCCTTGCTGGTGGCCGGCTCGGTGAGCTGGCTGTACTACTCCGACCGGCTGGTGGAGCTGCCGCTGGGGGTGTTCGGGGTGGCGATAGGCACGGTGATCCTGCCCGCCCTGTCGCGCGCGTTCGCCCGGGGCAGCGACGAGGATTACAATCGCACCGTCAACGGCGCGCTGCGCCTGACCCTGCTGATCGGCGTGCCGGCGATGGCCGGCCTGATCGGGCTGTCGGTGCCGATCCTGGCCACGCTGTTCGAGTATGGCGCGTTCTCGCCCACCGATACCCAGATGGTGTCGATGGCGATGACCGCCTACGCGCTTGGCCTGCCGGCGTTCCTGCTGATCAAGATCTTCGCGCCGGGCTTCTTCGCCCGGCAGGACACGGTCACCCCGGTGCGCATTGCGGTGATCTCGGTGGGCGCCAACCTGGTCTTCAAGGCCCTGCTGGTGGTGCCGTGGATTTTCTGGCTGGGCGGCGATCTCGCCCACGTGGGACTCGCACTGACCACGGTGATGGCCGCCTGGGTCAACGCGCTGCTGCTGGGCTGGACCCTGCGTCGACGTGGTGTCTGGCGGATCGAGCCCGGTACGCGCCGTTTCATCGGCCACATCACGCTCGCCGCGTTGGCGATGGCGGGCTTGCTGCTCTGGCTGAGCCCGGCCGCCGAGGTCTGGACCGACTGGGCCTGGCTCGAACGGCTCGGGGCGGTGCTCGGCCTGATCATGTTGGGCGTGGCGGTATTCGTGGCTACTGCTGCGGCACTGGGGCAGACCCCGCGCCGCCTGGTATCGGTGGTCGCCTTCGATCGCCTGGTGCCTCGTGAGCGTCAATGACGGAACGCCAATGAAGGAAGCCCGAATGGATCTCATCCGCCTGTCTCACGGGACAACGCCACCTGACGCCGCCCCGGCCGGCGGTGCGGTTGTCACCATCGGCAATTTCGATGGCGTGCACCGTGGGCATCGCGCGGTCATTCGGCAGGCCGCCGAACGGGCTGACGCGTTGGACCTGCCGCTGACGGTAGTGATCTTCGAGCCGCTGCCGCGCGAGTTCTTCGCCGAGCGTCATGGCGTCACGCCGGTGGCTCGGCTCACGCGCCTGCGCGAACGCTTCCAGGCCTTCGAGGCTCTGGGCGTGGTCGACCGGTTGGTGCTGATGCCATTCAATGCGCGACTGGCGAGCATGTCGGCCGAGGTCTTCGTCGAGGAGCTGCTGCTCGATGCGCTGGGCGCGCGGCACGTGGTCATCGGTGACGATTTTCGTTTCGGTGCCAAACGCGCCGGTGATTTCGCCCTGCTGGAATCGATGGGACCGCGGCTGGGTTTCGGTGTCGAGCGGGCCGTGACGGTCACCCTCGACGGCGAGCGCGTTTCCTCGACGCGGGTGCGTGCGGCGCTCGAGGCTCGCGACGTGGCGGCCGCCGCGCGGCTGCTGGGCCACCCGTACTTTCTCTGTGGGCGGGTGATGCACGGCGACAAGCGCGGCCGCCAGCTGGGTTTTCCCACCGCGAACATCGCGTTGCGACGTCGGCTGTCGCCATTGCGTGGTGTCTTTCTGGTACGGATGAGCGGCATCGACGGCGGGACACGCTACGGGGTGGCCAATATCGGCACCCGCCCGACCGTCGACGGTGGCGAAGCGCGCCTGGAGGTGTTCGTGCTCGACTTCGACGGCGATCTCTACGGGCAGTTGGCGACGGTGGAGTTCCTCGCCGATATCCGTGACGAACGGCGCTTCGAGTCGCTGGATGCCCTGGTCGAACAGATCGGGGCGGATGTGGCCGAGGCGCGCCAACTATTAGACACGCACCGCCGGGCGGGAACGCCCTGGCCGGTGGATGAAGGAGAGACATCGTGACGTCCATCGACGTGCTGATCGACAACCCGATTGCTTGGGGACTGGCAGTTTTTGCGCTGGTCATGCTGGTGGCGACCGCCTGGCTGGCGGCCCGCCTGCGTGCGGAAACCCGGGAGAGCGAGCGGCTGGCCGCCGAACACGAGCGTCTCGAGGCCCAGCTCGAGGACGAGGCCGTGGCCCTGAGCGCCGCCCGGGAGGAACTGGCGGAGGCGCGCACCATGGCGGCTCGCCATGAGGCCGAGCGCCAGCACCTGATCGAGATGCGTGATGCGCTCGAGACCCGGCGGCGCGAGACGCAGGTCGCGCTGGATGCCGAGCGGTCGACTACCAGCACGCTCAAGTCGGAGAAGGCCGAACTGACCGAGCGGCTGGAACGCGAGCGCGAGGCGGCCGACGAGAAGCTCAAGCTGCTCGACGAGGCGCGCGACAAGCTCTCCGATGCCTTCAAGGGGCTGTCGGCCGATGCCTTGTCGCATAACAACGAGTCGTTCCTCAAGCTTGCGCGCGAGAACCTGGAGCGCTTCCAGCACCAGGCCAAGGACGATCTCTCCGCGCGCCACAAGGCGATCGAGCAACTCACTGCCCCGATCCGCGAGCGCCTGGAGAAGTTCGACACCAAGCTCGACGGGCTCGAGCAGGCGCGCACCGGCGCCTATTCGGCGCTCAGCCAGCAGGTCAACGACCTGTTGCAGACCCACCTGCCGCGCCTGCACCGCGAGACCGCGGACCTGGTCAAGGCCTTGCGCCAGCCGCAGGCGCGCGGGCGCTGGGGGGAGCTGCAACTCAAGCGCGTGGTGGAAATGGCCGGGATGCTGGAGCACTGCGACTTCGAGGAGCAGGTCAGCCAATCCAGTGAGGACAGCCGCCTGCGCCCGGACATGATCGTCCATCTGCCGGGCGGGCGGCAGGTGGTCGTCGATGCCAAGGCGCCGGTAGATGCCTATCTGCAGGCCGTCGAGGCGCCGGACGAGGACGGGCGCAAGGCCGCGCTGGTCCGTCACGCCCGCCAGGTGCGCACCCACGTCGGCCAGCTGGCGAAAAAGAGCTACTTCGACCAGTTCGATCCCAGCCCGGAGTTCGTGGTGCTGTTCGTCCCCGGCGAGGCTTTCTTCTCCGCCGCGCTGGCCGAGGACCCGGGGCTGATCGAGTACGGTGCCGAGAACCGCGTCATCCCGGCCAGCCCGACCACGCTGATCGCCCTGCTCAAGGCCGTCTCCTACGGCTGGCGTCAGGAGGCCATGGCGCAGAATGCGGTCGAAGTCGCCGCGCTGGGCAAGGAGCTCTACGAGCGGATCGGCACGCTCGCCGACCACTGGACCAAGGTGGGCAAGAGCCTCAACCAGACGGTCAACGCCTACAACAGTTCGGTGGGCACCCTCGAGTCGAGGGTGCTGCCCAGCGCGCGTAAGTTCCGCGACCTCAAGACCGTCTCGGCCGACAAGGATATCGCTACGCTCGACCCGGTGACCCAGGAGTCGCGGCCGCTGTCCGCCGCCGAGCTGACCGATGCGTTGTCTGGTCCGTCGGACGAGGATGTGGCCAAGGACACATAAGCCTGCCGATGGCCACAGCCGAGTCAGATGCCCCTTCTCGACGGGGTCACTGATGGCGATGGTCACCCGCGGCGGATGACGGTCTCGAGGCGGGTGTCGACGATCTCGCGGCCGTGATTCTGCCCGTCGGGCATTCGCGCGTAGACGTGCAGGTCGAAAATGCCCGTCATCCGCAGGCGTGCCTGACGTGCCGGGGACGTCGCCGTCTGAATCGACCCGTCGCTCTATCCTTCCGTAAGCCCCTCGGCAAAACGCCCTTCCACGTGCCGAGGCGTACCTGTCGTTCTCCTATATCTTCCAGTCGAAGACCCGTCTCGATGCCGGCTACGAGCCATCCCAGATGCTCGACGTGCTGGTTGGCACCGCGCAGAAACCTTGAGCAATTACACCCATCACCTGGCCGACACCCCGGTGGACGAGCCGATGCAGGGCATTGCCTGGGCACTGCCCTCGACATGAACTAACCCTCGTCGGCGTGCACTAACAATGCGTGGATACCGCTGTCGGTGTGCACTAACACGGTAACCGAGACAAACAGACGGAGTGACGAGATGCACCTCAAGACGACCTTTTCAAAAATGCGAGCGGCATTGCTGGTGCTGCCGGCCTTCGCCCTGCCGGCCGCGGCCCTGGCCGGTAACGGCCTGACAATGCTGGAAAGCCAGTACAGCGTGGCCGAGACCGAGGAGCGTCTGGTCGAGGCGGTCGAGGGCAAGGGCCTGACGGTCATGGCCCAGGTCGATCACCAGGCCAACGCCAAGACGGTCGACATGGAAATGCCGGCGACGCGGCTGGTGATCTTCGGCAACCCGAAGCTCGGTACCCAGTTGATGAAGTGCGCCCCGACGGTGGCGATCGACCTGCCGATGAAGATGCTGATCTGGGAAGACGGGGAGACCGTCAAGGTGGCTTACAACACGGCCGAGTACCTCGTCGAGCGACACGAGATCGGTGATTGCGCCGCGCCGGTGCAGGAAAAGGTGCGTCAGGCGCTTGACGGGTTCGCCCGCATGGCGGCCGGCGACTGAACCGCAAGAGTGGGGTGGGAACACGCAAAAGGCCGGGAAATCTCCCGGCCTTTTGCGTTTTTTGACAGGAATGTTCTCTACCTTGGCAATCGCTCTTGTCCAGAGATCGGTTCAACACAGGACCTTGTGCCAGCCATGAGTAATGCTGTATGAATAAACAGTATTGCCTGTGATTTGTCGCCATTTTGGAATATCATAGTGGTACTTCGTCACTCGTTTGACCCAGAGGAAGGGTGTGCCCATGACTTATGCTCCCCCAAGCCATCCCGGGATTCTTCATCTTGTCCGTGATGCAGCCTTACGTGATCCCTATACCCATCTAGATGATTCGACGCTGCTCGAGCGGGTTTTGGAGATCTATGATCAACGTCAGGTCGCGGACCATCTGTCCCGAGCCGACCCTGGTAACTGGTGTCGGGAAACGATCAACCGCTGGGCCAAGGGCAAGGCCGTGCCCCGGGTGACTCACGCCGCGCATGAAGCTCTGGTGGCGATGCTTCCGTCACCTCCTGCTCACCATGGCGACCCTGACTTCACTTTTGTCGATCTCTTTGCCGGGATCGGAGGAATTCGTCGTGGGTTCGAGAGCGTTGGTGGCAAATGTCTCTTCACTTCCGAATGGGATTCGCACGCAGTTCGCACCTACAAGGCGAACCATTTCTGCGACCCGGAGGAGCACCGTTTCAACAAGGATATTCGGGACATCACTCTTAGCGAGAAACCGGAAATCGGCGAGGAGGCGGCCTATGCACACATCGATCGGGAGGTGCCTGATCACGATGTGCTTTTAGCCGGCTTCCCGTGCCAGCCGTTTTCTCTGGCAGGGGTATCAAAGAAAAACTCGCTGGGGCGGAAACACGGTTTCGAATGCGAGGCGCAGGGCACGCTTTTCTTTGATGTTGCTCGCATCATTGCCGCAAAACGCCCCGCAGCCTTTGTCCTGGAGAATGTGAAGAACTTGAAGAGTCATGATCGAGGTCGCACCTTCCGGGTGATCTGTGAAGCTCTGGACGAGCTCGGGTATGAGGTGGCGGATATCGACGCCCCGAAAGGGCGTGACCCCAAGATCATCGACGCGGCGAACTTTGTTCCCCAGCACCGTGAACGGATCGTGCTGGTGGGATTCCGGCGTGACCTTGAGGTGCATCATGGTTTCACGTTGCGCGACATGGAGAGATTCTATCCGGAGCATCGGTCAGCCTTCGCTGATCTGCTCGACGATGAATATGACGATAAGTACATATTGACCCCGAAGCTCTGGGAGTATCTGTATGGCTACGCTGCAAAGCACCGTGCCAAAGGCAATGGCTTTGGTTTCGGCCTCACTGGCCCCAACGATACTGCCAGAACGCTGTCGGCGCGTTACCACAAGGATGGATCGGAGATACTTGTCGATCGAGGCTTTGACGAAATCCTTGGCCTTCATCACGAGAAAAACATGCTTAACCGTCCGCGACGACTTACTCCCCATGAGTGCGCGCGCCTGATGGGGTTCGATCAAGCCGGGGAAAGCCGCTTCGTGATTCCGGTCTCCGATACCCAAGCCTACCGTCAGTTCGGCAACTCGGTGGTCGTGCCGGTGTTTGCAGCGGTGGCGGGTCTGATGAAGGACAGGGTCGTTGCGGCGCGAGAGAAGGTGGCTGCAGTCGAGGGGAACAAGGTAGAGGATCCACAGTTACAGATGCCGCTGGCACTTTGAAAAGTTTCGGGTGATGGCGGATATCGTCGACCAGGCCACCCGCTCAAGGATGATGGCGGGCATTCGTGGGAAGGACACCAAGCCGGAAAAACTGGTCCGGAAATTTCTCCATGCAAAGGGTTGTCGTTTCCGTTTCCGCCACCGCTCACTGGGTTTTCGGCCTGATCTGGTCTTGGCGAAGTACAACCTGATTGTGTTTGTTCACGGCTGTTTCTGGCATCGTCACGGGGGCTGCTTTTATGCCACCACGCCAGCTTTTAGACGAGAGCACTGGCTTGAGAAGTTCGCCAAGAACGTCGAGCGTGATTCGCGGCAGATCGCTGAGGCTCGCCGGCTTGGCTGGCGTGTGCTTGTCATTTGGGAATGCGGGATCAAACACCATGCTGACCGACTGGAAGAGCTTGTCGAGCTGATCGAAGGCGACGAGGGGAGCATGGAGTGGCCATTGGAACCTCCGCGCGGGGCTATCCCCTCGGAGTGATGTGGCCGGCCACATCCTAAGTGACTGGTTCGCTGCCGGCGATGTGAATCGTGTCGACGAGAACGTAGGGAAAGTTGTTATGAGTGAGCAGAGCGAGTTTCTTTTTTCCGATCGGGCCAGTGACACCGATCTGCTTCTCGCCCTGTTTGAAAAGGCCGACCGCCTGTTCGTGAAGAAGTTGTCCAACAATGACCGTGACTGGGCGCGTTTCGAGAACAAGCACCAAGCGGGCATCTATGTCCCTCACGAGTACCGCGACGGCGGGTTCTTCCCTGCGCTGGAGGGGAAAGAACGCAGCGATCCCGATGCCAGTGAAATAAGGGAACGATTCTTCGGGCTCGTCTGGCCACAGGCTTCGGGCGAGCCGAAGGAAACGCGGCTGGTTCACTACACCAGCAAGAGTCAGGAAACGCACCTGACACGGCTGCCTAAGGCGCTGTTCTCCGGTCTGCTGCCCGCTTCCTTCCTCGTGATGGGACGTATCAGAAGCGAGCCGGAACCGCTCTACGAGTGTCTGGCGATAGACTCTGGCTCGGATGATGCGGCTTATCTGACCGAATTGCTTGCCTTGGAGCCGGACTTCACCGTCGGGGAGTTCGATCCTACGGAAATCGTCGAGGAAGAGCGCGAGCGCATTCTTGATTTTGCGGAACAGGTCATCGCGGCATGGCTGGCGGGCGACATCATCCCGTTCGCCGCTCACAACGCGGCCATGCCGAACACGACCGATCTGGCAGGAATGGCACGCAGCCAATTCCTGGAGCGCCACGGGCTGGCCACTCTGAACCCCTTCGAGATATGCAATCCGGGCGATGCCCTGCGCGAGATCAGCAGAAGCATTGAGTGGGATCTGTTCCGGGAGTTCCAGCGTCGCGAACGTGCGGTGGCGCTTGTTCGGATCGTCATGGGCGACGATCCGGTCACGACCGTAGGTGCGACCCATGTGATCCGCCGTCTGGTGGACGAGTTGCCGGAGATTGACCGGCTGATGCTTTCGGCCAGCCAGCAGCGTAAATCCCGTGCAGGTTACTCCTACGAGCATCACATCGAGGCCATGCTCGCAGGCGGCGGTATACCCTTCGAGAAGCAGGTGATCATCGAGGCCCGCAAGCGACCCGACTTCATACTGCCCTCGCTCGAGTTCATCAACGCGAAGAAACCAGAAGCCGAGACTGGCCTGATCCTGAGCGCGAAGACCACGCTGCGTGAGCGCTGGAAACAGGTCGAACGAGAAAAGGGCAAGCGCGCGCTGTTCCTGACCACCGTTGATGAGAATATTGCGAGCAATGTTATTGAGGACATGGCCTCGTTCGGCGTCCATCTGGTCATTCCCGAGAGCTTGAAAGACGCGAAGGAAACCGAATACAAAGGCCACACGAATGTCTTGAGCTTCCGGGAGTTCTGCGATGACGTCGTTCAGCCATCAATGGGGAAATGGGCATAGTGCCGGAGGGATTGACCCGTCCGTCGCTGGGCAGAGAAAAAAAGGCCGGGATATCCCGGCCTTTTTCGTTTCGGATGGTCTCGCCTTGGCCTAGGTGGCCTAGGTGGCCTAGGTGGCCTCCGGCAGCTTGCGCCGCTGCCACAGCCAGTAGATCACCGGCAGGACGATCATCGACAGGATCGGTGCGGTGATCATGCCGCCGACCATGGGTGCAGCGATGCGCGACATCACCTCGGATCCGGTGCCGTGACTGATCATGATCGGCATCAGGCCGGCGAGGATCACGGCGACGGTCATCGCCTTGGGGCGCACCCGCAGCACCGCGCCTTCCATGAGCGCCTCCTTGAGGTCTGCACGGGTATTGAATCGCCCCTCCTT
>JAGXGL010000015.1 GCA_024636755.1 Guyparkeria sp. | reverse complement strand
CGGCGCGGTTTCGCATCACTCCGGTAGGTGGCCTTGACGGAATACATCCTCATCCTGATCAGCACCATCCTGGTCAACAACTTCGTGCTGGTGAAGTTCCTCGGCCTGTGCCCGTTTCTCGGGGTATCGAACAAGGTCGAGACCGCCATCGGCATGTCGTTGGCGACCACCTTCGTGCTGACGCTCTCGGCGATCGCCAGCTACGTCACTCACGCCTGGCTGCTCGAGCCGCTGGGGCTGGGCTACCTGCGTACGATCATGTTCATCGTGGTGATCGCGGTGGTGGTCAACTTCACCGAGATGATGGTGCGCAAGACCAGCCCGTTGTTGCACAACGTGCTGGGCATCTACCTGCCCCTGATCACCACCAACTGCGCCGTGCTGGGCGTGGCGCTTCTCAACGTGCAAGAGGCCAACAGCTTCGTGGAATCGGCGCTGTACGGCTTCGGTGCCTCGGTGGGCTTTTCGATGGTGCTGATCCTGTTTTCCGCCCTGCGTGAACGACTGGCCGCGGCCGACGTGCCGGCAGCCTTCGAGGGCGTGCCGATCGCCCTGGTTACCGCCGGGCTGATGGCACTGGGCTTCATGGGCTTTGCCGGCATGGTGAGCGTCTGATGTGGATGGCAATCCTCTTGGCGGTCGGGCTCGCGATCCTCTTCGGGGTGTTGCTGGGACTGGCCGCGCAGTTCTTCCGGGTCGAGGGCAACCCGCTTGCCGAGCGCATCGACGAGTTGTTGCCGCAGACCCAGTGCGGCCAATGCGGTTACCCCGGTTGCAAGCCGTATGCCGAGGCGATGGCCCAGGGTGAGGCGGACATCAACCGTTGCCCGCCGGGGGGCGAGTCGACCATCCGCAATCTCTCCGACCTGCTCGACGTGGAGTTCAAGCCGCTGGACGACGATCTCGAGGTGCAGGAGGTCAAGAAGCTGGCCGTCATCGACGAGGAGGTCTGCATCGGCTGCACCAAGTGCATCCAGGCCTGTCCGGTCGATGCGATCCTCGGCGCGGCCAAGCAGATGCACACCGTGATCGAAGACGAGTGCACCGGCTGCGATCTGTGCGTCGAGCCTTGCCCGGTGGACTGCATCGACATGGTGCCGATCGAGGAGGGCGTCGAGGCCTATCGCTTCCCGATGCCTGAATCCGCCCATCCGGTGCCCACACGTGGCCCGGCGGCTCGCAGTGAGGGCCTGGCCAATGCCTGAGCACGTCACGATTTCGCCGGGGCTGCACGGGTTCCACGGCGGGCTGGATCTCGATTACCACAAGGCGCCGGCCAGCGAGCGCCCGATCGGCGAGATGCCGCTGGTGGACGAATACGTCCTCCCATTGCACATGCACATCGGCGCGCCGGCGATCCCGGTCGTCTCGGTCGGCGACCACGTCGGCCGTGGCCAGTTGCTGGCCCGCCCGGACGACTTCATCTCCGCGGCCATCCACGCGCCCACCTCGGGCGTGATCCAGGCGATCGAGCTGCGTGGCCTGCCGCATCCCGGTGGCCTGTCGGCGCAAAGTATCGTGCTGGCCGCCGACGGCGAGGACCGCGAGGCCGAGCCGCTCGACCCCTGGCCCGACTACCAGGACAAGAGCCCGGTGGAGATCCGGGCACGGCTGCGCGAGGCCGGCATCGTCGGCCTGGGCGGGGCGGTATTCCCCACGGCGGTCAAACTGGCCACCGCGAACCCCGGCGGGGTCGAGACGTTGGTGCTCAACGGCGCGGAATGCGAGCCCTTCATTTCCTGCGACGACCGGCTGATGCAGGAGTCGCCCGAGCCCATCCTGCGCGGCGCGCAGATGCTGCTGCATGCCGTCGGCGCGGCGCGTTGCCTGATCGGCATCGAGGACAACAAGCCGCGAGCGATCGAGGCACTGCAGGCGGTGATCGATCGGCTGGCGGACGAGGAGGACGAGCGACGCCTTGAGATCAAGGTGGTACCGAGCATCTACCCGGCCGGCGGCGAAAAGCAGCTGATTCGTACGCTCACCGGCATCGAGGTGCCGCGCAATCGCCACGTCACCGACTATCAAATGCTGTGCCTGAACGTCGGCACCGTGGCCAACAGTTGGCGCGCGGTGGTCGAGGGACGCGCACTGACCGAGCGGGTCGTCACCGTCGCTGGCGGCGGGGTGGCCGAACCTCGCAATTTGCGGGTGCGCATCGGCACGCCGATGGCAAAGGTGATCGAGGCGGCCGGCGGCTACACCGACGGTGTCGATCGATTGCTGATGGGCGGGCCGATGATGGGCTTTGCCCTGCACGAGGACGCCGTCCCGGTGGTCAAGGCCACCAACTGCCTGCTCGCCCTGCGGCCGGTCGATCGCGATCCCACGCCACCGCCGCAGCCCTGCATCCGCTGCTCGCGCTGCTCGGAGGCCTGCCCGGCGGATCTGCTGCCCCAGCAGCTCTATTGGTACGCGCGCGCCCGGCAGTTCGAGCGCAGCCACGACTATCACCTGTTCGACTGCATCGAGTGCGGCGTCTGCTCGGCGGTCTGCCCGTCGCACATCCCGCTGGTGCAGTATTTTCGCCACGCCAAAACCGAGATCTGGTCGGCCGAGCGCGAAAAGGCCAAGGCCGAGCACGCCCGCCGGCGTTTCGAGTTCCACAACGAGCGCATCGAGCGCCAGAAGGCCGAACGGGAGGCTGCGCTGGCGAAGAAGCGCGCCGCCATCAAGGCGGCCCAGGAGAAGGGCCAGGAGAAGGGCCAGGAAAAAACGGCGACGAAGCAGGATGACCAGGGCGCCGCTCCGGCAAAGCCCACAGGCGACGGCGGGGCGACCTCAACGAGCTCGGCCGAAGACGAAAAATCCGCCGCCTCGATGAGTATCGAGGGTGCCCGTGCCCGGGCCAAGGAGCGCAAGGCACGTGTGCAGCAGGGCGAGCGTGCCACGGGCGAGCCGGGTGTCGCCGAACGCCCAGCGGATGAATCCACCGACCGGCCGGGAGGGGCGTCATGAAGTTTCCGGTCCAGACCTCGCCGCACGTCGAGGCACGCTCGAACGTGGCCGACATGATGACCGTGGTGCTGTGGGCACTGGTGCCCGGCACCGTGGTGGCGATCTGGTTCCTGGGCTGGGGCGTGCTGTTCAACGTGGCCCTGGCGGTCGGCGCGGCCTGGCTGGCCGAGGCCTTGATGCTGTGGCTGCGCGCGCGCCCGTTCCAGCCGGCGCTCACCGATCGCTCGGTGCTGATCACCGGCTGGATACTCGCGCTTTGCCTGCCCAACCTGGCGCCCTGGTGGTTGCCGGTGGTCGGCGCGGTCTTCGCGGTGATCGTCGCCAAGCAGCTATACGGTGGGATTGGTTACAACCTGTTCAATCCGGCGATGGTCGGCTACGTGGTGCTGCTGGTGTCCTTCCCCGAGGCGATGACCCGCTGGGGCGCGCCGGTCGAGGGCGGCGCGGCGAGCCTGACGCTGGTGGAATCCGTGCAGTGGACCTTCCTCGGCGTGCTGCCCGGCACGACGGGCTTCGATGCCCTGAGTCAGGCGACCCCACTGGATCAGTGGCGCATGGTGGCGACCCAGGGCGGCCAGGTCACCGGGGCCGGCCTGTCGATCTGGCAGGGTGGCGGCTGGTCGATCTGGCTCAACCTGGCCTTTCTTGCCGGCGGGGCCTGGATGTTCTATCGCGGCGCGATTCGATGGCACATCCCGGTGGCGATGGTGGTCGGGGTGGTTTTGACCGCCACGTTGCTGTGGGGAATCGATCCGGAGCAATTCGCCGACCCGGTGTTCCACGTGGTCACCGGCGGGGTCATTTTCGGGGCGCTGTTTGTCGCCACCGATCCGGTCACCGCCTCGACCACGCCGCGCGGCCGACTGGTGTTCGGTTTCGGGATCGGCGTGCTGGCCGTGCTGATTCGCAGTTTCGGCAACTACCCCGATGGGGTGGCCTTCGCCATCCTGCTGATGAACCTGGCCGTGCCCCTGATCGACTACTACACCCAGCCGCCGGTCTTCGGTCGCAAGGGCCGGGTGGATGCCGACACGGAGGGCCGCTGACGTGATCAATCTGGAATTGCGTCGCGTGGTGATCACCGCGGTGGTGCTGGCCGTGTTCTTCGGCCTGGGCGTGGGTTTTGTCGCCTACACCCAGCAGAAGACCGCCGATCAGATCGAACTCAATCGCCAGGCCGTCCTGCTCGGCCAGATCATGGCGGTATTGCAGGGTCAGGTACACGACAACAACCCGGCCGAGGATGCCTTCCTGCTGCCCGATCCCGAGGCCCTTGAGCTGGGCGAGCCGGTGATCCAATCGACGGCGGAGGACGCGTTGCCGACAAAGCTAACAGTCGAACAGCGCGAGCGGGCCATGCGCGCCGGCCAACTGGGGTTTCGCGCCCGCGAACATGGCGAGGTCGTGGCCGTGGCGATCCCCGTGGTCACCCCTCGCGGTTACAGTGGCGACATCCGCCTGCTGGTGGGCGTGACGGTCGATGGCGAAATCACCGGCGTGCGCGTGCTCGAACAGAGAGAGACGCCGGGGTTGGGCGACAAGATCAAGGCGGACAAGACCGATTGGATACAGGGTTTTTCCGGGCGTCGACTGGGTGATCCGCCGGCCGACGACTGGGCGGTGAAGAAGGACGGCGGGACCTTCGACCAGTTCACCGGGGCGACGGTTTCGCCCCGCGCGGTGGTGGGGGCGGTCAAGGACGTGCTGGAGTACGTCGATCGCCATCACCATTTGCTGTTCGACGGCCCCCCGACGACTGTGGCGGAGGAAACGGTGGCGGAGGAAGACGAGCATGAGTGACCCGCGTCTATCCGAGCTCGCCCTAGACGGGCTGTGGAAGAACAACCCCGCGCTGGTGCAGGTGCTTGGCCTGTGCCCGTTGCTCGCGATTTCCAACACCACGGTCAACGCGATTGGGTTGGCGGTCGCCACGCTGGTGACCCTGCTGGTCTCGAATGGCGTCGTGTCGCTGATCCGCGACTGGGTGCGCGCCGAGGTGCGTCTGCCGGTCTACGTGATGGTGATCGCTTCGGTGGTCACCATCATCGAGCTGATCATGAACGCGCACTTCCACGAGCTCTACAACACGCTCGGCATCTTCATCCCACTGATCGTGACCAACTGCATCATCATCGCCCGTGCCGAGGGGTTTGCCTCGCGCCACGGTTTTGGAGTGTCGCTGTTCGACGGCCTGATGATGGGACTGGGATTCGGCCTGGTGCTGGTGCTGTTGGGTGCCATGCGTGAGCTGATCGGTTTTGGCACCCTGCTCGACGGCGCGGATCAGCTGTTCGGGCCGATCGCCATCGACTGGGGTGTGCGGGTTCTCCCCGAGCAGATGACCTTCCTGCTGGCGTTGATGCCGCCGGGGGCATTCATCGGTCTGGCGCTGCTGGTGGCCTTCAAGCAGGCCCTCGACCAACGATCGCTGCGTCGGGCCCGGGCCGCCAAGGATGCCCGGCCGGCCGAGCCGGCCGTTGAGGCGGTCGGCTGATCCTGCATTTGCCGCGGGCGGCTGCTAAAACTCTTCCCTGATTCTTCCAACGTCCGGTTGTCTGTTCCCCGCAGCGGGACGTTGGCCCGATCGCGCTGATGCAAAATGCTTCCCCGAGGAGAGAAACATGCCCGCAGAAATCAAGACCGAGGAGCTCGAGTACCGTTCGGACGACCTGACCATGAGGGGCCTGGTCGCCTACGATGCCAATGCTGCCGGGCCCCGACCGGTGGTGCTGGTGGTGCCGGAGTTCTGGGGACGGACCGCCTATATGGAAAAGCGGGCCTGCGACATGGCCGAGGCCGGCTATGTCGGTTTCGCCATCGACCTCTACGGCGATGGCCGTGTCACCGAGGACGCGGGCGAGGCCACCGAGCTGATGAACCAGGCCCTGTCGGATTTCGATGCGCTGAAGACGCGCTACCGGCTCGCGATCGAGGCGATCAAGCGTCATGACGCCGTTGATGCCGAGCGGCTCGCGGCGATCGGTTACTGCTTCGGCGGGGCGGTGGGCCTGAGCATGGCCCGTCAGGGCGTTCGTCACGACGCACTGGCGACCTTCCACGCGGGCATCAGCGGCCTGGCCCCGATCGCCGGACCGGTCGACACGCCTACCTGGATCTTTACCGGCGAAGACGATCCGATGGCCGATCCGCAGGAGGTCGAGCGCGTCGCCGAGGAGATGCGCGAGGCCGGCGCCGAGGTGCAGGTCACCCGCTATCCCGGGGTCAGTCATGCCTTCACCAACCCGGGTGCCGATGAGAAGGCCGAGAAATTCGGTCTGCCGCTTTCCTACGACCAGACCGCCGATCGTGATTCGCTGGCGAAGACGCTCGAGTTCTTCGCGGCCAAGCTGGGCTGATCTTCGGCCCATGCTGGGGCGTTGATCCCGCGTCTGCACCGCAATGGGGAGACGGTGTTGGCAAAAAGCCGGGTGAGTCGCTCTGCCAAACGTCTTCTCGATGGATTCGAAACGGTGTCACCGTGCGGTTTGCGATCGGCCATCCGCGCGTCACAAATGTCTGGCATGTTTCTCGCTATTAGTGGTTTGCCAACACGACGCGTCGTCCTTCATCGGTTCCGGCGTGCCCCGTTTGGTGCTCTTTGACTCCTCCTTGCTGGGCGCCCCTTGTGGGCGCCTCTTTTTTTCTGGGCATTTGCCCGCCACCCGGTGGGGTGGCCCGGGTTAAACTGCGCATCTGGGCCGGCGCCCAACTCTCACTTTTCGCCAACCAGGGACATCATGCATTCGGCCAACTACATCAGCACCATCGACCGCTACCACGAGCAATCGCGCTCGATTCGCGAACTGATCGAATCGATCATCACCGGTATCGGTGAGCCAAGGCTGCTTACCGACCAGTCGGCCGTGCACGCGGTGACCGAGAAGCTGATCGATCTTTATCCCTTTGTCGACCTGGTCTACCTGCTGGACGACGACGGGGTGCAGATCGCGGAGTACGGCGCCGATGAGACCGGCTATGTCAATCGGGCGATGGGACGAGGCAAGGGGACCGATCGCAGTCAGCGGCCGTATTTCAAGTTTTTCCAGGAAGGCGAGTACATCCACCTGACCGAGCCGTATCTCTCCTCGGCCTCGCGGGATCTGTGCATCTCGGCGACCCTTCGTATCGAACATCAGGGCCGGGTGGGCTATCTGGTCATCGACGTCGACCTCGAGGCGATGATCAGTTTTTTGCTCGGTGACACCCTGCGCCGGCGTATCGAGCCGTTCTTCCGCGCGCTTTATGGCCTGTTCGCCGCCGCAATGATGCTGGTGGCCGGCGTGCTCTTCTACAGCAGCATGAGCGAACTGGTCTACGCGCTGATGGAGCCCGGCTGGGCGTCCGAACTGCAACTCAAGCCATTCGAGGTGATCGTTGTCCTGACGTTGGCCATGGCCATCTTCGATCTGGCCAAGACGGTG
Source organism: Guyparkeria sp. (assembly GCA_024636755.1). GTDB lineage: Bacteria > Pseudomonadota > Gammaproteobacteria > Halothiobacillales > Halothiobacillaceae > Guyparkeria. Next base: position 4,753 of record JAGXGL010000015.1, on the reverse strand, counting down.
TTCGAGGAAGAGGTCCTGATGGAGAAGGACGTCCATCGCCACAGTACCGTGAGACGAACGATGACGCGCTTTGTCGCGGCCATCCTGGTCGCCATCCTGATCGAAGGCCTGCTGACCATGTTCAAGGTGTCGATGGGGTATTCCGACGAAGGGGTGGTCGCCACCCTGATGATTTTCGCCGCCGCCGCCCTGCTGGTCGCGCTGGGTCTGTACGTCTATCTCGGCGCCCTGGCGGAGAGGGCCTTGTTGGGCAACAATGGCCGCGCCCGGCGTCGCAAAGATGTCCGGGAGCACAATTGATGTGCTCGCCCGGGGGACATGATCGAGAGAGACCGGCATGACTGCACTTGGCCCCCTGATGATCGATCTGACCGGCCCGGAGATCACCCCGGCCGACCGGCGGCGACTGCAGCACCCGTCCACCGGCGGGGTGATCCTGTTCGCCCGCCATTTCGAGGGGTGGGCGCAACTGGCCGAGCTGATCGCCGAGATCCGGGCCCTGCGACGGCCTCACCTGCTGATTGCCGTCGACCAGGAAGGCGGACGCGTGCAGCGTTTCAAGGGCGATGGATTCATTCCCTTGCCCACGATGGGGCGTCTGGGCGATCTGTTCGAGGAGGATCATCAGGCCGGGCTTGAGGCGGCTCGCTCACTGGGTTGGTTGATGGCGGTGCAACTGCGCGAGGTCGGGGTGGACCTGAGCTTCGCCCCGGTTCTCGACCTGGATCGCGGCATCAGCGGGGTGATCGGTGATCGGGCCTTCGACGAACGTCCCGAGGCGGTGATCGCGCTGGCGATCGCCTGGACCGGCGGGATGCAGGATGCCGGCATGGCCGCGGTGGGAAAGCACTACCCTGGCCATGGCGCGGTGGCGGCCGATTCGCATATCGCCCACCCGGTCGATCCCCGCTCGTTGGCGAGTATCGAGAAAACCGATCTGCGTCCGTTCCGGGCGATGGTCGATCGGCTGATCCCCGGCCTGATGGTCTCGCACGTGGTCTACCCCGAGGTGGACGCCCGGCCGGCCGGCTTCTCGCCGGTATGGGTGCGCGAGATACTGCGTCAACAGTGGGGCTATGAGGGCGCGGTATTCAGCGACGATCTCACCATGGCAGCCGCCTCGGCGGTCGGCGAGATCGAGGCGCGGGTCGAGCAATGTTTGGCGGCCGGGGTGGATATGGCGCTGATCTGCAATCACCCCGAGCTGGTCGACCGGGTGCAAAAAACGCTGTCTTTCACGGCCAGTCCCCAGCGCGAGGCACGCCTGACCCGGATGTTCGGCCATGGTCCGGTGCCCAACGAGGTTGCGCTCGCCCGCAAACCGCGCTATGCCGAGGCCTTGCGCTGGATCGAACGGCTGGGCGTGGATGCGCCCGACCTGTTTCCCGACCGCGCCTGATCCCGCCCCACCGGAGAGTTCCATGCAAGCGAGCGACGACCCTCGTCGGCAGTCCGATCAACTCGATGCCTTGCTGGCGCGCTGCGACTGCCTGGTGACGCCCGAGGCGATGCAGGCGGCCTACGCGCGGCTGGCCGGGGAGATCAACCAGCGGCTTGCCGGTCGTTTGCCGCTGGTGCTTGCCGTGATGAACGGCGGGCTGGTCAGTACCGGGCAGCTGGTGCCGCGATTGAACTTCCCGCTGGAGTTGTCCTACCTGCACGCCACCCGCTACCGGGGGACGACCACCGGCGGGGCGCTCAAGTGGCTGGCCCAGCCGGATATCGAACTGGCCGGGCGCGAGGTCTTGCTGGTCGATGACATCCTCGACGAGGGATACACGCTGGCGGCAGTGCGAGAATGGTGCCTGGATGCGGGCGCGGCTCGGGTGTGGATCGCAGTGGCGACCGACAAGCAGCATGATCGCAAGGTGCCGGGGCTGAGCGCCGACTTCTGCGGTGTGGCCGTGCCCGATCGTTACATTTTCGGTGAGGGCATGGATTACCATGGCTACTTTCGCAACCTGCCGGGCATTCACGCCCTTCCCGAAGGGGAGTGAGCCGGCGGGCGACCTGAATCGACGGGAGGACTGACGTGCATCTGGCAATCATCGGCGGGACGGGCTTGTCCCAGATCGAGGGCATCGACGACGTGCGTCACCAGGTGGTGCCCACGCCATTCGGTGAGCCATCCGGGCCGGTGACCATCGGCCGGATGCAGGGTTGCGAGGTGGTATTCCTGCCCCGGCACGGCTACAACCACCGGATTCCCCCGCACCAGGTCAATTATCGGGCGAACATCTGGGCGCTACGCGAGCTGAAGGTGAGCCGCATTCTGGCGGTGGCTGCCGTCGGCGGCATTCACCCGGATATGGGGCCGGGGGCGCTGGTGGTCCCCGACCAGTTGATCGATTACACTTGGGGGCGCCCGTCGACCTTTTACGAAGGGGATCTCGATTCGGTCACCCACGTCGACTTCACCTATCCCTACGATTCGTCCCTGCGCGAGACATTTCTCGCCGCGGGCCGGGCGCTGGACCTGTCGATGATCGACGGCGGTACCTACGGCGCTACCCAGGGGCCGCGTCTTGAGACTGCCGCCGAGATTCGACGGCTGGAGCGTGACGGTTGCGACGTGGTCGGCATGACGGGCATGCCTGAGGCCGTGCTGGCGCGCGAGGCTGGTATCGACTACGCGAGCCTGAACGTGGTGGCCAATTGGGCGGCCGGGGTGCAGGAGGGCGAGACCATCTCGATGACGGAGATCGAAAAGACGCTGTCGACCTCGATGCGTCACGTGCGCCGGGTGCTCAAGCAGATTCTCAGCGACGAGGATCAGGTGCTCTGCCGTTCGAGAACGGGTTGAGAGTATCGCCCGCCGACACGCCCCCTGACAGTTGCCTGTCTGCAGGGTAAAATATCCATAAATCATCTACTCGCCGCCAGACGATGGCCCGAATCGGGGCCGGTCGGGCGGCGCGTCATTCCAAGCGAGATTCCCATGACGCATCAAAGCCGCTACACCGGTCTGCTAGATCGGTATCGTGACCGTCTGCCGCTGTCCGACGATACCCGGCTGATCAGCCTCGGCGAGGGCGCGACCCCGCTGATCCGACTGCACAACCTGCCCAAGGTGCTGGGGCGTTCCGTCGACATCTATGTCAAGTACGAGGGGCTCAACCCGACCGGCTCGTTCAAGGATCGTGGCATGACCATGGCGGTCACCAAGGCCGTGGAAGAGGGCTCCAAGGCCATCATCTGCGCCTCGACCGGCAACACCTCGGCGGCGGCCGCTGCCTATGCCGCGCGCGCCGGCATTACCGCCTTCGTCATCATCCCCGACGGCAAGATCGCCATGGGAAAGATGGCCCAGGCGATGATGTACGGTGCGACCATCCTGCAGATCCGCGGCAACTTCGACGACGGCATGCGCCTGGTCAAGGAAGTCGCCGAGGAAGCGCCGGTGACCATCGTCAACTCGGTCAACCCGTATCGCCTGCAGGGGCAGAAGACGGCGGCCTTCGAGATCATCGAGGAGCTGGGACGCGCGCCGGACTACCACTGCCTGCCGGTGGGTAACGCGGGCAACATCACCGCGCACTGGATCGGCTACTGCGAGTTCTCGGCCACCTCGGGCGATCAGGTGACCGAATCCTGTGCCTACTGCAACGGCAAGTGCCCGTTTGCCGGCGGCGGATCGGGTGGCAATCGGCCCAAGATGGTCGGCTACCAGGCCACCGGCTCGGCGCCGTTCATGCGTGGCGAGATGGTCGACGACCCGGATACGGTCGCCACGGCCATCCGCATCGGCCACCCGCAGAGCTGGGATCGTGCCTGGAAGGTGATGGAAGAGTCTGGCGGTTGGTTCGCCGAGGTCTCCGATGCCGAGATTCTGGCCGCCCAGCGCATGCTGACCCAGTACGAAGGCATCTTCTGCGAGCCGGCCTCGGCCGCCTCGCTGGCCGGCCTGATCAACGATCTCGAGGCCGGCAAGATCCAGGATGGCTCCAGCATCGTCCTGACACTGACCGGTAACGGCCTGAAGGATCCGGACACCGCAATCGCCCAGTGCACGGGTGACATGCCGGGCGTCGAGAAGGCCACGATGGTGACCATCGATGCCGACATCGACTCGGTACGCAACGCGATCCTCGGCTTCATGAAGTAAGCCGACGCTTCCCGGGCTGAAATCCTTGCGAAAACCCCGCCTAGGCGGGGTTTTTTTGTTTCGGTGGCGGTGTGTTCCTTGGGAGGCGGTGCTGCAGAACACGGTGCATGCTGGTTGCGCTTGTATCGCGACGGGGCGGGCGCCACAGATTGCGTCGGGTGCGCATCGAGCCTGTGCTTGCGGGTATCCACTCACACCTGATGCCGTTGCGTGGAGCCATTTCCCGCGCGCACAAAAAAGCCCCGCCGGGTGGCGGGGCTGGACGTTTCTGCTTGAAAGCAGAGGGGCGGTGTTTAGCCGCTCACGCCCTCGACAGCTGAGTAGACCACTTCCGGCTCTGCGTCGTAGCAGTCGCTCATGCAGCGCTGGTTGTTCGTGTCCGGACGGGTGTCGGTCACGTAATAGTCGACAGAAGGCATCTTCACATCAGCCAGCGTCTCGTCGCTGCAGGTGAAGTCCGAATCGACGATCATGCTCAGGTTCAGCACGTAGCAGGTCACGGCGTACGACTCGTCAACACCCATGGTGCCCGGTGCGTAGAACGGCATGTGGCGCTTGATCATGTCGAACAGCGTCGGGGCGTGGCCCCAGGCGTTGTTGACGGCACGGTTGCCGACCCCATCGAGGCCCTGCTTGAGCGATTTGATG
>JAGXGL010000014.1 GCA_024636755.1 Guyparkeria sp. | reverse complement strand
TCCACCGGCAACAGCAGCGGTGCGGCCGAAAGCGCCTGCTGGCGATAGCTCTGCTTGAGGCGTTCGTAGGTGACCCGCTCGGCGGCGGCATGCGCGTCCACGATCACCAGCCCGTCGCGATTGCGCGCCAGGATGTAGATCTCGCCCAGGTGGGCGATGGCATACCCCAGCGGGGGGATTTCGGCATCCTCGGGCAGTGGCTCGGCAACTCGATCGCCGTCGCTCTCCCCGGCCCGACCCTGTTCGAGCAGCGAGAAGTAACCCTGCGCCGAGCGCCCACCTCCCGTCGCTGGCACGCCCATGGGAGGACGCGCCACTTCGCCACCGAATGACATACCGGGTGCCGCCATCCCGCTCTCCTCGAGCTCGGCGAGGCCTGATGACGAGGCGCCGCCCGGGGCCGCCAGGGCTCGATGCACCGACTGGAACAGGAAATCGTGCACCCCGCGGGCGTCGCGAAAGCGCACCTCGGCCTTGGTGGGGTGGACATTGACGTCGACCGTCGCCGGATCGAGGCGCAACGAGAGCACGTAGGCGGGGTGCCGGGCGTGATGCAGCACATCGCTGTAGGCGCGGCGAATCGCGTGGGCGACCAGCCGATCGCGCACCACCCGGCCGTTGACGAAGAACAACTGCTGATCGGTCGAGGCGCGGGCGTACTGCGGACTGGCCACCAGCCCCTGCAGGGCAAAGCCGGAGGCCGACGCATCGATCTCGCGCGCCTGCTCCAGGAAACCCTGACCGAGCACGGCGGCGATGCGCTGGTCGACCGTCTCGAGGGTCACGGCGGGCAGGTCGAGCACATGTCGGTCGTTGTGGGTCAGGCGGAAGGCGACGTCAGGATTGGCCAATGCCAGCTTGCGCATCAGCTGGTCGACGTGGCCGAATTCGGTGCGCTCGGTGCGCAGAAACTTGCGCCGCGCGGGGACATTGAAGAACAGGTCACGCACGTCGACCAGGGTGCCGGGCTTTGCCGGCGTGGGTCGTGGCTCGTCGAACACCCCCGGGGCAAGCTCCCAGCCGTGATCGGTATCGGCGGTCCGAGAGACCAGCCGCAGGCGGGAGATCGACTGGATGCTGGCCAGGGCTTCACCGCGAAAGCCGAAGCTCGCCACCGCCTCGAGGTCATCCAGATCGCGGATCTTGCTGGTCGCGTGCGGCGCAATCGCCAGGGAAAGCTGTTCAGGCGGCATGCCGTGGCCGTTGTCGCGCACGGACAAGTGCTTGACCCCGCCGGCGACCACCTGCACCTCGATCCGATCGGCACCGGCGTCGAGCGCGTTCTCGACCAGCTCCTTGATCACGCTGGCCGGGCGCTCCACCACCTCGCCCGCGGCGATCTGGTTGACGAGGGACTGCGGCAGGGCACGGATTTCGGCCATGGGACTCCGTTAGGAAACTCTGCACGAATTCGATGGCACTCTGGCTTGGCGAGCCGTTCGCGATCAAGGCGCGTCGTCGCCGGCATGCCGGTGGTCACGTCAAGACGGCGCAACGCCGAGCACGGGCGGCTCCGTCAAGCCCCGTAGGGCGCGCCTTGAGCCGGGCATCTGCGGCGTTGTCGTCCTTGGAAAGAGCATGACTCTTCCACGGCGGACGAGCGCCTTGCACCTGCCCGGCTCAAGACGCGCAGAGCGGCATCGAATTCGTGCAGAGGTTCCTTGCGCAAAACCGTGATTGTCGCCCGCCGGCCTGTCGGGAAACAAGCACGGCGGCGACCGGACTCAGAGCATGGCGTAGCGGGTGCCCTGCGGGGCGTGCGCCGTGTAGTAACTCGTCACACCCGCAAGGATCGACTGGGCAATCTGACGCTGATAGCTCGAAGAGCGCAGCCGTTGCTCTTCTTGCGGATTACTGATGAAGGCGCTCTCCACCAGGATCGAGGGGATGTCCGGCGACTTGAGCACCGCAAAACCCGCCTGTTGCACATCGTGCTTGTGCAACTTGGCGATACCGCCGATGCGGTCAAGCACGCGGTCGCCGAAGTCGAGGCTCGATTCCAGCGTCTTGGTCTGGGCCAGATCGAGCAGCACCGAGGCGACGTCTTCGTCGTGACCGGAGAGCGAGGCGCCACCGACGAAATCGGCGCTGTTTTCCTTGGCCGCCAGCCAGCGGGCGGCCTCGGAGCTGGCGCCGTTCTGGCTCAAACAGTAGACCGACGCGCCCTTCGCCGAGGCAAGCCGGAAGGCATCGGCGTGTACCGAGATGAACAGATCCGCCTCGTAGCGTCGCGCGATCTCGGTGCGTTGGCGCAACGGTATGAACCGGTCGTCCTCACGGGTCATGACCGGCCGCAAACCGGGTGTCGCCGCAATCAGGTCGCGCAGCTGCAGGCCGATATTGAGCACGATGTCTTTCTCGCGTGTGCCACGACGACCGATGGCGCCCGGGTCCTTGCCCCCGTGGCCGGGGTCGATCGCCACCACGAGGTCGCGGAACGCGCCCGAACCGGATCGGAGCGCGGATTCCTGTTGCGGGACGTCGGGACGTTCCGCAATCACGGTATCCGCACCACCTCCGTGGGGCAGGTCGATCACCAGCCGATAGGAGCCACCGCCGGTGGGCGGCAGGATGATGATCTGCGGGCGCGCCCGCTTCTTGAGGTCGAACACCAGGCGCAGGTCATGGCCGTTGCGCACGCCGACACGCAACCCCTTGACCACCGGCGAATTCGGTGTCGACGGCAGGGAGACATCCTTCAACCGCGTCGAACGGATGTCGATGACCGCGCGCGCCGGGTTGTCCAGCAACAGGGTGTCGAAATCGACCGGATCGGAGATGGCGAAGACATAGCGGGTAAAGCCGTCGTGGCGCCCCGCCTCGACACGGGAGACATTGACGGCCCGACCGGCCAGCGCCGGCCCGGCCAGGGGAAGACCGAAGGCCGCCACCCCAGTGCCGAACGCCGTGCGCAGAAAGCGGCGGCGCTCGGCATCGAGCAAGGCAAGCGCATCACGGGAAAATCGGGATGAGTTGTTCATGCACACCACCTCTGGCCACACAGCCCCAAGAACGTGTCATACAACACGGTTACCATCAGTGTGGGCCAAAAATGATTTTTTTCAACAAATGCAAGAAGATAGCGCGCACTCCTTAACCCGATACGAGAAGCGCGCGCACCAAATGTGGCAGCCGTGCCCAGCGATAAGCACAAGATGATGTGGTTTAGGTGGGCGTTGAAAAAACACCACACCCGGTCGGACAAAACGCTCAGATGACGGCAAGACGCGCCAACCAGGCCTCTCCCAACGGGCTGGACGCCCGACAGACGAGATCGCGGCGCTCCGGCCAATCGACGCACCCGGCGAGCGCGATCTCGAGGTCGGCGGTCAACTCGCCGTGGGCCTGACTCAACCACTCCACCAGAAACAACGCGTGATCCGCCTCGTCGCGCACGCCGAGGTAGTCGAGCTCCTCCGGATCGGCCAGTCGGTAGAGGTCAAGATGCAACACACGCTCCGGCCCGCCCGGCGGGGCCATCACGTCGTAGGGTTCGACCAACGTGTAGGTCGGGCTGCGGACGGTGCCGGTCACGCCCAGCGAGCGCAGAAACGCCCGCGCCAAGGTGGACTTGCCCGCCCCCAACTCGCCGCGCAGCGACAATAGACCGGCCGAAGGCGCCACGGAGGCCAGCTCCGCCGCCAACGACTCGACCGCGGCCTGATCGAGCGCGCCGTAATGACGTTCGGTCTCAGCCCCCATGATCACCCTGCCCTCGTGAGGAATCATCTTGGCAAGAACATGCCCGGCGCCAGCCCGTGGCGACCGGCTCGACCTGGCCGTTGAGCCGCGCGCGAATCGCCCCGAAAAGGTCACTGGCCGCCATCCCCCACTCGCCGCATGCCTCGGCCTCGATCTCGCCGGCCTCGGCATGCAGGCAGACCCCGAGCTCCATCGCCGCAAACCGCGGCAAGCCCATGCCCCGCAGGGCGCCCAGCAGCCCAGCCAAGACATCGCCCGTGCCGGCCGTGGCCAATGCGGGACTGCCCCGCTGGCAGACCGCCAGGCGATCGGCATCGGCCAGCACACTGCCACTGCCCTTGAGCACCACCCCGCAAGCGAAACGCTCGGCCAGTGACCGCGCCGCGCCGAGCCGATCGGCGTTGATGGTGGCGGCATCGCACTCAAGCAACGTGGCCGCCTCCCCCGGGTGAGGCGTGATCACCGCGTCCCGCTCCAGCAGCGAGTTCGGTCCCAGCAGGCGCAAGGCATCGGCATCCAGCACCAGCGGCAACGGGCAGTCGCGCAGCGCACGCCAGGCGGTCATCGCCCAGGCATCACGCCCCAGCCCCGGGCCGATCACCACGGCGGTCGCCTCGGCGGCCAGGCGCAGCAGATCGTGGGCCGACTCGACCCCGTGCACGATCAGCTCGGGGCGACCGATATTGAGCGTGGCGGCATGATCGGGATGGGTGGCGACGATCACCTTGCCCGCGCCGGCACGCAAGGCGGCCTCGGCCGCCAGCCGCGCCGCACCGGGCATGCCGCGATTGCCGGCGACAACCAGCACCGTGCCGAAACGCCCCTTGTGGCCATCACGGGCGCGTGGGGCGAACCGCAGCCCGCCGTGCAGCAGTTCGATGGATGCCTTCTCTGCATCCGGCGGGCAATCCAGGTCAGCCAGCACTCGTTCGCCACAGGCGGCCACGGCCGGCCCGGTCGTCAAGCCACGCTTGATGCCCAGAAACGTCACCGTGCAGTCGGCGGCCAGCGTGAGTGGATCGACCGCGCCGGTATCCGCATCCACGCCAGAAGGCAGATCCACCGCCAGCACCCCGGGGCGCTCGGCACGCAGGCAGAGCGCCGCATCCGCGCGACGCAGAAAGTCCGCCGCCGCCCCCTCGATCGCCCGAGACAGGCCAATGCCGAACAGGGCATCGACCACCACGTCGGCCGCTCGCAACGCCTCGTCGATGACTGCCGGCTCGGTCTGCACCTCGATGGCCGGCACGTCCGTCGACAGATCGGCCCAGGCATGCGCGGCACTGCCGTGGAATGTCGGCCGATTCCAGCCGAGCAGATCGACCGCCAAGCCGGCCTGCTGCGCCAGCCGGGCGATCACCAGCCCGTCACCACCGTTCTGTCCCGGCCCGATCAGCACGGCCACGCGCCGGGCGGCCGGCCAGCGATCACGTAACTCGGCGAACGCCGCCCCACCAGCCCGCGCCATCAGCCCGTAGGCATCCACCCCACCGGCGAACAGCGCCTGCTCGTGGGCCTGAATGCTCTCCACCGACCAGGCCCGTGCGAGGGCCGGATCGAGAACGGGGCGAATGAGCTGCGGGGCGGCGGGCGACATGGTTCAGTCCGGGGTATTCAACCGAGAATGTCGGGGCGCGGCAGAAAGCCGAGTGCATCGAAGGCGCGCTGCAGTGTCGGTCGAGCCCGCTCGGCGGCGCGCTCGGCGCCCTTCGCCAGAACCGCATCCAGCCCGGCCTCGTCGGCACGGATCTCGCGGTAGCGGGCCGTGATCGGCTCGAGGTGGGCGATCACCGCCTCGCCGGTCTCGACCTTGAGCTTGCCGTAGCCCTCGCCGGCCAACCGGCCCTCGATCGACTCGATCGACTCGTCACCGAAGATCGACAGCAGCGTCAACAGGTTGGACACGCCCGGCTTGTTCTCCGGATCGAAGCGGATTTCCATGTCCGAATCGGTCACCGCCTTCTTGAACTTCTTGAGGATCTTCTTCGGCTCGTCGAGCAGGGCGACGTAGCTGGCCTCGCTGGGATCGGACTTCGACATCTTGGCGGTCGGGTCCTGCAGCGACATGACGCGGGCACCGGCCTTGGGAATGAACGGCTCGGGCACCGTGAAAACGTCGCCGTAGAGCTTGTTGAAGCGCATGGCGAGATCACGGGTGAGCTCCAGGTGCTGCTTCTGGTCGGCGCCCACCGGCACGTGGGTGGCCTGGTAGAGCAGGATGTCGGCGGCCATCAGCACGGGGTAGTCGAACAGCCCGGCATTGATGTTGGCCTGGTGGCGCTGCGACTTGTCCTTGAACTGCGTCATGCGCTCGAGCTCGCCCATGTAGGTGTAGCAATTGAGCACCCAGCCCAGCTCGGCGTGCGCCGGGACGTGCGACTGGACAAACAGGGTGCTCTTGTCCGGATCGAGGCCGCAGGCCAGGTACAAGGCAAGGAAGTCATAGCAGCGCGAGCGGAACTCGGCCGGGTCCTGGCGCACGGTGATCGCATGCAGATCGACCAGCATGAACAACGCATCGTGCGTGTCCTGCATGGTCACCCAGTTGCGGATCGCGCCGACGTAGTGACTGATGAGCAGCTGGCCGGAGGGCTGGATGCCGGAGAGCACCACCGGCGGCTTGTCGTTCTTGGACATAGAATGTGACTTCTTGAAGCGGGTGAATACGGCATGTTCCCGGCCGGGCGGATGGATTTCCCCGCGCGGACGGTCAAAGGCGGCTCATCATAGCAAAGCCCCTGCGCCGGTCGTCAGGGCCGCTTGCTGCTATAGAGTGGAGGCAGGCTCGCGACCAGACGACCGGGAGACGCCCATGACGCGAACCGGAAAACCGCACTTCGCCACAAACATCACTCGGTGAGACGCCATAGCAAGGACGACGCATGATCGGTGACCAGACGCTGCTGTTCGCCATTCTCGGCCTGACACTGGCCGGTTTCGCGTGGGGGCGACTGCGTTACGACGTGGTGGCCCTGCTCGCGCTGCTGGCCACCGGGCTGACCGGACTCGTGCCGCCCGAGGCGATGTTCAGCGGGCTCTCTCACCCCGCGGTCATCACCGTGGCGGCCGTGCTCATTCTGAGCCGGGCGCTGCTGAACGCCGGGGTTATCGACCTGCTGGCACGACGCCTGACACGGGTCGGCGACCGCCCAGCAGTACAGGTGATCACGCTGACCGGCGTGGTCGCATTGAGTTCGGGGTTCATCAACAACGTGGGCGCGCTGGCGCTGTTCATGCCGGTGGCCGTCTGGATGGCCCGACATACCGGGCGCTCGCCATCGTTCCTGCTGATGCCGCTGGCCTTCGGCTCGTTGCTCGGCGGCACCCTGACCCTGATCGGCACCCCGCCCAACATCATCATCGCCGCCTACCGGGCCGACACCGGTGCCGGGGCCTTCGGCATGTTCGACTTCCTGCCGGTCGGGCTTGCCATCACGCTCGTCGGTGTCGCTTTCATTGCGTTGATCGGTTGGCGCCTGACCCCGCAGCGCGACCAGGCGGCCGATGACGGCGAACTGTTCGAGATCGAGAACTACCTCACCGAACTGTGGGTGCCCGAATCGAGCCGCTACGCGGGCCGCAGCGTGCACGAACTGATCGAATCGGTCGCCGACGAGGCCGACGTGATGGTCACCGCCCTGCTTCGCGAAGGCGAACGACGACGGATGCCCTCGACCTACGAAGTTCTGCAACCGGGCGACATCCTGCTGGTCGAGGCCGATTCCGACGGGCTCAAGGCCCTGCTCGAAATCACCGGACTGGAGCTTGCCGGCAGTGAATCCAACAAGTCTTCGGAGGAGTCGTCGGAGGAACCCGGGGAGTCGAGCGGCGAACTGACCCTGAGCGAGGCGATCGTCGCACCCAATTCGCGACTGGTCGGGGCTTCCGCCGTCGCACTCGATCTGCGCGAACGTTACGGCGTGAACATCCTGGCCGTCGCCCGGCAGGGCAAGCGCCTCAAGCAGCGACTCAGTCACATCCGTTTTTTCCCTGGCGACATCCTGTTGCTGCAGGGACGCGAGGAAAGCCTGCCCGACGCGATGAGCCGACTCGGCTGTCTGCCGCTCGCCTCGCGCGGCTTTCACATTGCCCGTCCCCGCCGGGTGGCACTGGGCGCCGGCATCTTCGCGACCGGCCTGGTGCTGGTGGCCTTCGATCTCCTGCCGGTCGCCACCGCGCTGGTCGGTGCCGCCGTGGCGATGGTGATCGCCGGCCTGCTGCCCTCCGATGACGCCTATCGGGCCATCGACATGCCGGTGATCGTGCTGCTCGCCGCCATGCTGCCGGTCGGCCAGGCCCTGGAAACCACCGGCGGCTCGGCCCTGATCGCCGAGGCCCTGCTCGGCATGGCCGACTACCTGCCCTCCTTCATGATGCTCGCCCTACTGATGGTCGCGGTCATGCTGCTCTCGAACATCGTCAACAACGCCGCCGCCGCGGTGCTTGCCGCCCCGATCGGCATCCAGATCGCGCAGGGGATGAACGCCTCGCCCGATCCGTTCCTGATGGCGGTGGCCATCGGTGCCTCCTGCGCCTTCCTCACGCCGATCGGCCACCAGTCCAATACCCTGGTCATGGCGCCCGGTGGCTACCAGTTCGGTGATTACTGGCGGATGGGGTTACCGCTGTCCTTGCTGGTCGTGATCGTGGCCGTGCCCATGATCCTGTGGGTGTGGCCCATGACCGGTTGATGTGGCCAAATGACACGGCATGTCTGCGCACACCGGCGACGAAACCACCCAAACCGAGGGCGAGTCGGGTAGAATCGATCACTCGCCACCAAGCCCCGTAGGGCGCAGCTCGAGCCGGGCAACCGTGGCCTTGCCGTCCTTGGAAAGGTAAGCAGCCTTGCGCGACGGACGGTTGCCTTGCATCACCCCGTCTCGAGGCGCACAGAACGGTATTGCATTCGTGCAGGCCTTCCCTTATCCTACGCGGCCTTTGAATTGACCCGCCCGCGTGCCGGCCGCCGGAATGGCTCCGATCCCCTCGGCACGCGCGCAAACAAGACGAGTCGCTCAGGAGACAATCATGGCCCGAGTTTGCCAAGTAACCGGGAAGCGCCCGGCGGTCGGTAACAACGTATCGCACGCGAACAACAAGACCCGGCGTCGCTTCCTGCCGAACCTGCACAAGAAGCGGTTCTGGGTAGAGAGCGAGCAGCGCTTCATCAGCCTGCGTGTTTCCAGCCACGGCCTGCGCACGATCGACAAGATCGGCATCGAGACGGTCATCGCCGAGATGCGTGCGCGCGGCGAGAAGGTCTGAAACACCGCTTACCACCATATATCGACAGGTAACACGACATGCGCGACAAGATCCGACTGGTATCCAGTGCCGGCACCGGCCACTTCTATACCACCGACAAGAACAAGCGGAACATGCCGGAAAAGATGCAAATCAAGAAGTACGATCCGGTAGTACGCAAGCACGTCATGTACAAGGAAGCCAAGATCAAGTAAGGCGCTCGGCCGTCGCCAGACGGCCAGCCCCCTCTTGATCGGCCCTTGATGGACCCCGCGAGGACGCCTCGCGGGGTTTCTTCGTGTCATGCCCGAACTACCTGAAGTCGAGACCACCCGCCGCGGCATCGAGCCGTTCCTCGCCGGCCACCGCATCGAGGGTGTCGCCGTGCGTGACGCCCGCCTGCGCTGGCCGGTGCGCGCGGACCTGGCCACCTTCCTCACGGGTCGCCCAGTCGAGGCGGTCGAGCGACGCGCCAAGTACCTGCTGCTGTGCCTCGATGGCGGCGACCGGGTACTGATCCACTTGGGCATGTCGGGCAGCCTGCGACTGGACGACCCGAGCAACCCGCCGCGCAAACACGATCACGTCGAATGGCGTCTCGACAACGGCCGGGTCTTGCGCCTGCATGACCCGAGGCGATTCGGCGCCGTGCTGACCGACCGGGTCGATGCGCCGCATGAGCGCCTGGAAAGACTCGGCCCCGAGCCGCTTGGCCCCTCATTCGATGGCGACCACCTTGCCAGCCGGCTTGCCGGCCGGCGCGTGGCCATCAAACAGGCGATCATGAACGCCGACATCGTGGTGGGCGTAGGCAACATCTACGCCTCCGAGGCGCTGTTTCTCGCCGGCATTCATCCCATGACCCCGGCAGGCCGGCTCGACCACGACGAGTGCCATGCCCTCGCCGCCGCGATCCGACAGGTGCTCACCGCGGCGATCGAACAGGGCGGCACGACGCTACGCGACTTTCTCGCCCCCTCGGGCAATCCCGGCTACTTCCGCCAGACGCTCACCGTCTACGAACGCACGGGCCAGCCCTGTCGTCGCTGTGGCACGCCGATCGAGCGCGTCGTCCTGGGCCAGCGCTCGACCTGGTTCTGTCCGGGGTGTCAGGCGGCCGAAACACGCAGGAGATGAGCGTTCAGGATCAGAGGGCGCGCATCCGCCCTTTGATGTCTCGCTTTCTTGCGACCTTTCGCGGCTAAAGCCGCTCCTACGCGCCCTTCCTCAAGCTGTCGGCTAGCGGCGTCCCGCTCAATCGCTTTCGATTTCCAGCATTTCCCGAACGATCGCATCGACCTCCTCGGTATCCCAGATAATGCCGGCGTTGACCGAGTAGTGGATGCGTCCGTCGGCCGCGACCAGGAAGGACGAGGGGAAGGCGAAGGCATCGTAGCGAGCGGCCACCTCGCCGTCCGGATCGACTGGCACCGGGAAGGAGACATCGAAGTCCTGCATGAACTCGCGCAGGTGTTCGGGCGACTGCTTAAAGGCGATGGCGTAGATCTTCAGTTGATCGGGGTAACGACGGGCGAGTCGCTCCATCGAGGGGATCTCCTCGACGCAGGCGGGACACCAGGTCGCCCAGAAGTTCACGATCTGCACGCCGCCGAAATCGGGATCGAGGCTCTGGGGATTGCCCTCGAGATCCGTTAGCTCAAAGTCCGGCGCCTCCTGCGGCTCGACCCGCAGCAGCCCGGTCTGGCGATCCACGGGCGTGGTCCGAGCGGGGTCGATTGGCCGCACCTTGCTGGGATGATTGGCGCCGGCCAGCAATGGGATCGAACGCAGGATGTCGTTGGGCAGCGCCCGGACGGCACGGGCCTCGGCCGGGTCGTCCATGACCTCGGTGAGTTGATCGAGCGAATCAAGCTGCGGCTCGTCGAGGTGCATGTGGTAGTAGTCGCGCACCCCGGGGATCACCTGGACGAACAGGTCGCTGCCCGCCTGAAGGAAACGTTCGCGCAGGTCGAGCAGGCGATGTCGATACACCCCACGCTCCGGCTGGAACAGCATCACCGGCAGGTTGGTGGCATCGATGATCGAGAACAGTTCCGGCTCTTCGCCCGCCACCGGCGCGCCTCGATACAGGCTCGGGAAGATCAGCACGGCGCCTGCCAGCGCGTCGGGATCATTCGTGCGTTGCTGCCACCAGCGCATCCCGCGCAGGGTCGGCACGGCCATCCGGTCGGCGGCCACCACCACGGTGGGCCGGTCTTCCTCGACGGCCCGTTGAATCAGGGAACCGACCGGCTTGCCGTCGACGTTGCGGACGTTGACGTCCGACCGCGGCAGGAACAACGAATCCATTACATCGACCATCCAGACGGTCGCGCCGCGACGTGCCAACGCATGGGCGACACTATCCGGCCCGGCCCTGTCGCCGTACTGGTTGACGACCCAGAGCACCAGCGGGCTGTCGGCCGACGCGCCCTCCGGCGGCTCGATCACTCGCACGTCAAGCTGCTCGCCGCTCTCGCCCAGGGGAATCGCCAAGTCGGCCCGAGCCCCGCCGGCCAACGCCATCATCAAGACAGCAACGAGCCCGCCTTGCCACCACATGCGAACACCGCAACTCATACCTGTCCTCCGGGTGATTGCGCATCGCATCGCGCGGCGCGCTCTCGTACAATAGCCGAATGCCCGGAAACCCACCGGGCGGCAAATCCTTAGCATGCTAGCAGTTGAGCGCCCATGACACACTCGGCCCCCGCCGTCTTTGACACGCACATCGACGCCCTGGAACTGATCCATCGCGGCAAGGTGCGCGATCTATACCGCATCGACGACGAACGCATGCTGATCGTGACCACCGACCGGGTTTCGGCCTTCGACGTGATCCTACCCACGCCGATCCCCGACAAGGGCCGGGTGCTCACCGAGATCTCGCGCTTCTGGTTCGAGAAAAGCCAGGACCTGGTGCCCAATCACCTTTGCGAGGCACAAGACCTGAGCGCCATCGTGCCGGACGAAGCACAGCGCGCCCAACTCGAGGGCCGCAGCGTGATCGTGCGCAATCTCGAGGCCCTGCCGATCGAGGCAGTGGTGCGCGGCTACCTGATCGGATCGGGCTACAAGGACTACCAGGCGAGCGGCGCGGTCTGCGGCATCACGCTGCCCGGCGGGCTGCAGCTGGCCGACAAGCTCCCCGAACCAATCTACACCCCGGCGACCAAGGCCGATGTCGGCGATCACGACGAGAACATCGATTTCGCCGAAACCGAACGCCTGATTGGTCCGGAGATGGCCGCCCAGGTACGCGACACCGCCATGCGGCTGTATCGCCTGGCGGCTGACTACGCCGCCAAACGCGGCATTATCATTGCCGACACCAAGTTCGAGTTCGGCCTCGACGAGTACGGCACGCTGCACCTGATCGACGAGGCGCTGACACCGGATTCCTCGCGCTTCTGGCCGGCGGACGAATACCGCCCGGGCATCAGTCCGCCGTCGTTCGACAAGCAGTTCATCCGTGACTGGCTGGAAACCCTCGACTGGGACAAGACCGCCCCCGGGCCGGCCGTTCCCGACGAGATCATTGCCCAGACCCGCGAGCGCTACCTGACCGCCTACCGCCGACTGACCGGCGAGGACCTGCCCGGTATTGCATGAGCGCGCCGACACACAATCCGCGCGGCTGGATCGTCTTGGCGACCGACACTGGCGTTGGCAAGACGGTAGTCTCCTGCGCACTCGCGCGGCTGCTGCGCGAACACGGCCTGTCGCCCCGGGTGAGAAAGCCGGTGGAAACCGGCTGCGAGCTCCGTGAGGACGAACGCCAGCCGGCCGACGGCATTGCCCTGCGCGAGGCGGCCGGCTGGCGCGAATCTCTGGAGACGGTCTGCCCCATCCGCTATCTCGCCCCGGTCGCCGCCCCAGAAGCGGCCCGCCGCGAGGGCCAGACACTGCGATTCAAACGCGATCTTGCCCCGATTCTCGACCGGGCACTGGCCCAACTGACCACCGAACGCGTGATCATCGAAAGCGCCGGCGGCCTGCTCTCGCCGCTGGCCGACGATGCGCTGAACGTCCGCCTAGCCGAATACACCGGGCTGCCGGCCATCCTGGTCGCCCCCGACCGGCTGGGAACCCTGTCGAGCACGTTGGCAGCCGCCGAATCCCTCGAACGCCGGGGCATTCCGCTGGCGGCCATCATCCTCAATCGCCGACCGCAAGACCCCAGCGACAACGACTCGCCGGACAACCAAGGCGCACTCGCCGAATGGTTGCCCCGGTTGGTGGCGCAACCACCCCCGGTGCTGCGTTTCGACAATGACCAGCAGTGCCTCGCCCCGCTGCTCGACCGAGACACGTAAGCACGTCGAAGCTGCTTAAACACGAAAGGCCGTGCCCGGAGGCACGGCCTTTCTTTCATACAACGCCAAAGTGCGACGTTTAGCGCGGCTCAGCGCACCACCAGCAGCGGCACGTTGGCCTTCATGATCATCTTGGTGGTGGTGCTGCCCAGTACCAGGTAACGGATCGGGCTGTGGCCGTACGCGCCCATCGCCAGCAGATCGATGTGCTTTTCCTCGAGGTACATCGACACCGCCTCGTCGACCTTGCCTTGGCGGATGGCGACCTGCGTATCGAAGCCGGCCTTCTGCAGCTTGGTGTTGGCCGCCTGAATCTTGTCCCAGTTGGCCTGCTTCTCCTCGCCCACCATCAGAATGTGCACCGGCAGACCCTGCAACAGCGGCGTGTTCGCCGCCATCTCCACGAGCTTGTAGGCCGTCGGGCTGCCGTCGTAGGCGATCAGGAAGCTCTCGGGCCGCTTGAACTCAAGCGGCGTGACCAGGGTCGGCTTGTGGATCATTGACAGGATGCCGGCCAGGTGGCTGCCGACGTGCATGGCAACCGCGTCACCATCCTGGCCCTGCTTGCCGAGCACCAGCATCTGCATCGCATCCTGGAGCTCGAGGATCACCTCGGTGATGTCGCCGTTGCGCAACAGTTCAGCGGGGGCATCAAACCCGCGGTCACGTGCCCGCGAGAGCACGTCGGCCAGCAGGACCCGGCCCCGTTCGCGTTCAAGCTTGCCGCGCTTTTCCTCCAGCTCGACCATCTCCTCGAGCAGCTTCTCGCGCCCGCCGAGGGTCATGTTGCCGGACAGATCCGTCTTCGCCGGGGCATGCGGGTTGCTGATCGCATGCAGGAAGGTTAGCGGCGCGGCCAGTGCCTGCGCCGCCCAGACGGCATAGTCGGAGACGGCCTCGGAGGAGCGCGAGCCGTCGATGCAGGCGAGCACCTGGTCCTTGTTGTCGGTCATGTTCTCGGCTCCCATGTCAGTGCCCCATCAGCTTCTCGGCGGCGTCCGGATCGTTGTGCACGCCATGCTTGTCGACGATCGTGGCGGTGGCCTGGTTCATGCCGATGACCTCCACTTCGATACCTTCCCGGCGGAAGTCGACCACCACCTTGTCGAGCGCGTGCACCGCGGTGATATCCCAAAAGTGCGCCTTGCACAGGTCGATCGACACCTTATCCACGTCGTCCTTGAAATCAAACGACTCGAGGAATTTCTCGGTCGAGGCGAAGAACACCTGCCCGCTTACCTCGTAGGTGCGATGCCGCGGATCGTTCTCGTCCTCGGACAGCCACGAGGACACATGCATGAACTGCCCCACCTTGTTGGCGAAGAACATCGCTGCCAGCAGCACGCCGGTGAGCACGCCATAGGCGAGGTTGTGGGTCGCCACGGTGACGATCACCGTCATCAGCATCACCACGTTGGTGCTCGTCGGATGCTTCTTGAGATCCCGGATCGATCCCCAACTGAACGTGCCGATCGAAACCATGATCATCACCGCCACCAGCGCGGCCATCGGGATCAGGGTGAGCACCGGCGCCAGAAAGACCACCAGGATCAGCAGGAACAGACCGGCGACGAAAGTGGACAGGCGCCCGCGCCCGCCGGACTTGATGTTGATCACCGACTGGCCAACCATCGCGCAGCCGGCCATGCCGCCCATCGAGCCGGAGACGATATTGGCAATCCCCTGCCCCTTGCACTCGCGTGCCTTGCTGGTCTTGCTGTCGGTCAGCGAGTCGAGCAGGTTCTGCGTCATCAGGGATTCGAGCAGACCGACCACCGCGATCGCCGCCGAGTACGGCAGGATGATCATCAGCGTCTCGAGGTTCAGCGGGATATCCGGGAACAGGAACACCGGCAGGGTATCGGGCATTTCGCCCATGTCACCCACGGTGCGCACGTCGATGTTCATGAGCCAGGCGATCAGGGTGAGCACCACGATGGTGACCAGCGGCGAGGGGATCGCCGTGGTCAGCTTGGGCAGCCCGTAGATGATCGCCAGGCCCGCGGCCGTCATCGCGTAGACGTGCCAGGTGACGTTGGTCAGCTCGGGCAACTGGGCCATGAAGATCAGGATCGCCAGCGCGTTGACGAAGCCGGTCATCACCGAGTTGGAAATAAACCGCATCAACCGATCCAGGCGAATGTAGCCCGCCGCGATCTGCAGCACCCCGGCGAGTATCGAGGCGGCCAGCAGATATTCCAGCCCGTGATCCTTGACCAGG
The DNA here is from genome assembly GCA_024636755.1 of Guyparkeria sp. Classification (GTDB taxonomy): domain Bacteria; phylum Pseudomonadota; class Gammaproteobacteria; order Halothiobacillales; family Halothiobacillaceae; genus Guyparkeria. Next base: position 28,634 of record JAGXGL010000014.1, on the reverse strand, counting down.
GTGATCATCAGCAGCGCCGTGGCCGCGGTGGCCGCCGAGATCATGCCCGGCCGACCACCGGTGAAGGCGATTACCACGGCGATGGCGAACGACGCGTACAGGCCCACCTTGGGGTCGACGCCGGCAATGATCGAGAAGGCAATCGCCTCCGGGATCAGCGCCAGGGCGACGACCAGCCCAGAGAGCAGGTCCCCGCGGATATTGGAAAACCATTCCTGCTTGATGCGGTACCAGTTCATCGTGACTCTCTGTCCAGCGGATTCGGTTAGACAGGATCGCCGACTCGCCAGGTTCGCCAGGTTCGCCTTTCGCGATCACGACACGATGCCCCTGTCGCGCCAACGACGGGAAACGCCGCCCGCCCGACAGACCGGGCAGCAGGCGACCATTCCGTGGCGCGATCGAGTACGTAAGGACGAGTCGGACGAACGGCGGGGACGCCTTCGCTGGCATGCTGGAAGGCGGCGCAGTCCTGCAGACAAGGGCGCGACTCTATCAGATCAGGGGCTTGTCTTCACCCGGAGTCCCCGGGTACTGGCGGCGGCATCAGAAGCGACGCACCAGTTCCCAGTTGATCGCATAGGCGTCATAGCGACCGGTGGTCTGGGAGCGGTCGCTGTAGGACACGCCCAGCCGGCTGTACCAATCCCGGTAGATGCCGTTGATCAACTCGACAGACACATCCGTGCCGAACTCGTACTTGGACAGGCTGTCATCGGTGTGCCAGCCCGGGCTGAGCGAGACGTTCAGCCCGTCGTCGTCGGAGAACTTCCAGTAGCCCACCGCGGTGAGCGCAAAGCGGCGGTAGTTCGACGGGTCGTAGTAACCGTTGTCGAGGTCCTTGTCGTAATCCTGCCAATGGGCCGAGACGCCAAGATCCAAATTGAAGCGCTCGGTGCGCAGCATCGCCCGGTAGGGGTTGACGAACAGTTCATTGCGACGGTTGCCGTCGCTCAGGCGACCATGGGCCACCTCGGCATTGACGGAATGCCGTAGCGTCGGCTGCCAGTGGACCCGGGCACGATGATCTCGCACCGTGATGCCGAGCGAGGCCGACTGCGGCGAAATATCCCAGACGCGGCGGGTCGCAGACAGGTCTACCCAGAGATTGTCTCGCGGTCTCAGGTCGGCGTAGAGACCATAAAGGCCGAGATCCCCTCCCCCGCCATCGATGCGCGCCGCGCCGATTTCGCCGCCGACCTCAACCAGCGGGCCGAAGCGATGACGAGCACCCACCCAGCCGTGCTCGATGTCGATACTGGTGTCGCCCTCGACACCGACGTATGGGCTGCTCGCCTCGGTGCGCAGGTCGCGACGCTCAAGCCGGCCGTAAAGATAGGTCTCGGGCGTCAACGACCACCGCCCCTTGACCGCGAAGCGACGCTGGCTGATGTTGTCAGCGTCATCCCGCCAGCCGGCCTCGATGCCGACATTCGAGCGCAGGAAGGCATGCGTGCTGCGTATGGCGTCACGCGTGTCCTTGGAATCCGGGCGCAGGCGCTTGAGCGGCTCGAGCGCCGCGATCGCCTCGCTGTGGCATTTCTCGCCGCGCAGGATCAGCATGCGAGTGTAGAGGTATTCGTAGTTGTCGGGCTCCTCTGCGATCAGCTCGTCGTTGAGCACCCGCGCCTGTGTCGGACGGTGTGCCCAGGCAAGCAGCCGCGCGCTGCGAGCGGCCCATTCGACATCCTCGCCCTGCACCTCTCGATAGTGGGCTAGCGCCTCGGCGGCTTCGGCATAGTCGCCGCGCCAGGTCTGAATGGTGGCGTAACCCAGCAACGCCTCGGCATCATCCGGATGCGAGGCGAGATAGTCACGGTACAGCGCGACCGATTCGTCAAGCTCGCCCATTCCGCCGAGGGCACGCGCGTAGGACTTGAGGTCTGACGACTCGCCCGTGATGGCGTGGACCCGACCGGAAATGTCCGCCACCGCGGCCGTATCACCGGCCCAGTTGGCCTGCTGGGCACAAATCCGCAAGGTCGAGACATTCTCGGGTGTCACGTCGGCCGCGGCGAGGCAATGCTCGAGCGCGCGCCGCGGTCGGTCGGCCTGCGCCCACGCCGCACTGGTCGCCAGCCGCAGATCGGGGTCATCCGGCTCGACGGCCACGGCACCTTCCAGGGCTTGGGCTGCGGCCTCCGGTTGGCCGTCGCGTGCCAGCACGTCGGACAGGCGGCGCCATAGTTCAATGCGTTCGGGGTCGGCGTCCAGGGCACGCCGGTAAATCTCGGCCGCCGCCGTCCAGTCCTCGCGCATCTCGGCACCGATCGCGGCATCGGGCACCGACTGGGCCCACGTCGCCTGCGGACCGAGGATGATAGCCGCGCCTAGGGCGGCGGCCGCCAGACGCCCCACCAGCCTTCCCGAAAAACGGGGGTGGCGGGGAAGACGTGTCATTTGCGCCATTTTCTATTCCCCGTAATCCAAAGATCGGTGGCGAAGCGCCCGATCGTGACCAGTTCGTACAAGAGGCTCGCGTAGCGTACCGGGGTCATCAGGATGCCCTGTATGAATGCCTTGACACGCCGCCCCTTCGAGATGGCGGTAAGAATACCCACCGCGATGATCATCTCCGCAATCAGGGTGACGATCAGCGGCTCCCATAGTTGCAGCAAGAGCATGATCAACAAGGCCGTCGGGAAGCCGACCTTCTCGAACGCGGCCAAAAAGGGAATCCAGCCGGCTGGACGTCCCTGACGTTCAGTATGAGTCACCCCGAATGGCTGACGATAGGCCTCGCGGATCTGGCGACGCGCGACCAATTCCTTCATCGCCGGATCGTGCTTTTCCCGGTAGCGACCGCGCAGGCGCCGCAGCGACTTGAACGGGCTGCCGAGCAGGCCGTCAAAGTAGTAGCAGCTCTGCAGGAACGACGACGACCACATGTAGATCTGCCGCGGCAAATTGCGCATCTCCGGCTCCAGCGAGTGGGCCATGACGTCCTGCAACTGGATGTTGCGATAGCCTTCGTTCATGAGGGCAAAACCGATGAAAATGTCCTCGGAATTGGTTAGGTCATCACCCAGCACCGGCTCGTACTTGTCAAAAAGATCCTTGATGTACTTGCGTCGATAGGCCACGGCACAACCCACCGGATTGGTGATGCTGCCGAAGATTTCCATCTGACCGACGTAGACGAACCGCTGCAAGAAGGTATATAGCTGCTGGCGATAGAGGACGGTGAGATTGCGGTTCAGTCGGTGCCACCAGCCCCCTTGAGGCTGATGCAGATCAAAATCCTTATGCGCCTCTAGAAAGGCACGGATCGCCGGGCCATCGATGCGACGCCGCCGGTCCTTCTCCCGAGTAGGCATAATCACCCCGCAGGCGCTGGCGATCCCCACACCCTTGTAGAGCTCCTCAACGGCGCGAGCGATGTAGTTGTCGGAATCCAGATAGGTATCGCCGTCGAGGATGAATTCGACATCGGCGTTGTACTCGCGCGATTGGCGCTTGATCGTAGGGGTCTTGCCAAGCGGATGGGCACGCTTGATCACCGTCAACGGCATGTTGTGATGATCGGCGAAGAGCCGTGCGTACTCGATGGTCCGGTCCGAGCTGCCATCGTCGACCAGGATGATATTCCGCGGCGGCATCGTTTGCCGCCGCACTGATTCCAGTGAGAGCACCACGTTGGCCTGCTCGTTGAGCGTCGGAATGACCACATCGACAACCGCATCGCGCCAGTCCTCGGCGGGATTGGGGTCAGTCTTGTCCGGCCCGCGAAGCAGGCCGATGATACTCAAGATGGCACTCGGACTCAGAACGAAGTAGGGAGTGGTTGCCATGCGCTCTCCTCAGGAGCCTTCAGCTTGCCGGACCCGGGCGATCAGATCGTCCAGGGTGGTATCCAGTGTCCATTGTGGTCGGTGGTCAATCAGCCCATGCAGCCGCGTCACGTCCGGGCAGCGATGCGGAATGTCCACGTATTCCTGCCCGTAGGCCACCTCGTACGAGAGGCGCTCGATGCCCGAGCTCGAGCCGGCGCGCTCGATCACACGATCCGCCAAGGCATTCATGGACAGCTCACGATCGCTGCCGACATTGACGATCAACCCCTTGGTATTCGCCTGCCCGGCCAACTGGTCAAGCATCACGACGGTGTCACGCACATCGGTGAATGAGCGGCTCTGCTCCCCGTCGCCGAAGACCGTCAGGGGCTCGCCGGATACAGCCTGCGCGACAAACCGCGGCACCACCATGCCGTAGCGGCCCGTCTGTCGAGGCCCGACGGTATTGAAAAGCCGGACCACCGTCACCGGGATGTCCTTCACACGTGCGTAGGACAAGGCGAACGCCTCGTCGGCAAGCTTGCTGATGGCGTAGTTCCAGCGTGGCGGCGCCTCTGGCTGGATGATCAGATCCATATCCTCGGAGAGCCGGGGGTCGGTACGCGGGCCATAGACCTCGGAGCTCGAGGCCACCAGCACCTGCGGCTTCCAACCGCAGCGATCGACCGCACGCAGCAGGCGTTCGCAGCCCGCGATATTGGTTGCCATCACGCCAATGGGCTGTTCGAGCACCCGGAAAACCCCGACCACGGCGGCCAGGTGGTAAACACGATCGGCCCAGCCGACAGACTCAGACAACCCGGACCAGGTGACGATGTCGGCCTCGGTAAAACGGAAATACGGAGAGTCAAAGTGGGTGGCAAGGTTATCGCGTGACCCGGTACTGAGGTTATCGACGACATGGACCAAATCACCCTGGGCGAGGTGATGGTCAACCAGATGCGAGCCGATGAAACCGGCGCCGCCAGTGATTAAAACGTGCATCCCGAGCCTCCTTTTGTCCCCGATTACCGCGGTGGCACGGACGGCAAATTTTGCCATCCGTGCCAGAGTGTAGTCGACTTAACCGCAGCCGCATGCAGCCGGCATATCAAGGCAGGCGCCCGCCTGACGCCTGTGGTTGCCCCTGCTATCTTTACCCGATGCCCAGCATTAACGCCACCGGCAACAACACCTGTGCCGAGCTCTTCCGAGTGAGGAAGATCGGCCAGCCCACGGTATGTCCACTGCCCCCTCGCGCGTCACGATCCGGGACATGATCAGGGCTTGAACTCGGCCAACGTGACACAGCCAACTCAATCCGGGAGAAACATCCTATGAGCGAACCGACCGTCAACCGCCCTGCCCTTGCGCTGTGGATGATCGCCAGCCTGGCCGTAGCCGTCCTGCTGATGTGGGTCGGTGCCGATCTACATCCGCCCGGCGCCGAGAGTGCGCGCACGCTGCCCGCCTCCCCGTTGACCGGTGCCATGGGGTTTGCCTTCCTGCTTGCCTGGGCGGCCTTTGCCTACGCCGCTTCGATCACGACACCGCACCGGGGCCTGGAGCATGTCGGGCTGTGGGCGGCGCTTATCCTGCCACTGATCATCGTGGTGCTGCTCGACGCGGGCCAATCCCTGATTGCGCTGTTGCTCGCGATCGCCTGGCTGGCGACCCTGATCTGGACCGGGTGGCAACTCGCCCGCCGCGAGGCGCTTGCCGGCCTGATGATGCTGCCGGTGATCGGTAGCGCAATCGCCAGCCTGCTGTTGTCGCTCACGCTGTGGTTGCTGCCCTGAGTCACCCACACACCCGCCCCCCGAACAGCCCTGGAAAAGACGAAGGCCGCCAGATCAAAGATCGGCGGCCTTTCTAATTTGAAGCTGGCTGATTTGAAGCTGGCTGATTGGGGCTGGCGCGCGCGTCAGTCTTCTCGCCAGTGCAGGTCGATCCAGCAGCGGGGCAATGGCTCGCCAGACGGAAACTCGAGATCGGCTTTTTCGACGCTTTCCTCATCCTGCATTTCCTCGCCCGCGTGCTGCCGGCCCATCACGCTCGGCAAGGCCGGGTCAGCGAGGGTTTCCAGATCGATGATCTCGATCATGTTGTCGTTATCCTTGCGCTTGAGAAACATGCGCCGCTCTCCTGGTTCGGGAAATGGTCTGTAAACCGGTGCGAATCCAACTCACAGGCGTTCTGGCAAGGCGGCACGAATTTCCTCCGGCGACCGAGCCGAGAAATCCTTGGCCTGATCGGCTACCAGTTTGGCCTGAAGCCCCTTTCCCATCTCCTCGCGCAGCAAACCGAGAAAGCTGGGCGCGGCCATCAGGTAGAACCGCTCCACCCGCCCCTTCTGCAGGGCCTGATCCAATTCGGCGATTACTTCTCGGGCGAAGCGCTTGGCTTCCACGTCACGCGCGCTGTTGGCCGGTTCGTAGGCATGCATGGCGTCGCCCTTGCGGTCGGTGGTCGAGCCCGGCCGATCGGTCTCCAAGTCCGATTCTGCCAATCGGGCCGCGGAATTGGACAACGAAACCACCTCCTCGAGCTCTCCCTTGGGCGCGGGACGGCTGGAGGGGTGGATCTCACTGCCGCGATACGCGCCACTGTTGTCACGGACCGCGAGAAAACGCGCCCGAGCCTCATCGGCAACCACTACCCAGGTACTCATAGGCCCAACCTCCTTGCTCTGTCGTGTTGACCTCCACGAGTGTATACGCTGATCTCGTCACCTGCCGCGGGGACCACTGGCAACGTCATCTCGTCAGCGGTGGGATCAACCGACGTCGAACACCTCGGCGCGCGACGCAGGTCGCCGTCTTTCGATGAGCACTGCCCCACACAAAAAAAACCCCGCCGGTCGGCGGGGTTGTCGGATCGTGAGGCATTGGTGGATCAGTAGAGCTGCGCCGGGTTGACCGAGGTCGCTCCATCGTCGACATACATGCCGTATTCCTTCATGGAGCCGTCGTACAACGCGACGTCATCATTGCCCATGATTTCGCTTGCGACGAACCACACGCCGGAAGCCAGGTTGCCCGAGTTGCAATACGCGATCGCCGCGCCACTCGGATCGATGTCCTTGAATTCCATGATCGAGCGATAGCTGGACGCCGGCAGGAAATTGGCCGCCGCACCATCGGCCCGCACGAGCACGCTGGTCGGCACGTTCTTGGCGCCGGGCAGGTGGCCGGGCACGGTCTTGGACTTGCTGAACACGCCCAGGTACTGGTTCGGTGGGCGGGCATCCAGCAGCTGGATACCGCCGCCGTTCGAGTCCGCTGCCTCGCGCGTCTCGGCATAGGTGGCGAGGATCTCGTCACGCTCGTCGGTCGCTACCCAGTCACCCGCATCCATCTTCTCCGACTGCCCGGTGCCGGCATCAAAACCTGCCGCCAGCCAGTTGGCTAGACCACCGTCCAGGATAGCCATGTCGTCATGGCCGAAGTACTTCATCTGCCAGTACAGGCGGGTGGCCTTGGTGAAGTCGGAGCCGGACAGGCCCAACGGCACGATCACGACCGTGTCGTCCTTGTCCACGCCCAGGGCCTGGACGAAGGATTCGAAGTCGGCCTTTTCGGGGATCAGCTTGCCGACCTTCTTGCCGTTTTCCATGCGCTCGACGCGCACCTTGCCCCAATCGACGAATTGGGCACCCGGCACGTGACCGGAGACGACGGAAACGACTTTCTTCCCCTCGACCTTCTCGTACTTCGGCGCCATGGCAAACGCCTTTTCCGACCCGGCAATCTGGAGAACGGTGACCTGCTCGAGGTTGTCATTCAGCCACTGCGGGTCAACTACCGGACCCGGCACATCCAGTGCCCAGGCCCCTTGCGCGATGGCCAGGGCGGCCGCCCCGGCGGGAACAGCGAGAAACCGCTTGAATTCCATATGACTCAACTCCTTCTTCGTGCATCAACAAACGACACCAAGTGGCGTCGGAAAAGCCGCCCTCAGCCGGGCGGGAAAACCAATTGGGATTGCATGGCCTCGAGGCGCCGCGACCACTCGGCCCGTATGGCGCCCATGTCCAGCGGGCATTCGCTCAAGACATGCCGGTCTCGATCCGCCAGCACCTCCGGATCAGGCCACTCGCCGGCATCGGTCGTCAAGGCGCGATCGCGCGCCTCGAGCAACTCGCGAATCTGTGGCATCAGCAGCGCCACCAGGGCCGTCAACCACCGCCCCACCAGCCACGACGGACGAGACCGGTTGATCTCGAAAGCGTTCGGCAATCGCGCCAGCAGCTCAGTGGCCGAGCGAACCGTTTCACCGGTCACCCAGGCGTTGGTGGTGAACAACCGCCGCGCACGCCCCTGATTGTCCATCGATACCGCGACGACGTGAGCGAAGTCTGGCTCGTCGTCATCGGCAATGAAGAGGTGAAAGTGGCCGTGTTCGGCCAGCGTCCACTCAGCCGGTTCATGCGCGTGATAGTAAAAACGGGCCCCGCTAACCGGGTCTCGAGCATCGTCGGGGGGAAAATGCGCCCAGTAGTCGAAGCCGTCTTCCGGGTGATCCCGGAACAATTCGGTAAGCACGGTCTGGTTGTCGGCGGCAAGCGCCGCCTGGATCGACCCCCATTCATCAATGGCCGCCAGACCGGCATCAAGCCAGTCCTCGGGCAACCGATGGGACGGGGCGTCACTCATCGAGACATCTCAGACCGTGAGCGGCACTCGATCACTGACCGCCCGGTGCGCAGGGGTTGCTGCCACGCCCCGCCGGGGCGCAAGGGTTGCCGCCTCGGGCTGCCGGCGCACAGGGATTACCTCCCCGAGCGGCTGGGGCGCAGGGATTGCCACCACGAGCGGCCGGCGCACAGGGGTTGCCACCTCGGGCCGATGGCGCACAGGGATTACCACCGCGAGCCGACGGTGCGCAGGGGTTGCCGCCCCGAGCCGATGGTGCACAAGGGTTGCCTCCCCGAGCCGAGGGCGCACAGGGATTGCCACCGCGAGCCGATGGAGCGCACGGATTCCCGCCCCGAGCCGAGGGCGCGCAGGGATTGCCACCTCGCGCCGACGGGGCGCAAGGATTCCCCCCACGGGACGACGGGGCACAGGGGTTGCCGCCACGCGCGGAGGGAGCGCATGGATTGCCACCCCGGGTCTGCGCCGCGGCCGACAGCGGCAGCATGGTGGTCGCGGCAAGCGAGGCGCCCACGGTGAACGCCATGGCCGGCACGGACAACTTGAGCGCGCGGCGGGCGCGGGCCTGTCGGGCGATCTTCTTCGATTCCATCTGATCATTCTCCTCTGAATAAGGGCGGGCGGCCGTCGGCCGGTCCGCGAAATCGCGAAGCCTCGGCGGCTCAATCGTCGTCGGTGCGGCGCGCGGCGCTGGCCTCGCGACCCAGGTCGCGGCCGAGTTCATCATGGTTGCCGGGGTCACGCCCCTCGGTGATGTCCTCGGCGCTGTAAACACCCTGGCTACGCTGCTCAAGCGCGCGACCGGCAAAGAAACCACCCGCCAGCACCAGCAGCATCGCGACCACCACCAGCCACGGCGAGACACCCAGCAATTCCGGCACGGTGCGAGCCGATACCTGCATCCCGTTGACCGCGGCCTGGATGAAATCGCTGTCGTAGACGCCGGCGAAGGCCCAGACACCGATCACCATGCCAAGCATGAATATCAGTCCGTCGATCCGGCCACTACCGAACCCGACCACGGAGGTGCCGGGACAGTAGCCACCAATGGCGAAACCGGCGCCGATCAACACGGCCCCCAGCACGGTGCCCCAGAGATACGTTTCGGCAACGAAGAAACCCTGTGCGCCGAAGGTGTTGTTCAGCTGCAGCAACAGGATGCCGATCGCCGCGACGATGATGGCCGTGAACATGACCTTGAACACCGACCAGTCGGTGAGGCGAAACTGGGCGGTAAGTTTGCAGGGGGAGCCAAAACCGGCCTGCTCGAGCACGAAGCCGAACAACAAGCCGGTGGCCAGTGCGGTACCCGCGATGCCGTAATCCATTACCAGACCCTCCGCATCAACAGACTGATCAATATCCCGACCACGAAGAACACGACCAGGAAGACGAAGCCCGCCACGCCCAGCATGGCGGTATTGGAAAGGCCGACGCCACTGGTGCAGCCAGCCGCCAGCCGCGAACCGAAGCCGGCCAGCAGGCCGCCACCCAGGGCGAGCAGCAGGCGCGGCGCGACCCCGATCCGGCCGGAACCGCGATCGACCTTGACCCGGAACCGCCCGGAGGAAACCGACGCGAGGATCGCGCCGATCAGGGTGCCGATGGCGGCGACCACGATCCATGCCGCGAGCGGATTTCCCTGCGCCATGCCACCGAGGTAGGCGTTCTCACGAGTGGCCTCGGGTGCGACCTGAAGACCGATCTCGGTGGCCACGCGGGCGAAGGCACCGGAAGAGCCCATGCCGTTGCCCACCAGCACGAAGGTGAGCAAAACGACCAGGCCGAGCACGATGCCGGCGATAAAGGGGGGCCATAACGGCCTAACTTGGCAAGACATTCCCTGCTGGACCTCCTGGAATCAGCAATTAAAAATCCTGAAAGACCCGCCAATCCAGCGAGCCTATCGATATCAACTGTCAGTGGGCGGGTCACCCCGCCCGGGTGACACCCCCTTAGAAGGCAGCCGCTTCGGCCTCGAGAAACGCGAGCGAGGCGTACTTGCCGATATTCTGATCGAAACCGTTGGTTACCGGGGCGTAGTACTGCACCCGCTCGTCCTCCAGTGCATACGCTTTCGCCTGACTCGGGCCGGCCATCTCCTCGACGGCCTTCTCGGCAGACTCGTAGATGCCCTGAAAGAAGATGCGATTGTGCTCGAGCAGATCGTAGGCCGGAAAGCCGTGGGCCGGAATCCAGAACGCATCCGGCACGTTCTGCTCAAGGGCATCGAACGCCTTGAAGGTCCCGAGGAAGCTGCCGTCGTCCATGTAGGCGATGCGATTGTTCATCGCGATGTCGCCAACGTGAACGATCCGCTCTTCCACCAGCTCGAGGCTGATATCCGACGGGGTATGCGCGGTGCCGTAGAAATGCACGCGAATCGTGAGGTCGCCGAAATCAATCTCGTCGCCATGACCAACCACCTTGTTCGGCGGTGTCACCACGGTGCCCTCGATCGCGTTACCCGTGGAGCGTTCCATCAGGCTGACCCAGAATTCGCCCTGGTTGGTGCGAATGGCCGAGGCGGTCTTCTCGTGCGCGTAAATCGGCACGTCCGGGTTCTCGTTGACGAAGGCGTGGTTACCCAGCCAGTGATCACCGTGGTAGTGCGTGTTGAAGACCGCTGCAATGGGCTTTTCGGTGATTTCTCGGATCTGGCGCAAGGCCATGCGACCAATCTGCAAGGAGGCGCCGCTGTCGATCACCACGACACCCTTCTCGGTGATGGCGAAGGTGATGTTGCTCATCATTCCCTGGTTCTCCTCGGAGGGGAACCCCCAGGGCGAGACGATCATGTAGACGTTCTCGGTGATCTCGGTGGCCGGGATGTCCGGCATCGGCGGCCCTTCGATCACCAGTTTTTCCTCGGCGAACACACGCGAGGACCATGACAGGGGCGCGGCGGCGAGGCCGGCGGTGACCCCGATGTTGCGCAAAAAACGACGGCGCGTTACCTGGAACTGCTCTTTGAATTCCATTGCCTTTTCCTCCGGTGTGCCCGCTTTCGCCTTCGGGGACCTCACGCCGGGCCGGCCGTTCGACTGGGCCGATCCGGAGGGGGCGAGCAGGCCATGTTTATTAGCTGTCTCTAAATAATGATCGCCGTGACCCGAAATTTCAACGTTGTGGCGATCGAGATTGTTGATCCGGCGTCAGGTTTGCTTCTGTCCTCGATGCCGGGCCACTACACTATGATGCCTCATTGATTCCAGATAGCGGCGAATTCATGTCCTGCGCCCATCACGACCAGTGCATCGACGATGCCCTCGCCCGCGCCGAGGCGATTTGCGCCCACTCCGGCGCGCGCCTGACGCCGATTCGGCGCGACGTGCTGCGCGAGGTATGGTCCAACCACGAGGCCACCAAGGCCTATGACCTGATCGAGCGTCTCTCGAAGCACGGCGAGCAGGTCAAGCCCCCCACGGTCTACCGGGCGCTGGACTTCCTGCTCGAGCAGGGCCTGATCCACCGCATCGAGAGCCTCAATGCCTTCGTCGGCTGCGAGCACCCCCAGGAGCCGCACCAGGCCATCCTGCTGATCTGCGATCAATGCGGCGACATCCTCGAGGAGGACAACCCGGCCGTGCATGCCGCCCTCGACGACCTCGCCAACCAGACGGGCTTTGCGCCCCGCTCGGCGGTAATCGAACTGCGCGGCCTGTGCCGGGCCTGCCGAACCGCTCATTAACCCACCACCACGTCAAGCGATCACACCGCATGAGCCTAGCGCCCCGCATGAACCCAGCGCCCAACGCCAAAACCATCGCCGCCCTGCGTCGCGACCAGATTCTCGACTGCGAACTGCTCGGCCAGCGCCTGACCCTGCATTCCACCTGGGGACTGTTCTCCCCACGCGAGGTGGACGCCGGCACCCGCCTGCTGCTCGAGCACACCCCGATTCCGCCAGCCGGCAGCAGCATCGTTGATCTAGGATGCGGCTACGGCCCCATCGGGGCCACCATGGCCAAGGCCTGCCCGGATGGCCACGTGATTTTGCTGGACAAGGATTTCGTCGCGATCGATTACGCCCAGGGCAACCTGGGCCGCAATCGGCTGGAAAACGCCGAGGCCCGGTTGTCGAACGGCCTGTCGGCAGTGGATGGCGAGAAATTCGATCGGCTCTACTCGAACGTCCCGGCCAAGGTAGGCAAGGAGATGTGGCAGATCATGCTGTTCGACACCTGGCGGGGCCTCAACCGCGGTGGCGAGGTCTGGTTCGTGTCGATCAACGGCCTGCGCGAGTACTTCAAGCGCACGATGAAAGAACAGTTCGGCAACTACGAGAAGATCAAGCAGGGCAAGACCTACACCGTGCACCGCGCTGTAAAGGCATAAGGACCGACGCCGGTCGCGCGAGTGACGGAATGACCGGAATGCCATTCCGGACGCATGGCGGCAATCGGGTGGCTCAAGCCGTTTCTCGGGGTGCGCTCAGACCACCCGCTTGCGGATGCGATAGATCGCGTGCTCGCCAAACCAGTGGGGTAGCGCCCGCAGCAGCGGTGAGCTGCGGCGATTCTGGTCGACCACGGCCCGGTCGAGGATCTCGATGCCCAACCCCTCGCAGAGCGACTCGAAGTCGCGCAGGGTGCAGAGGTGAATGTTGGGCGTGTTGTACCAGGGATTGGGCAGCGCCTTGGTGGTCGGCATCATCCCCTGCACCCCCAGCTGCCAGCGATTGCGCCAGTAGCCCATGTTGGGGAAGGTGACGATGCCCTCCGAGGCAATATCGAGCATCTCCCCGAGCAGGCGCTCGGGGTGGCGAATGGCCTGGATGGTCTGACTGACCAGCACGTAATCGAAGCTGTGCCGACCAAACCAATCGCGGATGCCGTCGTCGAGGTCCGCCTGGACGATGTTCAGGTCGGCCGCCACGCCGCGGGCGACGCGCTCGTCATCGACCTCCATGCCCACCCCGCGCACCGAGCGCTCGGCGATCAGATGGCGCAACAACGCGCCGTCGCCACAGCCCAGGTCGAGCACGCCGGCGCCTTCACCAATCCAGCCGGTGACGATATCCCAGTCGGGGCGATTCATGCGTAACCCTCCTCGGTGCCGGCGTCCTCGGTCATGCGGCGGGCAATATTGTCGAAATAACCACGCAAGACCTGGTGATAATAGGGAATCGGCATCAGGAAGGCATCGTGTCCCTGATGCGCCTCGACCTCGGCATAGGAGACCGACTTGCCGGTGGCCAGCAGCGCGCGGACGATCTCCTTCGAGCGCACCGGCGAGAAGCGCCAGTCGGAGGTGAACGACACCACCAGGAAGCGGGCGGTCGCTGGCGCCAGCGCGGTGGCCAGATCGTCGTCGGCCTCGGCGGCCGGGTCGAAGTAGTCCAGCGCCTTGGTCATCAAGAGGTAGGTATTGGCGTCGAAGCGGTCGACGAAACTCGTGCCCTGGTAGCGCAGGTAGGATTCGACCTGGAACTCGACATCGAAGCCGTACTGCACCTTGCCCGAACGCAGCTCACGACCGAACTTGGCCCGCATGGCGTCATCGGACAGATAGGTGATGTGCCCCAGCATCCGGGCGAGCATCAGGCCGCGCCGCGGGATCGCCCCATGCTCGGCGTAGCGCCCGTCGTGGAAGTCCGGGTCGGTGATGATCGCCTGACGCGCGACCTCGTTGAAGGCGATGTTCTGCGCCGAGAGCTTCGGCGCCGCGGCGATGACGACCGCGTGGGCGATCGCCTCGGGATAGCTGATCGCCCACTGCATCACCTGCATGCCACCGAGACTGCCGCCAGCAACCGCCGCCCAGCGGGAGATGCCGAGCCGCCGCATCAGCGCGTGCTGGCTGTTGACCCAGTCGCGCACGGTGAGGATGGGAAAGTCCGGGCCGTACGGTCGCCCCGTCTCCGGGTTGGTGGACAACGGCCCGGTCGAACCCTTGCAACCACCCAGATTGTTCACGCAGACGACGAAGAACCGATCGGTATCAATCGGCTTGCCCGGGCCGATGGCGGTATCCCACCAGCCCGGCTTGCGGTCCTCGGGGCGGTGACGACCGGCGGCATGATGGTCCCCGGACAGCGCATGGCAGATGAGCACGGCATTGTCGGCGCGCTCGTTGAGCTCGCCGTAGGTCTCGTAGACCAGTTCGTATTCCTCGATCCGGCGACCACAGTCGAGCAGCAACGGCGTGTCGATGTGCGCGGCCTGCGGCTCGACCAACCCGACCGAACTCGGCTGGTGCGTTGTGCCGTCAAGCGACGATTTCTTTGCGGTGGATTCGCTCATCAACGTCCTCTTGGCGTTCAGCCCATCAACAGGTTGCCGACCACCATCTGGGCCACCTGGATAATCAGCAACACGGCCAGCGGCGAGAGATCGATCCCGCCGATCGGCGGCAGTACGCGCCGGATGGGATCGACCACCGGGTCGGTGAGATCGGCGAGGAAGGCCACGCCAGGCGAGCGGTCATTGCCCAGCCAGGACGCCACCGCCCGCAGCAACACCGTCCAGAAGAACAGGTTGGTCACCGTCAGAAAGGTGAAATAGATCGTACCGATCAACACGCCGGTGCCGGTCATGCCGACACCCTGCATCGCGGTAATCGCCCAGACCATCAGGGCCACCATCACGACACCGAATACCAGCGCGGCCAGGTCGTGGCGACCGACCGGCTTGATCACCGTGCGCAGCGGGTTGAGCACCGGATCGGTGATCTTGACGATCGCCTGGCTCACCGGGTTGTAGAAGTTCGCCCGGAACAGTTGCAGGAAATACCGGATGAAGGCGACGAAGGCCACCAGTTCGAAAAGCACCCGGACCAGAAAAACGCTCGGATCCCCGAAACTACCGCTCATGCAGAACTACTCGACAGGTTGATGGTTGGGGCCGGCAGGCCAGCCCGAAAACGCCCGGCTCAATCGACCGGTTCACTCGGCCGCGCGATCACTGACATCGGCCGCCAGCTCCCGGCTGCGGTCACGCGAGGCACGAATCGCCCGGGCGAAAGCTTCGCGCACGCCCGACTCGTCCAGCGCCGCGATCGCCCGCTCGGTGGTCCCGCCCGGCGAACAGACCCGGCGGCGCAACTCGGCCGGCGAGTCGTCCGCCGCCAGCGCCAGCTTGGCCGCACCGAACACGGTCTCCAAGGTCAGCAGCCGCGCCACGTCCGGCGCCATGCCCATGTCCTCGGCCGCGGCCTGCATCGACTCCATCACGTAGAAGACGTAGGCGGGGCCACTGCCGGACAGCGCCGTGACCTCGTCAATCTGCGATTCGGCATCGAGCCACTGCACCACGCCGACCGCCCGCATCAGCGATTCGGCATCGTTGTGCTGTTCGCGACTGACCGCCTCGGCGGCGAACAGCCCGGTCGCACCACAGCCGACCATCGACGGGGTGTTGGGCATGGCGCGCACGATCGCGGCGTGACCGTTGAGCCATCGGGCCAGGGCGGCGACCGGGATGCCCGCGGCAATCGAGACCACCAGCTGCCCCGCCGCCAAATGAGGGGCCAAGTCTTCGGCGATCATCTGCATCACCTGCGGCTTGACCGCCAGCACCACCAGTTGGGCGCCCTCGATGGCCGCGTGGTTGTCCTCGGTCGTCTCCGCCCCGAGCTGCTCGCCCAGGGCACGTCGCCGATCGGCATCCGGCTCGGCGACCACGATCGACGGCCTGGCGTCGGACGGCGCGTCCTTGAGCATGCCGCCAATGAGTGCGGCGGCCATATTGCCGCCACCGATGAAAGCTATCCGCGAGGCATTCATTGTCTCACCTGCCCTATGTGCGTGAATCCAGAACCCAGAAAAATAACACGAATGGCAACCGCCGGCCGCCGCCCCTCAGGAATCGCGCGGCCCGAACAGCGCCGTGCCCACCCGCACGACGGTCGCCCCCTCGGCAATCGCCGCCTCGAAATCGCCGCTCATCCCCATCGACAGGTCGGGCAACGGTTCGGCCAGTGACGCGTTGAGCGCCGCGAGTTGAGCGAAGGCCGCGGTATTCCCCGGTCGCGGAATACACATCAGGCCGCGCAGGCACAGCGTCGGGTACTCGGCACACGCAGAGACGATATCGGGCACATCGGCCGGATCGGCCCCGGATTTGCTCGCCTCACCGTCGACATTGACCTGGATCAGCACGTTTAGCGGGCCCATCACCGGATCGCGCTGCTCGCCCAGTCGGCGCGCGATCTTGGCGCGATCGACACTGTGCACCCAGTCGAAATGAGCGGCGATCGCGCGGGTCTTGTTCGACTGGATCGGGCCGATGAAATGCCAGGTCAACGACAGGTCGGCCAGCTCGGGCTGCTTGTCGATCGCTTCCTGCAGGTAATTCTCGCCGAAGTCCTGCTGCCCCAGCTCGTCCAGCGCGCGGATGGCCTCGGCCGGCTGGCGTTTGCTGACGGCCACCAACGTTACTTCACCCGAATCGCCGGGCCGATCGGCACTCGCCGCTTCGATGCGCGCGCGGATGCCGTGGTATGCGCTTTCTCGATTTCCCATCTTGCACCTTGTGCGTGTTCGTTTTACCTTGTCTGCAACGAAGGCCGAGCCGCGTCACTGCGGCGCTCCGGGCCCTCGACAGGCACCACCAATGGACTTTTCACGGGGCCTTCCCCGCAAAGGACGATCGCATGGCCGAATCTCGAGATATCGACTCCCTGCTGATGTTCACCGTCAAAAACGGGGCATCGGACCTCCATCTCTCGGCCGGCGAGCAGCCCCGCGTGCGCATCGACGGCGACATCCGCAAGGTCAACGTGCCGGTGATGGACCACAAGCAGGTCCACTCCATGGTGTACGACATCATGAACGACCGGCAGCGCAAGGAGTACGAGGACAACCTCGAGGTCGACTTCTCCTTCGAACTGCGCGGGCATGCCCGCTTCCGTGTCAACGCATTCAACCAGAACCGGGGCGCGAGTGCGGTCTTCCGCACCATCCCCAGCAAGGTCCTCACCCTCGAACAGCTTGACGCGCCGAAGGTCTTCCAGGAGCTGTGCGACTACCCCAACGGCATCGTGTTGGTCACCGGCCCGACCGGTTCGGGCAAGTCGACGACGCTCGCGGCTATGGTCGACTACGTCAACGACCATCGTAACGACCATATCCTCACGGTCGAGGACCCGATCGAATTCGTCCACGACTCCAAGAAGTGCCTGGTCAACCAGCGCGAGGTCCATCGCGACACCCACAGCTTCAACGCCGCATTGCGCTCGGCGCTGCGCGAAGATCCGGACGTCGTCCTGGTCGGTGAGCTGCGTGACCTGGAGACCATCCGCCTGGCCCTGACCGCGGCAGAAACCGGCCACCTGGTCTTCGGCACGCTGCACACCAACTCGGCGGCCAAGACCATCGACCGGATCATCGACGTTTTCCCTTCGGCGGAAAAGGACATGGTGCGGGCGATGCTCTCGGAATCCCTGCGCGCGGTCATCTCGCAGACCCTCCTCAAGAAGATCAGCGGCGGGCGCGTCGCGGCCCATGAGATCATGCTGGGCACACCGGCGATCCGCAACCTGATCCGCGAGAACAAGGTCGCGCAGATGTACTCGTCGATCCAGACCGGCCAGGCACAGGGGATGCAGACGCTCGACCAGAATCTCAAGCAGCTGGTCACCCGCGGTGTCATCTCCAAGGACCATGCGCGCGGACGGGCAAAGAACAAAGAAGACTTCAGGTAACGCGTAACGCGCCTGGGTTAAGGCGTCACGCGCCTGGGGCAATCCCCGAGGCAATCGTTTGGCGATCGGATCACGCCGATGCCGCGAAGGGAAGCTCTTGAAGAGCTCACGCCTCGCCTGAATACCTCATCCACGCCGGCCAGCCAGGGCGGCCGGGCGGACAACGCAAGCCGGGAATTCTCGATGGACCGTCAGCAAGCAGCCAACTACGTACAGGCCCTCCTCAAACGTTCGGTCGAGCGCGACGCCTCCGACCTGTTCGTCACCGTCGGTGCGCCACCCTCGGCCAAGATCGACGGCAAGGTCGTCCATCTGACCGACCAGAAACTCTCGGTGGAAAACACCCAGATGCTGGTCCGCTCGATCATGACGGACAAGCAGGTGGCCCAGTTCGAGGAATCCCACGAGTCAAACTTCGCCATCGCCCTGCCGGGGGTAGCGCGCTTTCGTGTCAACGCGTTCATGCAGCGTGGCAGCGAAGGCATGGTGCTGCGGATGATCCGCTCGGAAATCCCCAACTTCGACGAACTCAAGCTCCCCGACATACTGGGCGAGATCGCGATGACGCCCCGAGGCCTGGTGATCTTCGTCGGCGCCACCAGCTCGGGCAAGTCCACCTCGCTGGCCGCGATGCTCGACTATCGCAACGAGAATTCGCGCGGTCACATCGTGACCATCGAAGACCCGATCGAGTTCGTCCACAAGCACAAGGGTTGCCTGGTCACCCAGCGCGAGGTGGGCGTGGATACCGAGTCCTTTGGCGCGGCGCTGAAAAACACCCTGCGCCAGGCCCCCGACGTGATCCTGATCGGCGAGATCCGCGATCGCGAGACCATGGACCACGCCATCGCCTTCGCCGAGACCGGGCATTTGTGCCTGGCCACGCTGCACGCGAACAACACCAACCAGGCACTGGATCGCATCATCAACTTCTTCCCCGAAGAACGGCGCCAGCAATTGTTGATGGACCTGTCGCTCAACCTCAAGTCGGTGATCTCGCAGCGTCTCTTGCGCAAGCCGGACGGTGAAGGGCGCGTTCCGGCCGTGGAAGTGCTGATCAACACCCCCCTGCTCGGCGACCTGATCTTCAAGGGCAATGTCTCCGAGATCAAGGAAGTGATGAAGCGTTCGCGCGAGCTCGGCATGCAGACATTCGACCAGGCCCTGTTCGACCTCTACGACAGCCACCAGGCCGACTACGACGAAGTCATCAGCAAGGCCGACTCGGTCAACGATCTGCGACTGCGCATCAAGCTCGACAGCAAGCGCGGTCTACCCAAGAGCCGCGAGGACGGCGCCGAAGACGATCTCAAGGTCGAATCCGACTGAGGGAAGGCCTGGAAAATCATCGACGACCCCTGCGGATCGCTAGGCCTCCAGAGGCAAGACGCAGTGCCGCCACCCGATCCGCGACCTGAAAAGGACCCCGCCCCATGAGCGAACCGAGCCTCGACCCCTACCTGAAGCTGCTCGCCGACAAGGAAGGCTCCGACCTGTACTTCTCCAGCGGCACTACGCCCGCGATCAAGATCCAGGGCGAGATGCGCTTTATCGGCAAGGACCGGTTGCGCGCCGGCCAGGTCGAGGAGCTGGCCCGCTCGGTGCTCAACCAGCACCAGATCGATGATTTCCTCGAGAATCTCGAGCTCAACGTCGCGCTGTCACGTCCGGGCACCGGCCGTTTCCGGATGAACGTGTTCATGCAGCGTGGCGAGTGGTCGCTGGTGATCCGCTACATCCAGGCGGAAATTCCGCGTGCGGCCGACCTCAACCTGCCGATGGTGGTCGAGGACCTGATCGTCGAGCGCCGCGGACTGATTTTGGTCGTCGGCGCGACCGGCTCGGGCAAGTCCACCACGCTGGCCGCCATGATCGACCATCGCGCCGAAACGCGCCCCGGGCATATCCTCACGGTTGAGGACCCGATGGAATTCGCCTTCAAGCACCGCAATTCGGTGGTCAACCAGCGCGAGGTGGGGGTCGATACCCGCTCGTACGCCGCGGCACTCAAGGAGGCCCTCCGCGAGGCACCGGACGTAATCATGATCGGCGAGGTGCGCGACCGCGCGACCATGGAACACGCGCTGGCCTATGCCGACACCGGCCACCTGTGCATCAGCACCCTCCATGCGACCAACGCCAACCAGGCACTCGATCGCATCATCCGCTTCTTCCCGTCCGAATCGCGCGACCAGTTGCTGATGGACCTATCGATGAACCTCAAGGCGATCATTTCGCAGCGCCTGATCATCGGCAGTGGTGGCAAGCGACTACCGGCGGTGGAAATCCTGGTCAACACCCCATTGGTCTCCGACCTGATCAAGCGCGGCGAGGTCGACGCGATCAAGGAATCCATGGAGAAGAATGCCTCCAGCGGGTCCATGACATTCGACATGTCGGTCTTGGAACTCTTCAAAAAAGGCCTGATATCGCGCAACGAGGCGCTGGAGAATGCCGACAGTCGCAGCAACATGGAATGGCTGATGAGCTTCGGCAGTGGCCAGGACGAACTCAAGGCCGCGGCAGCCGACTCCAGCGGCATCAAGAGCGACAAGTCGGACAGCAACGAACTGCCGCCGCTGGACTGATCAACGTGGCTTGCGTTTGCCCCGACGGACCACGATAATCCTCGACTCCTGCGGGTGTAGCTCAATGGTAGAGCAGAAGCTTCCCAAGCTTAAGACGAGGGTTCGATTCCCTTCACCCGCTCCAGTTTTCCCGGACGCCGCCCGCCACACGCCCGTGCCCCACGGGGCTGTTGGCAACCCCGCCTGATTCCGCCGAGGCGGCGATCGGGCCATGTCCGGCAGCGGCCGCCAGATGGCATGATCCTCCCGTGAGCTCGACCCGCTTCGACATCATCGTCGTCGGTGCCGGCATTGCCGGCCTGACCAGCGCGCTCGCCCTGCAGCGGGACGGCGCCAGCGTGGCCGTACTCGATCGCCATCGCGCTGGCACCGAGGCCTCCTGGGCCGGCGGCGGCATCCTCTGCCCGCTGTACGCCTGGCGCTACCCCCAGCCCGTACTGGCCCTCGCCGCCGAGGGCATGCGCCGTTACCCCGACCTGCTCGCCTCGCTCGACTCCGGCATCGATCCCGAGCGCTGGGTCACCGGCATGGAAATCCTCGACCCGATCGGCGAAGGCGAGAGCGTTGACTCGATCAGCGCAACGCTCACATCGGCCGGCATCGCCCACCAGTGGCGACGGCAAGAGATCGGGCACGGTGAGGCGTTGTGGCTGCCCGAGGTGGCCAACGTGCGCAACCCTTATCTGCTCGACGCCCTGATCGATACGGTGCGCGCACGCGGTATTGGACTGCGCGAGCAATGCGCGGCCAACGGGCTGTTGCTGAGTGAGGGCCGCGTCACCGGGGTGGCCACCAGCGAAGGCGATTTGCACGCCGACCGGGTGGTGATCACGGCAGGCGCCTGGAGCGAGGCGCTGATTCCGGGCCTGGCAGCCGGCAGCCTATTCCCGGTTCGCGGGCAGATGCTGCGCCTGGAACCCCGGCCGCAGAACGGCCTCGACCGTATCCTGATGGAGAATGGCGTCTACCTGATCCCGCGCCGGGACGGCTCGGTGGTGGTGGGCTCGACGGTGGAATACGCCGGTTTCGACAAGACGGTGGATGCCGAGGCGCAGGCCCGGCTGCACGCTCACGCCTGCCGGCTTTGGCCGCAACTGGACGGGGCAGAAATCACGCATCGCTGGGCCGGTCTGCGGCCCGGTTCAAGCGACGAGCTCCCGCTGCTGGGAGAGCACCCTTCGATTGCCGGGCTGTGGGTCAATACCGGCGGCTTTCGCAATGGACTGGCGATGGCCCCGGCCACCGCCGATCTGCTCGCCGATCGCATGGCCGACCGCCCGACGGCCGTCGACCCGACACCCTATCGCCTCGATCGCCTGATCCAGACAGCGCGTTAGAGCGCGTCCTCGTTCTCCTCGCTGGTGCGGATGCGCACCGCACGCCCCACTGGCGAAACGAAGATCTTACCGTCGCCGATCTTGCCCGAATAGGCGGCCTTGACGATGGCATCGACAACCGGGTCTTCCTGATCGTCGCTGACGACCACCTCGAGCTTCACCTTGGGTAGGAAATCGACCACGTACTCGGCACCGCGATAAAGCTCGGTGTGACCCTTCTGCCGGCCGAAACCCTTGACCTCGGTGGCAGTCAGGCCATTGATGCCCAGGTCCATCAGGGCGGTACGCACATCGTCGAGCCGAAACGGCTTGATAATCGCTTCGATCTTCTTCACGTCGCTATTCTCCAGACAAAAAGGGGGCCCCATAGTGTAATGCACTGCAATCGGCCTGCAGAGAGGGAAGGTCTGCACGAATCCGATGCCACCCGGGCCTGCGTGATCAAGGCGCGTCGTCGCCGGTGTACCGGCGGCCACGTCAGGACGGCACGGCGAGTAGTCGCCTGGCCCCACGCGGCGCGCGTTGCGTCGGGCCACTCTCCCTAGGCCCGATCGATCTAGGCCCGATCGATCTAGGCCAGATCGATCGGGTCGACATCGATCGACCAGCGCAGCCGTCCAGCCAGCCGACGGCTGCCGACCGAATCGTCCACCTGCCACAGGGCGCGGTGCAGGGTGCTGCGCACCCTGGCCAGCAGTAACAGCTGGAACCGATACCGCCCGGCCCGACGCGCCAGTGGGGCCGGCACCGGCCCCCAGACGGACAATTCCTCGCCGAAACCTTCGCGCAGCTCCTCGGCGACCTTGGTCAGGAAGGCACGTGCGGTATCCGCTTGCGGTGCATCCGCTCGGATCAGCCCGGCAAAGCGCGTCGGCGGCAACTCGGCCTGCTCGCGCTCGGTAAGCTGGGCGGCCATCACCGCCTCGTAGTCCTCGGCCAGCAACTGGCGCAGCACCGGGTGATCGGGATCGTGGGTCTGCACCAGCACCTCGCCCGGACGCTCGGCCCGCCCGGCACGTCCAGCCACCTGCAGCAACGACTGGGCGAACCGCTCGGGGCCGCGAAAATCCGCGGCGAACAGCGCCTGGTCGGCATTGACCACGCCCACCAGGGTCACCCCGGGGAAATCGTGCCCCTTGACCAGCATCTGCGTGCCCACCACCAGCCGGGCCTCGCCCCGGGCAATGCGCGCGAGACTCTCGGCCATCACGCCCTTGCCGGCGGTGGCATCCCGGTCCAGCCGCACGATGCCGAAGCCCGGGAAACGCGCGGCCAGCACATCCTCGAGTTGCTCGGTGCCCAATCCGCGCACCGAAAGCGGCGCCTGGCAGGCCGGACACTCCGCCGGCACCCCCTGCTCGTAGCCGCAGTGATGACAGCGCAACCGGCCGATCTGCCGGTGCCAGGTAAGAAAGGCATCGCAATGCGGGCAACCGGCAACA
This sequence comes from Guyparkeria sp., assembly GCA_024636755.1. Classification (GTDB taxonomy): domain Bacteria; phylum Pseudomonadota; class Gammaproteobacteria; order Halothiobacillales; family Halothiobacillaceae; genus Guyparkeria. The sequence continues at coordinate 5,194 of JAGXGL010000014.1, read as the reverse complement.
TAACCGCAGGCGTGGCAGACCAGGCTGGGGGCATAGCCCCGCCGGTTGAGATAGAGCATCACCTGGCCGCCATCGAGCAGGTGTCGTTCGATCGCCCTGAACAAGGCCGGCGAGAGCCCCGCTTCCATCGTCTGGCCTCGCACGTCCAGGCAATGGATGGCGGGCATGCGTGCCCCGGTAGCCCGTTCGGTCAGGCGCAGGTGGCGATAATGCCCCGCCCAGGCATGACGTAAACTCTCCAGCGACGGCGTCGCCGAACCTAATAGAACGGGGATAGCCAGTTGCCGTGCCCGCCAGACCAGCACGTCGCGGGCGTGATAGAGAAACCCCTCCTGCTGCTTGAGCGCGGCATCGTGCTCCTCGTCGACCACGATCAGGCCCGGCCGGGCCAACGGCACGAAGGCCGCCGAGCGCGTCCCAATCACCAGCCCGGCCGCGCCGGCGGCAACCGCCCGCCACGCGGCCAGTCGCTCGCCGTCGGCCAGCCCCGAATGCAGGACGGCCGGCTGCACCGCCAGTCGCCGTGCGAAACGGTCGATCAGTTGCGGGGTGAGCGAGATCTCGGGCACCACCACCAGCACCTGCCGCTCCGCGGCCAACTCACGCTCGATCAGGGCCAGATAGACCTCGGTCTTGCCACTGCCGGTCACCCCGTGGAGCAGCCAGGCCCGGAAGCCGTCGCCGCCCGAGACGACGGCCTCGACCGCGCCTGTCTGTTCATCGTTGAGTGCGGGCGCCCTCTCATCGCCCGGCTCGATCGGCACGGGCCACTCGGCAGGCGCGGTGATCCGGGTCGGCTCGGCCCAGCCCTTCTCCACCAGCCGGCGGCGCACCGCCGCTGGCCCCAGCCTCGCGGCGGGAACGGGTTGCTCCGATGCCGCCAGCGCCGCCAGCGCCTCTCGTTGCCGCTCACCCCGCGCCTTACCCTCGCTCAATGCACTCCGGCCGGCCGAGGTCGGCGCCAGTGCCTCGACCTCGAGACGCCGGTCCCCTCGCAGGATCTTGGGCAAGGCGGCAAACACCACGTCACCCAACGGATGGTGGTAATAGGCCGCCGCCCAGCGCAGGCACGCCAGCGTCTCGGCATCCAGCAGCGGCGCCTCGTCGAGCACCTCGAGGATCGGCCGGGTCTCCTGCTCATCGATCACGGCCGGCTCGAGCACCACCGCCACCCGCTCGGATTGACCGAATTTCACGCGCACCCGCACGCCGGGCGCGGGCAACGGCCCGGCGGCGAGATCGAAATGATAGGTGAAACCACCGAAAAACGGCCCCGGCACGACCACCGTCCATGCGGTCACGAGGCCGGCAGGCGTGTCCGGGCACACCGGCGTCTCGGGGTGTTTGGGGGGGGCGAGATCCATGACGCGGAGGATACCGCAGGCGCGGCGGTCGCCGTCGACCAAGAACGGACGACACCGGGAAAAGGTGGGCAAGCATCCGAGGTGGGACGTCACCCACTTAGTCGTTGGTTGCTTGACTATCCCCGACCGTATGGCATAATCCCGCGCCTTGAATTGATATTTACATCAAGCTCATCCGACCTTATAGCCGAATCGAGGAGTTTACCCGTGGCCAATACCGCTCAAGCCAAAAAGCGCGTTCGCCAGGCGGAGAAAGCCCGCCAGCACAACATGGCAATGCGCTCGCAGGTACGCACCGCCTACAAGGCCGTCATCACGGCCGTGAAAGACGGTGATGCGGAAAAGGCGCAACAAGCCTACAGTGCTGCCCAGCCGGTCCTCGACCGGATGGTGAACAAGGGCATTCTCAAGCGCAATACCGCTGCGCGTCGCAAGTCGACCCTGGTCAATCGCATCAAGTCGATCTGATCTCGTCCGTTTAGTGGCACGCGGGTTTACCCGCAGCGCCACCGCCGGAACGCAAGAGGCCCCGCTTTTCAGCGGGGCCTCTTTTTGTGTGGCGGCAACCGCCCAATCTCAGTCGGCCACGCCGAACTCGCGGCGATAGGCCGCCATCGCCTCGGCCGACTGGGCCAGAGTGGCGTCGTTGGCACAGAACTCGATCAACCCATCCAGGTTGGCAATCGCCACGACGTCGAGCGCGTGATCGCGCTTAAGCTCACCGATCGCCGAGAGCTCGCCCTGCCCGCGCTCCTGACGATCCATCATCACGGCCACCCCCACCGCGGTCGCGTCGTTCGCCCGGATCAGATCCAATGATTCACGGATCGCCGTACCGGCGGTGATCACGTCGTCGATGATCAACACCCGTCCTGCCAATGGCGCGCCGACCAGGTTGCCGCCCTCGCCATGATCCTTGGCCTCCTTGCGATTGAAGCACCACGGCACCGGCTCGCCGGTACGCTCGGCCAGGGCCATCGCCGTGGCCGCGGCCAGCGGAATGCCCTTGTAGGCCGGGCCGAACAACACGTCGAACTCGATGCCGGCGTCCAGGATCGCATCGGCATAGAACCCGCCCAGTGCGGCCAGCGCCCGCCCGTCGGCGAACGCGCCGGCATTGAAGAAGTACGGGCTGACACGCCCGGACTTGAGCGTGAACTCACCGAAACGGAGCGCCTGATGCTCCACGGCAAACTGAACGAAGGCCTGACGATAATCCTGCACGGGTCGATTTTCCTCGTGATGCGTAAACGATGGGTGAAGAACTTTAAAGGGAGCCAATGTGCGTAGAGGGCCCCTAATACTTCGCCAGCCAGATCAGCCCGCCGAGCACGACGAGCGAGACGCCCCAGAAGACGAAGGACCAACGCAGCGAGCGCCGAGCGCGGGTCTTCTCCGGCCAGTGTCGCGGCGAGATGCCCTTGAGCACGAACACCAGCTTGGCCGAGAGGTTGATCGCCGCGATGTTGATTGCCAGCATCAGGCTGGCGGCGATTGCATTGTCCCACTGCCCCCAGCCGACGAACAGCCCCAGGGCAGCCGCCGGCGGCATCAGGGCGACGGCCACCATCACCCCGACCAGGCCCGCCGCTGCCCCGGACGTCAGCGAGAGCACCGCCGCCGCCCCCGAGGCCAGCGCCAGGACCATGGCCGGGTAGCTGACGTCCGTTCGATCGAGCAGTTGACTGTTGGCGACCGGGTCGAGCACCAGCCCCATCAACAGGGCCAGGCCGATCGAAAGGACCAGCCCGGCAAAGTTGGCCGCGATCGCGCGACGGGACAGATCGGGGTCCCCGAGGGTGGTGCCCAACGCCAGCGCGAGATTCGGCCCCAGCAATGGGGCGATCACCATCGCCCCGATCACCACCGCCGCACTGTCCTCGAGCATGCCCATCGCGGCGACCACCGCCGATAGCCCGCAAAGCAGCAGGTAGGTCGATGTAATGCTGCCGCCGCCGGCGACCTCGGCGTAAAGCTCCTCGCGCGAACGCGCGGCCACCGATCGCCTGGGCTCGTCCTCGCCCTCCTCGTCACCGGCCGCCGGCAGGGTCGCCTGCACGCCGCGGATAATGATGCGCGCATCCTCGCAGCGATCGAGTATCTGCTGCAGATCGTCGAGCACCTCCTGCTGCCCCTCGGGCCGCACCACCAGTTCGGTGGAGAAACGCTCGTCCTCGAACGACGAGGTGCGCCACCAGTCGACCACCTCATGCGAATCGGCAATGCGGGCGATCGCGGCCTTCTCGCTGGCCGGCGCGACGATTTCAATGATCTTGAGCGCCATCAACGCCTCCCCAAAAGTGAACCCGCACACCAAAGCGAGTTCGATCCGCCGCCTCCGAGGATCGCGGCGGGCCGGCCCACTGGCCACGGCCATGATAAGGGAAGCCTCGGCGAATCCGAGTCTCCAGCCGCACGCCCGCCCCCGGCAACGACCGGTATCGGTACCCCTTCGGTTCGTCCCAATCAGAAACAGGCGTTCAGCCTGAATTCAGACGCGCCTGATTCAATGCGACGCATACCTTACCCGGAGATGGTCATGCGACGCCTTCAATCTGCCCTGCAATCTGGCCTGGTCCTGCTCGTCTTCACCGGGCTGATGCCATCTGCCCACGCCATGGAGACCTTGGCCGTCGATGCGGATCTGAGCTTGGCCGAGGTGATGGCGGCCACCCTGGCTCACAGCCCCGAAACCGGACGGTTCGAGGCGCAGCGTGCATACGCCGATGCACTCGGCCAGCGCGCGGGAAACCCACTCGACGGACCGCCGTCGTTGGGTTTCTCCCACCAGACCGACGCGATCGGTAGCGACACCGGCATGCGCGAATGGGAAGGATCGGTCGCGCTCCCCCTGCGCCGCCCGGGGCTGCAGGCGGCCGCCGAGCGCCAGGCCGAGGGGCGGCTTTCGGCCACCGAGCAGCAATCCACCGCCTGGCGACTGCAGATCGCCGGCCAGGTCCGCCAACTGCTCGCCCGCCTGGCCGAGGCCGACGCACAGGTGACACTGGCAGAACGGGCACTCGCGACCACCGAGGAACTGCAGGCACAGATCAAAAAACGCCTCGATTACGGCGATGTGCCGCGCACCCACCTGATCCTGGCTCGGGAGGAAACCCTGCAACGGCAGGCCGAGCTGCGCCAGGCGGAACTCGACCGAGCCCAGGTCGCCGAGGAATACCGCCGCGTCACCGGGCTGACCACGCGCCCCGCCGACTGGACCGAGTCCCCCGCCGGCGCCATCGCCTTCCAGCAACACCCCGCCCTCCTCGCCGCTCAGGCCGAAGTGCAGGCCGCCGAGGCCGACCGCGCAGTGGTACGTGAACGTGGCCGATCGCAACCGACGGTAGGCATGAACATCCGCCGGGAAGAGAGCGGCCGCGATGCCGTCGACAGCGTGGGCATCTCCCTTTCCCTGCCCATCCAGTTGCAGTCTCTGCGGGCACCCGAGCAGGGTCGCGCCAATGTCCGCCTGGCCGAGGCCCGTTCGACCGCGCGCCTGACGGAGCGTCAGATCCGCCTCACGGTTGCCCAGGCCGAAGAGGCACTCGCTGCGGCACGGACGGAACTCGAACAGGCCCGGGCCCACCGGGATCTTGCCGACGAAAGCCTCGCCCTAGCCCGCCGGGGCTACTCGCTGGGCGAGTTCGGGCTGACCGATCTGCTCCGCGTCCAGACACGTCAACTGACCGCACAACGTCGCGCCGCGATGAGCCGGGTCCGGCTGCAGCGCCGTATTGCCGAATACAACCAGGCCAAGGGGATCATGCCGTGAAACACCAAATGAAAAAATTGCTCGTTGGGGCCTTCGGGGCCGCTCTCCTGTCCAGTCC
>JAGXGL010000097.1 GCA_024636755.1 Guyparkeria sp. | reverse complement strand
GCTGGCTACAAGATGGGTGGCTTCAAGGTCGTCGGCCTGTGGCAGTCGATCAGTGACTTCGGTTTCGACGACGGTAACGATGTCGATTTTTACGGCATGGGCGCTGCGTACAGCTTCGGCAAGAGCACCATCAAGGGCCAGTACTACGTAGCTGACGACGCCGATATTGGCGATTTCAGCCGCGATAGCGCTGCAGACCTGTGGGCCGTCGGTTACGACTACAAGATGAGCAAGCAGACTAATGTCTACGCGGCTTACGGCTCCATGACGTCTGAGAACGGCTCTTACGAGCTGGCCAAGGGCACTGGCCACGGCGAGCGTGCTGCGTTCACCGGCGAAGACAGCAACGCCTTCTCCGTAGGTGTTGTTCACAAGTTCTAATCAATCCTGAGATTGATCGGAATCACAGAGGCGCCTTCGGGCGCCTTTTTTGTTGGTTTCGAGGCCAAGCCGAGACGGGTCACCGCGGTGCACCCGTCCTTTCTTTTGTTGCGTTCGAGCAACAGCGTTCCTGCCGCTTCATGGCAGGGTAATGATCCTGTAACTCCTCGCTTTCACGATGCCTTGCGTCTGACGGCCAGTCCGTCTGGACCTTTGCCAATATTCATGTGATTTCGGGAGTTCCACAGATGAAAAAGAACATCATCGCACTGGCCGTTGCAGCGGCCGTCGCCGCGCCGGCATCTGCCATCGCCGACACCACGCTGTACGGCAAGATCCACGCGTCCTACGATTTTTGGGGCGGTGACGTGGCTGAGAATGCCGATTACAGCCTGGCATCCAACTCCTCGCGTATCGGTATCAAGGGCAAGGAAGCGGTCTCCGACAACCTGTCACTGATCTATCAGTGGGAAACCCAGGTTGACTGGGGTGGCAGTGGCGAGGGTATCGGCGAGAACCCGCGTAACACCTTTGTCGGCTTTAACGGCAACTGGGGTACCGCCATCTTTGGTCGCCACGACACCCCATTCAAGGATGTGCGCGGCAAGTACGACCTGTTCGGCGATACGATTGGTGACGCGCGTTCCATCCTGCGCGGCCGTTCGGTTGGTGGCTCGGATAACAACTGGGATCAGCGCTACAACAACACCGTCGCCTACATCACCCCGGACGTTGGTGGCTTCCAGGCGACGGTTGCCTACGTTTCCGATACCGAAGCGGACATCAACAATAACTCTGATGCGATCAGCGCGAACGCCTCTTACGAAATGGGCGGCTTCGGCATCATCGCCGGCTACGAGCAGCACAATCGCTCGGCAGTCGCTGGCGAAGAAGACTCGCAGAATGCCTACCGCGTCGCGGCTCAGTACAAGATGGGCGGCTTCAAGGTGATGGGCCTTTACCAGGGCGTCGAGAACGTCAACTACATGACCGAGTCGCAGGCAAATGCGCAGGGTGCCAACGTTTACGGTGGCGAAATGGACATGTGGGGCGCAGGTGCCGCCTACTCGTTCGGCAAGAGCACCGTCAAGGCGCACTACTTCACCGCCAGCGAAGTTGATAGCGTCGCCGATTCCGGCGCGAACCTCTGGGCGATCGGCTACGACTACAAGCTGAGCAAGCAGACCAAGGTCTACGTCGCCTACGCCGCCATGTCGAACGAGAGCGCTATCGGCAGCTACGCGGTTGGTTACAAGACGGGTCACGGTGAGTCCGCGGCAGTCGATACCGCCGATCTGGGCAACGATAACAACGCCTTCTCGGTTGGTGTTGTCCACAAGTTCTAATCAATCCTGAGATTGATCGGAACGACAGAGGCGCCTTCGGGCGCCTTTTTTCGTTGCTGTCGCCGCAATGTGGATGGCAACGAAAGAAGCACGGCTATTGGACGTGGGTGGCTCCCGTCGCCGTGATTTGTCGATGGAGCGATGGGCTTTTCGGTTAGTCGATCGGTCGTGGGGGGAAGCCCGAGTCAGCGCCTGTGTTCCAGGACGATGCCGTGGGCTGGGGAAGTCGAAGTCGGGGACGGCCGCTGGTACGGCCTTCGCGGGCGAGGCCTGCTCCCACAAGGGCACAGGTGGCGATTTCACCGTGGGAGCTTGCCTTGCAAGCGAATCGCGCGAGACGCGCGAGTCCTGATTAACCGATCGGGCGAATAGTCCGTGGCTTTGCGGGGCGCCTATTGCGGTAGAAGGCTGCTCAAGTGTCCCGTGACCCGCCCACACCCTCAGTCGCGTGGGCAATCCGCCAGCGCTGCAGCCAGTGTGGGATAGCGCGGCTGCCAGCCCAGCCCGCGCTGAATGGCGCTGGCGTCGACACGGCGGGATTCGCTCAGGAATTCGCGGGCCATGGGGCTGGCCTGCTCGAGGATGGTCGCCAGCGGGGCCTCCGGGGGTTGTGGCAGGTCGAAGTGCGCGGCGATCTGGCGGTAGGTGACGTTCACCGGGGTGGGGTGATTGTCGGAGACATTGAAGGTGCCGGTAACGGGCTGGCCTGTCTCGATTCGATCGACCAGCAGACGCAGGATGTCGGCGAGATCCTCGGCGTGGATGCGGTTGGACCACGGTGCCTCGCGGCCGGCAGGCACGGGCGTGCCCTGGCGGACCTTTTCCACGGGCAGCCGATCGCAGGCGTAGATGCCGGTCACGCGCAGCGTACAGGTGGGGATGTGGAGATCTCGCGCGTACTGTTGGCACCGGGTTTCGGCATCCAGTCGACGCCGACCCCGGTCATGCGCGGGGGCCGGTGGTGTCGCCTCATCCACCCAATCGCCGCCGTGATCGCCGTAGACGCCGGTGGTGCTGATATAGACCAGGCCCGCGGGCGGTTGCGTCGCCCCGGCCAGCCAGCTCGCGAGACGCGAATCGGCCTGCCCCTCGCGGGGTGGCGGGGCGAGGTAGACCCAGGTCGCGTTTTCCGGCGTGGCCTCAAGCGGGATGGCAGTCTCGTCGTCCAGGTCGATCGGGCAGGTGGCCCATTTGCCAAGGTGCCCCTCGGGGCGTTCTATCTGATGCCGAGCAATGGCGACGAGATCATGATCCGCCAGTCGATTGGCGAGTCGCTGCGCGATATCGCCATAGCCGATCAGGACAACGGAGGTGCGATTGGGTCGAGCGTTGGATTGCATGCGATGGATCGTCGTTGAGTTTGTGGTCGGGGCATCCAGCCTAGCCGCTGTTCCTCGCGCCTGCACGCGTGGAACAGCCGTGGCCAGGCTTGGCAGTGCCCGCTTGGCAGTGCCCCGCTTGATTCCCAGGCAGCATAAAAAGACCCGCCGTGAGGCGGGTCGCTGCATTTCGGCCTTGGCGCTGGCTGTGCTTAGAGCTTGAAGCGCGCGAGTCGGGCCTGCAGTTCCTCGGCCAACCGGGCGAGTTCGGCCGAGGCCGTCTTGGTCTGGGTGGCGCCCTGTGCCGACTCCTCGCTGATCTGCGAGATGGTCTGGACGTTGCGGTTGACCTCCTCGGCCACGGCGCTCTGCTGCTCGGCGGCACTGGCGATCTGGAAGTTCAGGTCGTTGATGCCGTTGACCCCCTGGGCGATCTCGCCCAGGGCCGCCTCGGTTTCCGACATCGCCTGGGTGCTGTGACCCACCTGGTTGTGGGCGCGCTGCATGGCGGACACGGCGGCGTTGGAACGTGATTGCAGCCGCTCAACCATGCCGTGGATCTCCTCGGTGGAGCCCTGGGTGCGCGAGGCCAGCGCGCGAACTTCCTCGGCGACCACGGCGAAGCCGCGACCGTGTTCGCCGGCACGGGCCGCCTCGATGGCGGCGTTGAGCGCCAGCAGGTTGGTCTGGTCGGCAATCGCGCCGATTACGTCCAGCACCTTGCCGATTTCTTCGGACTCGGCCTTGAGCGAATCGATGGTGTCCGAGGACTGGCGGATCTCGTCGGAGAGGATGCCCACGGCGTTGACGGCATTGCCGAGGATGGTCTGGCCATGCTTGGCCGAGTCGTTGGCGGTCTGGGCGCTTCGGGAGGCGTCCGAGGCATTGCGGGCCACGTCCTCGACGGTCGCGGTCATTTCGTTCATGGCCGCGGCGACCTGCTCGATTTCCTGCATCTGCCGTGCGACGCCGCGATCGGTCTGCTCGGAGACGGCCGAGGTCTCTTCGGCGGCCGAGGCAAGTTGCTCGGAGGCCTCGCCGATGCGCTTGAGGGTGTCACGCAACGACTCTCGCGCGGTGTTCATGTGCGTGATGATGTCAGCGATCTCGTCGCGGCTGTCGAGTTGCACCGGCTCGTTGAGGTTGCCCTCGGCGAAGTTGGTGGCAAAGCGGTCGGCCGCCTTCAGGCCACGGGTGACGCCATGGATGATCCAGGCGGCGATAACGATGATGATCAGCACGTTGATCACGGTGATACCGATCGAGATCATCACGTCCTGCTCGACCCGCTCGCTGGTGCGTGCAAGCTCTTCTTCCATGTTGCCACGCAGGATGCCCTCGTACTCGCTCGCGGCCTGCTCGAAGCGCGGCAATACCTCGGTGAGGGTGAGGATCAGCAGGGCCTGGGCGCCGATGTAGTTACCTTCCTCGAGCTTTTCGATCAGCGGCAGGAAGGCGACGTTGACCAGTTCGTCCTGGGTGGCGAACAGTGCCTGCTGGGCCTCGTTGGATACGGTCTGGCGGTGCTCGATGGCGGCGATCTTGGCGTTGACTTCCTTCAATGCCGCGAGGTTCTCGCGGATGATATCCATGTGCTGGTCGATGCCGTGGGCGTGCATCGCGGCGGTGCTCCCCTGCGGATCGTGTTGCAGGGCCAGCAGCGACTGCGTGGTTATCTGATTGAGCAACTGCACCGACGTGCCGACGTAGTCGATCGGCATGATGCGCAAATCGTGGTTCTTCTCGGCGAGTTCATGCCCCTTGAGTTCGGCATAGATACCGAAAAGGCTGGTGCCGACGGTAGCTGCGCCGGCGAGGACCACGAGAAGGATGAGTTTGGCCTTGATCGTCATGGTGGTGGCAATGCTCCTAATGGTGGCTTGAGTCGCCCTGCCGTCACTCCGGCAAACACCAGCGCGCGGGTCAATGAAGTGACGCGGCGGTGAGGGGCTCTCGCTCGTCTTGTTGGTTCTATCGGTCGACCGGCGCCCGACTTTAGCGAGGCGTGTGACTTTTCGTCCACGACGGTGCGCGCGGAGGTAGTTCTAGCCAGAACCGTGCCTAGGGTTAAAGTGCGGGTAGATAGTTGTTTTTCGGCAAGCGACGCCAACCGCGCCGATCGAGGGTCAATGGTTTGACGTCCGCTTTGGGTTCAGTGGCGTCATAAAAAAGCCCCGCGCCAATGCCTGGTCGCGGGGCTTGCCGTCGTCGAGCGTGGGGATCGGTTAACGCCCGCTTTGCTCGATTGCTTGCAGCATGATGTTTGCCGGACGATAGCCGGGCATGGCCGCCCCGTTGGGCAGGATGGTGTACGGGGTGCCGCTCATGCCGAGGCGATTGGAGAGCGCCAGGTTCTCTTTGATCATGTCGTTGTGGCAGGCCTCGGCGTCGACCGAGTCGCCCTTCATGGCGCGTTCGAGCGCCTCTTTCGGGTCATCCGCGCACGCGACCTTCGAGGAGACCTCGAAGCCCTTCGAGCCCGGTCCCTGCCGCGGCGTGAGGATGTAGGTCACCTCGACGCCGGCCTCACGCAGTTTCGGCAGTTCCTTGTGGAGCTTGTCGCAGAACGGGCAGGTCGGGTCGGTCAGGATGGTGATCGCGTGCCTGGTGTCGCCGTCGGCGGGATAAACGAGCTTGCGCTCCGCCGAAACGTCCTTGAGGTATACCAGGCGTTGTGACTGCTGTTTGGCCTGCGTCAGGTTCTGCTGGTTTGCCACGTCGATCAGGTCGCCGGCGATCAGGTATTTGCCGTCGCCCGTGAGGTAGGCGATCTGGCCGTTGGAGGTGAGTTCGTAGATGCCCTTGGCGGGTGTCTCCTCGATCGAGTCGATCGGTACGCCCGGCATGTGCTTCTGGATGCTGGCGGTGATCGCTTCCTTGCTGTCGGCCAGAACCGCGGTGGTCGGCAAGGCCAGGGCAAAAGCCAGTGGCAGGGCGGTCAGGCCGCAACGGGTGGCAAGCGGAAAACGGGTGTTTCGCATCGTGTAATCAACCTGGGTTTGTATGGTCATGTCCGGATTGCTGAGCCGGAGGCTCGACTTGGAGTGTCGAGTGTCGTCAGGGTTCCATTGTGTCATTAGTGAGTCGCCGGGAGAATTCGAACGTTGATTTGTGGAGTGCCGCGGGCGATTTGGCAAGGCGTCTCTCATAAGGACTGATTGGTGCCCCACCGCCGCTGAAATGGCGTCAGCCGCGTGGGTGGTGCTCGGCGTGCAGGGCCTGCAGGCGAGCGGTGGCGACGTGGGTGTAGATCTGGGTGGTCGACAGATCGGCATGTCCCAGCAGCATCTGCAGGGCGCGCAGGTCGGCCCCGTGATTGAGCAGGTGCGTGGCAAAGGCGTGTCGCAGGGTGTGGGGCGAGGGCAGGCGCGCCATCCCGGCGTGGCGGGCATGGTGCTTGAGCCGGTACCAGAAGGCCTGGCGTGTCAGGGGGGTGGCGCGATTGGTGACGAACACCGCGGCGGCCTGCCGCTCGCCCAGCATGGCCGGTCGGGCCTCGTTGAGGTAACGGTGTAGCCAGTCGATCGCCTCGTCGCCGATCGGTACTAGGCGTTCGCGACCGCCCTTGCCCGTGATGCGCGCCAGGCCGCGGACGAGGTGGATCTCGTTAAGCGTGAGATTGACCAGCTCTGAAACCCGCAGGCCGGTGGCATAGAGCGTCTCGAGCATGGCCCGGTCGCGCAGGCCCAGCGGCGAGCTCGTGTCCGGCGCATTGAGCAGGGCCTCGACGTCGGCCTCGCTGAGATCGACCGGCAGGGCGCGCGGCCGGCGCGGTGCGGGCAGGTCAGTCGCCGGGTTGGGCCGGATCAGGCCCTCGCGATTGGCCCAAGCGTAGAAGCGGCGCAGGGCGGAACGCATGCGGCCTACGGAGCGCGGGGCCGCGCCCTCGGCCAGCCGCTCGCCGAGAAGGCGGTTGAGGGCATTGCCGTCGGCATCGGCCAGGGCCCGGGTTTCGTCCAGTGCGGCGGCCCCCGATAGTCGGCGCGCAGTCAGTTCCAGGTCGCGTCGATAGGCCGCGCGGCTGTTGTCGGCCAGGTTTTCCTCCAGCCACAGGGCCTCGATGAAGGCCGTGATCAATTCGTCGTCCTGCATCGGGCTGGCCCTCGGTGCATTTGTGGTGGGCATCTAGAATTCGATAACACCCTGCGCGTCTTGAGCCGGGCCGGTGCTAGGCGCTCGTCCGCCGCGGAAGAGTCGTTCGCTTTCCAAGGATGAAACCGAATCGGCAGGCCGGTAGTCACCGGCCCGAAGGACGAGGTCCATGGACGGGTCACGCGACGCCGCAGATTCCCGGCTCAAGGCGAGCAGGGTGTTGTCGGATTCGTGCAAAGTTCCCTGAGTCGGCCAATAGTATGACGCTGTGGAATCGGAACCGTGGCAGCGAAACGCTTGATCTGCCAACGGATCGGCGGGGATTCCCCACTTTTCAGACCGGTTGTCCACGTTTTTATCCACAATCAGGCCGGCTTTTATGCCGACTTACCACAGCGGGTGCGCTGGTGCCAAGCCCTGTGGCGCCGATAGTCGGCCAGTTGGTCTGGTGGAGGTCAAGTCCGCTCAAAAACAATAGGTTAGCGCCTGTCGCGGAATGGGTCGATCGTGTTGGCCAAAAAATGCGCAATCAGTGCAACTGCCTGATCGGGCTTTGTCCGGGGTAGTTGTCGGCGCGTTTTCCACTAGGTTATCCACAGCTTCTGTGCATAAGTGAAATCCGCTTGTCGCAATTCCTTTTCCACCAATCGGTTAGCGGCTGTTTTTGCGGATTTGTTCCGGATGTTGTTGCTAAGTCAGTCGATGGTGCGGAAGGTTGTTTCCCAGCCACGCGGGGAATTTTGCTAATCTTGCGCGGTGCGATTGCCCGGGTCTTGAGCCGGGGCGGCGTTTGCTGCGTGCAGGCGCCCTGACTACCGATACACGATTACCGATGGAGTCTATATGGATAACCTCGAGTCCACTCTGAGCGAGAACCGTGTCTTCTCGCCGGCGCCGGAATTTTCGGACCGGGCGAGAATCGGGTCGCGGGCGGCCTTCGACGCGCTGGTTGCCGAGGCCGAACGCGATTTCGAGGGCTTCTGGGCGCGACTCGCGCGCGAGTTCGTCACCTGGGACACGCCGTTCACCCAGACGCTGGACGATTCGAACGCGCCGTTCTTCAAGTGGTTTGCCGACGGGCGGCTCAACGTCTCGGCCAACTGCATCGACCGTCATCTGCCGGCCAAGGCCGACAAGACCGCCATCATCGGCGAGTCGGACGACGGCACCGTCACCCACATTTCCTACCAGGAACTGCACGATCGTGTCGCTCGATTCGCCAATGCGCTCAAGGCGCAGGGCATCGGACGCGGCGATCGCGTCGTCATCTACCTGCCGATGATTCCCGATGCGAGCGTGGCCATGCTGGCCTGCGCGCGCATCGGGGCGATCCACTCGGTGGTCTTCGGTGGTTTCTCCGCCGAGGCGCTGCGCGATCGGATCAACGACACCGAGGCGAAAATGGTGATCACCGCCGACGGCAACATGCGCGGCGGCAAGAAGGTCAACCTCAAGGGGCAGGTCGACAAGGCCCTCGATCATGGCTGTCCGTCGGTCGAGAGCGTCATCATGCTCGAGCACATTGGTGGCGTGGCCACGGGTGCCTCCAGCGCGAAGGAGTTGACCTGGGCCGAGGCCATCGAGGGCCAGCCGGCCGAGTGCGAGCCGGTCATGGTTGAGGCCGAGCACCCGCTGTTCATCCTCTACACCTCCGGTTCGACCGGCAAGCCCAAGGGCATCGTGCATTCCTCGGGCGGCTATCTCGTCAACGCGGCGATGACCAGTTCCTGGGTGTTCGATCTCAACGATGACGACGTTTACTGGTGCACGGCGGACGTCGGCTGGATCACCGGCCACACCTACGTCACCTACGGCCCGCTGGCCCTGGGCGTGACCCAGGTGATCTTCGAAGGCGTGCCGACCTACCCGGACGGCGGTCGTTTCTGGGACATGGTTCAGCGTCACAAGGTGAGCGTGTTCTACACCGCGCCGACCGCCATCCGCGCGCTGATGAAGCTCGGCGACGAGGTGCCGAACCAGTACGATCTCTCCAGCCTGCGCCTGCTGGGCACGGTGGGCGAGCCGATCAATCCCGAGGCCTGGGTCTGGTATCACGAGGTCATCGGCGGTGGCCGTTGCCCGATCACCGATACCTGGTGGCAGACCGAGACCGGTGCACACATGATCGCGCCGGTCCCGGGGGCGATCGACCTGGTGCCGGGGTCCTGCACCCTGCCGCTGCCGGGGATCATTGTCGATGTGGTCGACGATAACGGCGATTCGGTGCCCACCGAGAGCGGCGGCAACCTGGTGATCAAGAAGCCCTGGCCGTCGATGCTGCGCACCATTTGGGGCGACGACGAGCGCTTCCAGCGCACCTACTTCCCGGACAGCCTGCCGGGCTACTACCTGGCGGGGGACTCCGCGCGTCGTGACCAGGATGGCTACATCTGGATCATGGGCCGCATCGATGACGTCATCAACGTCTCCGGTCACCGCCTGGGCACCATGGAAGTCGAGTCGGCGCTGGTCGCGCACCCGGAGGTGGCCGAGGCCGCCGTCGTGGGTCGTCCGCACGACGTGAAGGGCGAGTCGATCGTCGCCTTCGTCGTGGTCAAGGGCGACCGGCCGCAGGGCGAGGCCGCCGAGGCCATGGTCAAGACCCTGCGCGACTGGGTCGCCGAGCAGATCGGACCGATCGCCAAGCCCGAGACCGTTCGCTTTGGCGACAACCTGCCCAAGACCCGCTCGGGCAAGATCATGCGCCGCCTGCTGCGCGGCATCGCCAAGGGCGAACTGCCGGAAGGCGATACCTCCACCCTGGAGAACCCGGCGATCCTCGAGCAGTTGATGGGCAAGGACTGACCCGCCGGCCACTGCCGAACTCGAGACCCCGTGACCGTCCTGGTCGCGGGGTTTTTTGTTTGGGCGCTTGCAGCCGACCGTGTAGGAGCGACTTTAGCCGCGATACGCCCGTTGAAAACAGGGACAGAGGCAGGGGATGCCTCGACGTCGAAAGACGGGGAATCGGGACGGATAGCCCGCTACCATTTTCCCCACTTCTGACTTCTTTCAGCTCCAACTTCCGAGGAGACACCCATGCCAGGCAAAGACGAGCCATCCGTTCGCCGCGTGCGGGTCTGGGATCTGCCCATCCGGCTTTTTCATTGGGCGCTGGTGGTATTGATCATCGCCCAGTACCTGACCGGTGCGGTGTTCGACCGCTACCTCGTGGCACATGTATCTCGGCGTGATGGTCGGTGGGCTGGTGGTCTTCCGGCTACTGTGGGGCATCTGGGGCATCTGGGGCAGCGACACCGCGCGGTTTACACAGTTCGTGCCCCCGGGCCGCGGCGGTTGTGGCATTACCTGCGACACGGCGATCGCGACGGATTGCGTCTGGGCCACAACCCACTGGGTGCGCTCTCGGTGATTGCCCTGTTGGGGCTGTTGTCCCTGCAGGTGGGCACGGGGCTGTTCGCCCACGACGATGCCTTCAACGAGGGGCCGTTCCACGGGTGGGTGAGTTCGGCCATGGCCGACTGGCTGACGGCGGTGCACAAGCAGAGCTTCTACGTGCTGTTGGGCTTGATTGCCCTGCATGTGGTCGCGGTATTCGTTCACGTCGTGATCAAGCGACAGGATCTGCTGCGGGCCATGATCACCGGCTGGATGCGCGTGCCGGTGACGGTTCGCGTGCTCAATGCGAACCCCCGGTTCGCCGGCCCGATTGCCTTCCTGCTGGCGGCGGGCATTGCCGCCGGCGCGGCCTGGTGGGTGGCCTCGCTGGTCAGCACGCTATAGCGGGCTTGTTTGTAGCGACTCTTCGGTTGGTCAGCGCCGCAGGCCGGCGTACAGCAGGCCCGCGGCGGCAACCAGTTCCGTCCAGCCGAGCCATGACAGGCCGGCGAGTCCGTCCTGTTCAAGGCCACGGCCCTGGGTGGCGAGAAACACGACCAGGAGCAGGGCGCCGATCAGTGTCAGGCGGTTGCGGGCGCGGTCACGCCGGGCATCGTCGCGCAGTGACGCCAGTTCCCGCCGTTGCCCTTCCAGGAGATCCGACTGGCGGTGAACCTGCTGCATCGCCTGGATCGACAGGCGTGGCAGCTCGGAGAGGTGCTGGTTCAGGTATGGCGCCTCGTCGCGCAGCCGGCGGAGAAAGGCTTTCGGCCCCATGCGCTCGCGCATCCAGCGCTCGATGAACGGCTTGGCGGTCTGCCAGAGGTCGAGGTCGGGGTAGAGCTCGCGGCCCAGTCCCTCGATCACCAGCAGGGTCTTTTGCAGCAGCACCAGTTGCGGCTGGACCTCCATGTCGAACTGGCGCGCAACCTGGAACAATCGCAGCAGGAAGTGGCCGAACGAGATCTCGCGCAGCGGCTTTTGGAAGATCGGCTCGCAGACCGTGCGGATGGCCGCCTCGAATTCCTCGACCCGCGTGGTGCGCGGCACCCAGCCGGATTCGACGTGCAGCTCGGCGACGCGGCGGTAATCGCGGTTGAAAAACGCGTGGAAGTTCTCGGCGAGATAGCGCTGATCCTCGGGCATCAGCGAGCCGACGATGCCGAAATCCACCGCCATATAGCGCGGCTGATCGGGGTCGGTCACGTCGACGAAGATGTTGCCCGGGTGCATGTCGGCGTGGAAGAAGTTGTGCTCGAACACCTGGGTGAAGAACACCTCGACGCCGCGCTCGGCCAGCCGCTTCATGTTGACGTTCGCCGCGCGCAACAGGTCCATGCGCGCGATCGGAATGCCGTGGACGCGTTCCTGGACCAGCACGTCGGTGCGACACCAGTCCCAGTAGACCGCCGGGACGTACAGCATCAGCGAGCCATCGAACTGGCGCTTGAGTTCGGCGGCGTTGGCCGCCTCGCGCTGCATGTCGAGCTCGTTCATCAGGGTCTTGTCGAACTCGGTGACCACGTCCACCGGGTGCAGGCGCGGGCCTTCCGACCAGTAGCGCTCGGCCAGCCGGGCGACGGTGTAGAGGATCTCGAGGTCACTGCGGATACGCCGATGGATGCCCGGGCGCGTGATCTTGACGATCACCTCCTGGCCGTCGTCGAGCGTGGCGGCGTGTACCTGGGCGATGGACGCCGAGGCCAGTGGCTCGGCCTCGAAGCGGGCGAAATGCTCGGTGACCGAGTCACCCAGTGCCGCCTCGATGCGCTGACGGGCAAGTTCGGCGGGGAAGGGGCGCACACGATCCTGCAGTGCGGAGAGCGCCTCGGCCAGGTCCGGGGGCAGCAGGTCGCGGCGGGTGGAGAGCATCTGGCCGAACTTGACGAAGATCGGCCCGAGGTCTTCCAGGGCCGCGACCAGCCGTTCGCCACGCGTGCGCTGGCGATTGTTGGACAGCCAATACCAGGGCGAGACGAACTTGAGAAAGCGGATCGGGCGGAAGATCTTGAGCGCCAGCACGATCTCGTCGAGGCCGTGGCGCAGCAGCACGAACTGGATGACCACCAGTCTCCAGAGCAGTCGTGGTCGCATCAGGTCTCCTTGGCAGTGTTCTGGGCCGCATCCTGGGGCGCGTTGCCGGGGGTGGCTGCCTCGAGACGCTCGATGCGGCGTTCGAGCCGTTCGACCGCCGAGCGCGCCTCGTCCACCCCGTCCAGAAAGTCCGGTAGGTCGAAGTCATCGGCAATCACCCGGGCCTCGTGCACCAGGAAGTCATGCTGCTCGATGCGACGGGTTTCTCGCCATTCGGCCCCGGTCTGCCGTGCCTTGCGCGCGGCCTGCTCGACCACGCCGGCGGCCGAGACACCGACTTTCTCGGCCAGCCAGTCGGCCCAGTCGATGTCGAGTTCGCTCAGGGCACGCAGAAAGCGGGTGGCCGCCTGTTCGTCGCCCTCGATCGTGAGATCACCGGTGAACAGCGAATCCGAGGCGTGCTCGTGCTGCAGCGCGGCCAACAACGCCGCGCCGCTGGTGTGAATGCGGGCATCAGGCGGCAGGTCGTCGGTCGCACGCCACATAAGCCCGTTGCTGGTCGGCGTGACGGTCAGGGTCAGGCGCGGGTGGTCGATCATGAACGTGATCACCACACCCGCCAGGTCGGCCAGGCGGGCGCGGGCGTTCGCGTCGCGCTGAATCAGTCGATTGATGGCGGTTTCGGCGCCAAAACGCAGGGCGGTGGAAATCATGGGGACGCGGGTGGTGGCGAATGGATCAGAGCCAGTCGGTCAGGGCGATGCCCACCCCGATACGGCTGATCGAGCGATTGTAGTCGATCAGGCTTTCCCCGTAGCCATTGAAGTACTGCACGTAGCCCTTGACGCGTTTCGACAGCGGGAAGGTGTAGTCCACCTGGATCGCGCCCTTGTTCTCGTTGAAATCGAGGTTATTACGCAGGGTGGCGGCGATGGTCTGCTCGTTCCACTTGTAGGCCAGCATCAGATCGCCGTAACCCATGTAGTCGGTGATGTCCGGGTTTTCGTTCTCGTCGGCCTCGGGCAGGCGATACCAGCCGCGGAGGCGCCCGGCGAAATTGCCGCGGCCGAAGGCGGTGCTCGCGGCGAGACGGTTCCAGCTGCGCGAGCGCTCGCCGCCTTGGCCGTTGGAGGTGTGAATCAGCGAGAAGCGGGCGCGCTTGAAGGTCAGGCCGGCCAGCGAGTAATCCATGTCCAGCGTCAGGCCGACCTCGGGCTCGTAGTTGGTCTCGCGGAAGGGGGAGGACGCGTCACCCTCGGCGCCGAGAAACGCGGTGTTGTAGGTCTGCCAGAGCGAGAGTTGGCTGTAGGCGAAATAAAGCGCCGTGTTGGGGCCGAACGGATCCTCGAACCAATCGAACTGGAAGGACAGCTGGAACTTGGTCTCGGCATGCTGGGGCTCGAAGTCATAGACCGATCGTGACAGATCGGTGGGCGTGTAGGTCGCCGGCATGAGGTAGTTGGGTTTGTAGCCGCGCATGACGAAGGGATTGCGCTCGCCCGACTGTTCCGACGCGAGCCGACGCTTCAGGGCCACCGGCTCGGACTTCTTCACTGGCGGGGTGGCCGCCTCTTGTTCCGCTTGCGCTTCGGCGAACGGGTCCTCGTTGGTCTCGCCGGTGGGCTGCCTCCACTCCTCTTCCGTTGCGGCGTCGTCCTCGAGGGCTGCCGGTCCGCTCGAGGCCAATCGATCAAAGCAGGCAAGCCGTTCCGTGTCGGTATCGATCTTGGCGCATGCCGACCAGTCGGGCGTCTCGGTCTGGGCGGAGGCTGGACTCAGAATCCCGAGCAGGACGATTCCAGACAGCGCGGCGGAGGGCAGCAGACCGTGTTTGGGATGTAATAAGGAACGTGACATGGCGGCAAGTCTTTGATGGATGGCGACCGGTAGGACATGATAGCCGGTAGGGTAAGGGCTGCGCGAATCTGCTGCCGCTCTGCGTGTCATGAGTTGGGCCGGTGCAAGGCGGTCGTCGGCCGCACAACGGTGATTTCCTTTCCAAGGGCGCCGAGGCAGCAGATGCCCCACCTCAAGGCGCCCTGCGGGGCCCGGCAAGTCGCCCGTGCTCCGGGTGGTGTCGTGTCGACATGGCCACCGCACGCCGGCGACGACGTGCCTAGATCACGAACCACTCGCCCGACCAGAGTGGCACCTGACTCGCGCGGACCTTCCCAAGTGGAAGGAGCTCCAAGGTCGGCGGTGTTGGACCGCTTCTGGAAGACAACAGTCAGGGCGTTGAAGTTCCGTGGCTGACCCCGGGAGGAGATTATATGGCGCAGGCGAAGAAACACGCTCGGCAACTGGACGCCGATTTTCTCACCCAGCCGGCCGGCGAAGTTGCAGCTGTGCTCATTCGCGCCCAGCAGGCCGTTTTCCGTCGTGCCTGGGCGCATTACCGCAAGGCGGCCGACGAGGACCCCGAGGCCCTGCACGATTTGCGGGTCGAGTTGCGGCGCCTGCGGGTCTGGTTGCGGTTGTCCCGTGATGTGGTTCGAACGCGCAAATCCACGCGGCGGCGGCTCAAGGCGCTGGCCCGAGCGAGCAGTCCGAGGCGCGATCACGAGGTGATGCTCGAATTGCTCGACCGGGTCACCCAAGATGCCGAGTGTGCCGATGTTGCAGCACGGATAGGTCGTCTCGCCGATGAACATTGCCCGGCCGACGGCGATCTGGCGTTCGACGTCAAGCCTGGCCTCAAGCCGCGGGGACGCAAAGGCACCGTGCCGTTTGGCCGCTGGTTCGCGAACCAGGTCACCACGATGACCGAACACATCGAGCAGGATCTCTCGTCCGGCCAATCGGGGTTCCACGCGGCCCGCATCCAGGTCAAGCACCTGCGCTACCTGCTTGAACCCATGCACGAGCCCTTTACCGTGGTCGAGCCCACGCTCGCCGACCTCAAGGCCATCCAGGACTGGCTGGGCGACCTGCATGATCTGGCGGTCTTCCGTGCGCACCTGGCCGACTACGCCGGCTGGCTGCTGGCCGACGCGCTGCCCGCACCGCTGGCCCGCCCGGGCAAGCAGGCCAGGCCCTTGAGCCAGACCTTTGCCGGTGTGCGTGATGACGTCATCCGGCTGTCGGCCTGGCAACATGCGCAATTCGAGTCCATGTGGCACGACTGGGAAACACGCCGCCCGGCGCTCGAGAAACGGCTGTATACCGCCCGCAATCGCCTGATTGGCGAGCTCGAAAAAGCGGCGCCTGCGGCGAATTGACAAGCCAGGGCAAAACGACAAAAATGCCCGGTCCCCGCGCCGGAGTAGCTCAGTTGGTAGAGCAGGGCAT
Source organism: Guyparkeria sp. (assembly GCA_024636755.1). Classification (GTDB taxonomy): domain Bacteria; phylum Pseudomonadota; class Gammaproteobacteria; order Halothiobacillales; family Halothiobacillaceae; genus Guyparkeria. The sequence continues at coordinate 140 of JAGXGL010000097.1, read as the reverse complement.
TCGTAATGCCAAGGTCGTAGGTTCGACTCCTATCTCCGGCACCACAAGTTTTTGATTTCAGGCGATACGGATAGCAGGCGCTATCCTTTATTTTCCCCTGGAATTAATCGATCTGCATAGCAATTGCACACGGGATGTGC
>JAGXGL010000096.1 GCA_024636755.1 Guyparkeria sp. | reverse complement strand
GACAGCGAGAAGGCGATCGCGCATTGCCGCGAGACGCTCGCCGACATTTCCCCGGCCCGCCTGTTCGACGAGACCGTCAAGCTGCTGCAAGGCGGCGCCGGGCGGCAGACGGTCCTCGAACTGCGCCGTCTGGGGCTGCTCGAGTACCTGTTCGATGGGCTGGCGACCTGGATCGAACCCAACGACCCGGCCAGCGACTGGGTGTTGATCGAACCGGTGCTCGAGGCCACCGACGAGCGGGTCGCCAAGGAACTGCCGGTCAACCCGGCCTTCCTGTTCGCCGGCCTGTTCTGGCGCATGCTGGGGCGCCACCGCGTCCAGTGGATGCACCAGCGCGTGTCGGGTGATGACGCGATGGTGCTCGCCGCCGACGAGGTGCTCGCCGTGGCCGCGCGCCGCCTGATGATCCCGCGCCGGCTGGCCGAGATCATCCGCGCGATCTGGACGCTGCAGCCGGAGCTCGAACGTCACGCGCCGGCCCCCGGTGCCCCAGGCAACAGCCAGGGCAAAGAGAAGGGAGAGGGCAAGCTCACCGACGAGCAGCGCGCACTGACCGAAGCACCGTGGTTCCGGGCGGCGGTGGATTTCCTCTGCCTGCGCTCGCGGACCAGCGAGGTCGACGAGTCCGTGTGCACCTTCTGGCGACGTCATGCCCCGGAACGCGGTAGCCGGGACGAGGTGCCGATCGAGGCATTGCAACCGTCGGATTTCGGCAAGAAGCGTCGTCGCCCCCGTCGGCGCAAGCCGGGCGGCAGGCCGAAATCCACCGGTAGTTGAGTCCGGGGGCACTGATGGTTCGGGAAATCGCGACCATCGGCCTGGGTGCCAATCTCGGTGACCCGGTCGACCAGATCGAACGGGCGGTGGAGGCCATCGACAGCCTGCCGCTGTGCGAGGTGTGCGCGGTATCCGGCCTTTACGCCAATCCGCCGATCGGCCCGCAGGACCAGCCGGACTACATCAACGCCGTCGCCGAGATCGAGACCGCTTTGGCCCCCGAGGCGCTGCTGCGGGCCCTCAAGGGCCTCGAGCGCGCGGCGGGTCGTTCTTACACGCGGCACTGGGGCGAGCGCATGCTGGACCTGGATATCCTCGCCTTCGGCGATCGCCAGATCACGTCCCCCGGACTGACGGTGCCGCACCCGGAAATCGCGCATCGGCATTTCGTACTCGCCCCGTGGCTCGAGATTCGCCCGGATGCCCGTCTGCCCGATGGCGCGCCGCTGGCCGGCTGGCTGGAGGCGGTTGCCGACCATCCGCTGCGATTTTTGCGCGCGATGCACTGGCAGCGCCGCCGTGACGAATCGAGCCCAACCGGCGGGGCGCGTCCCCGTGCCACCGACCCAACGAACTCTCGCACCAACCCCACGCGGAGATCGACATGACCCGTTCCCGATTGCGCCAGGCCAAGATCGATCGCGTTCCCATCGCCATGCTGACGGCCTACGAGGCCGGGTTTGCGCGGGTCGCGGCCGCGGCCGGGGTCGATGTGTTCCTGGTGGGCGACTCGCTCGGCATGGTGGTCCAGGGGCAGCGTGACACGCTGGCCGTCTCGGTCGACGACGTCGCCTACCACACGGCGATGGTGCGCCGGGGCGTGGGCGATGCGCTCGTGATCGCCGACATGCCGTTTCTCAGCGATGCCACCGTCGATCGGGCACTGGATGCCGCCGGCGTGCTGATGGGCGAGGGCGGGGCGGACATGGTCAAGCTCGAGGGCGGGGCCGAGAAGGCCGAGATCGTTCGCGCCCTGACCGACAGTGGCGTGCCGGTCTGCGGGCACGTGGGGCTGCTGCCCCAGCGGGTGCGCAAGCTGGGCGGCTACCGGGTGCAGGGCCGCGAGGCGGCCGATGCCCGCCGTATCCTCGAGGACGCGCAGGCCCTGGTCGCCGCCGGCATCGACCTGCTGGTGGTGGAATGCGTGCCCAGCGAACTCGGTCGCGCGCTGGCCGAGGCGGTCGACGTGCCGGTGATCGGCATTGGTGCCGGCGTCGATACCGACGGCCAGGTGCTGGTGATGCACGACATGCTGGGGCTGACCGAGAAGCCGCCGCGCTTCGTGCGCGATTTCCTGGTCGAGGGCGGGTCGATCCATGGGGCGTTCGCCGCCTACGTGGCCGCGGTGCGTGAACGGCGCTTCCCCACCGCCGAGGAAAGTTTCTGATGCAGGTGATTCGCGACATCCCCGAGTTGCGCGACTGGCGCGAGTCGGTGGCATTCGATGCCCGTCGCGTGGGGTTCGTGCCGACGATGGGCAACCTGCACGCCGGTCATCTGGCGCTGATCGACCACGCCCAGCGACGCGCCGATGCGGTGATCGTCAGCATCTTCGTCAATCCGCTGCAGTTCGAGGACCCGGACGATCTGGCGCGCTACCCACGCACCGAGGAGCACGATCTCGAACGGCTCGAGCGCGCCGGGGTCGCGGCGGTCTTCCTGCCCACCGAACCCGAGCTCTATCCCCACGGCCAGGACGAGATCGTGCGTGTCGACGCCGGCCCCCTGGGCGATCGCCTTGAAGGGGCCGCGCGTCCGGGGCATTTCACCGGCGTGGCGACCGTGGTCACCAAGCTGTTCAACCTGGTACAGCCGGACGTGGCGGTGTTCGGCGAGAAAGATGCCCAGCAGGTGGCCGTGATCCGGCGACTGGTGGCCGATCTCGACATGACCGTGGAGCTGGCGATCGAGCCGACGCATCGTGAACCCGACGGCCTGGCGATCAGTTCGCGCAACCGCTTTCTCGATGCCGAGCAACGCCGGCAGGCCCCGGCGGTGCACCGCGCCCTCAAGCGTGCCGCCGAGTCCCTGGCCGGTGGGCACACGGTGGCCGCGACCCTCGCCGGCGCCCGTCACTGGCTGAGCCAGCAGGGCTTCGCGGTCGACTACCTGGCCTACTGTGACGATGAGCGGTTCGAGGAGCAGACCCGGCTGGTCCCGCATGGGCGATTGTTGGTCGCCGCGCGACTGGGCGGGGTGCGCCTGATCGACAACCTGGCCGTGCACACCCCGCATCCGACCAGCCTCGAGAGCGATCGCTAAGGGCGCTCCCGACCCATCGTCAGTGGCCCCGATTTACGCCGGGGCGGCAATTTCGGCACAATACACGTCTGTCTCGCCGCCGTGAGCGACCGTTTCGGTCCCGGCACCTCAGCGAGACGGCATACCTAACTACCCGCCCAAACAGCGCAGGCGTCTATGAATCCGAACTATCTCGACTTTGAACAGCCGATCGCCGAACTCGAGGCCAAGATCCGCGAACTCCAGCTCATGGACGACGACCAGGGCCTGGACATCGACGAGGAGATCGAGCGGCTGCGCACCAAGTCGACGGACCTGACGCGTTCGATCTTCACCAACCTCGGCGCCTGGCAGGTTAACCAGTTGGCGCGCCATCCGCAGCGACCCTACCTGGCCGACTACCTCGAGCAGGTTTTCACCGATTTCCGCGAGATGCACGGCGACCGTGCCTTTGGCGACGACCCGGCAATCATCGGCGGCATGGCACGGCTCGACGGCCTGCCGGTGATGGTCATCGGTCAGCAGAAAGGCCGGGATACCAAGGAAAAGATCCGCCGCAACTTCGGCATGCCGCGCCCCGAGGGCTACCGCAAGGCCAAGCGCCTGATGGAACTGGCGGAGAAGTTCGGCCTGCCGGTGCTCACCTTCATCGACACGCCGGGCGCGTACCCCGGCATCGACGCCGAGGCGCGCGGTCAGAGCGAGGCGATCGCCCGCAACCTCTACGTGATGGCCGACCTGAAGACCCCGATCATCGTCACCGTCATCGGCGAAGGCGGCTCGGGCGGCGCACTGGCCATCGGCGTGGGCGACCACGTGATGATGCTCCAGTACAGCACCTACTCGGTGATCTCCCCGGAGGGTTGCGCGTCCATCCTCTACAAGAGCGCCGCGAAGGCTCCCGAGGCGGCCGAATCGCTCGGCATCACCGCCGATCGTCTCCGGGAGCTGGGCTTGGTCGACGAGGTGATCCCCGAGCCCTGCGGCGGTGCGCATCGCGACGTGCCGGCCATGGCGTCCTCGCTCAAGGCGAGCCTGAAAAAGGCGGTCCTCGCCCAGATCGATCGGCCCACCGAGGCGCTGCTCGAGCGTCGCTACAAGCGACTGATGAGCTACGGTGAGTACGCCGAACGCTAACCGGTCCACGCCGACCGGCCCGGACGGGATACCTCGCTCAGCCAGCCCGTCGTCGGCATCCCATGTCCTACTCGCCAGCTCTGGAGGACGAGACTCGCTCGGTGCGCTGGTCCGGTTGGCTCAATGGCGTGACCAGGGGTGCTTCGCGCGGCTGTCGGTCGTTCACATCGATCACGGCCTGCACCCGGATGCCCCGGCCTGGGCCGAGATCGCCGGTGAACAGGCCCGGGCTCATGGCTGCCCGTTCGATGTGCGCCGGGTTACCGTCAGGCGTGCGTCGGTGGGAGCGGGACGTGGCTCGACCGAGGCGGCCGCCCGCGAGGCGCGTTACCGTGCGCTCGATGCCGCGCTGACCGAGGCCGCCTCGGACGATCCCGAGCATCCGCCCGTGCTCGTGACGGCCCACCATGCCGACGATCAGGCCGAGACCATCCTGCTGGCCCTGATGCGCGGGTCCGGCGGCCGGGGTCTATCGGGCATGTCGGCCAGGCGGTCGCGTGGGGCGTTCGCCCATTGGCGACCCTTCCTGGAAACCCCTCGCGAGGAACTCGAGGCAGTGGCCCGTGCCAGCGGATTGGGCTGGGTCGACGATCCGGCAAACGACGATCCCGGATTCGCCCGCAATCACCTGCGCCACCACGTCCTGCCTGAACTGCGGGCATTCTGGCCCGATGCCGTCGGCCGGATGCGCACCAGTGCCCAGCGATTGACGATGGAGCAAGGCCTGCTCGGCGAGCTGGCCGCGATCGATGCCGACCAATCACTGGACGGGCCGACGCTCGACTGGAGCAAGGCGACGGCACTGCCGCCGCACCGCCAGTGCAACCTGCTGCGCCAGTGGCTTGCCCGCCTGGGCTGCCTGCCCCCGCCACCCGAGCGGCTGGGCGAATGGCTGGCCCAGTTGCGCACCGCCGCGGCCGACCGCCAACCCTTGCTCGAATGGCCGGGCGGCCAACTGCGGCGCTACCGCGACCAGATCCACTGGCTACCGGTCTTGCCCGAACCGACTCGACCGCTTGACTGGCCGGCTGACCAGCCTTGCCTGCGTCTCGAGGGCGAGCGTGAAATCTGCCGCCGCCCGACTCGTGGCGGTGTCGACGAGGGCACCAGCCTGCGGCACTCCACGGACGAGTGGCGCTTGCGGCCGGTTGGCGGCAGCGAACGCCTGCGTCCGGTCGAGGGGCGTCCGAGCCTACCGATCAAGCAATGGTTCCAGGATCAGGGCATCCCGCCGTGGGAACGCCCCGCGGCCATCGGGGTGGAGGTCGGCGGGCAGCTGGCCG
>JAGXGL010000013.1 GCA_024636755.1 Guyparkeria sp. | reverse complement strand
GATCTACATCCTGGCGCGCAATCGCGACGGGCTGGTGATCGTGGACGCGCATGCCGCCGCCGAGCGGGTCACCTACGAACGCCTCAAGCAGAGCTATCGCCAGCAGGCGCTTTCGGCCGCACCGCTGCTGTTGCCGGTGGATCTCGGGGTGTCGCCCGTCGAGGCGGAGGCCTTCGAGACCTGGCAGGAGGCCTTTGCCGCGGCCGGGGTGGTGTTGGATCGAATCGGCCCCGAACGGGTGCGGGTGCGTGAGGTGCCGGTGATGCTGCGCGAGGGGGACATCGAGACGCTGGTGCGCGAGATGCTGGCCGAGATGCGCCGCCTGCCACTGGCCGGTGACGACGCCCCCCGCGCGGTGGTGGATGATCGTATCGACGAGATCCTTTCCACCATGGCCTGCCACGGTTCGGTGCGGGCCAACCGTCGCCTGACGGTGGCCGAAATGAATGCCTTGTTGCGCGACATGGAGCGCACCGAGCGTAGTGACCAGTGCAATCACGGTCGGCCGACCTGGCGTCGACTGACGATCGAGGAACTCGATCGCTGGTTCATGCGGGGGCAGTGACGATGGCCTCGACCGAACGGCCCATCGTGGCCATCGCCGGGCCGACCGCCTCGGGCAAGACCGCGCTTGCCATGCGGCTCGCCGACCGACTGCCGGTGTCGATCATCTCGGTGGACTCGGTGATGATCTACCGCGGCATGGATATCGGCACCGCCAAGCCGCCCCCCGATCTGCTGGCGCGTTATCCGCACGCCCTGGTCGATATCCGTGATCCGAGCGAGACCTACAGCGTCGAGCGGTTCTGCCGCGATGCCCTGGCGGCGATCGACGCGGCACGCGCCAATGGGCGGGTGCCGCTGCTGGTCGGCGGGACGATGATGTATTTTCAGGCCCTCTTGCAGGGGATCTCGCGTCTGCCGCCGACCGATGTGGCCATCCGCGAGGCGGTCCAGGCCGAGGCGGGCGAGGTTGGCTGGCCGGCCATGCATCGGCAGTTGGCCGCAGTCGACCCGGCGGCCGCCGCGCGCGTTCACGCCACCGACCCGCAGCGTATCGGGCGGGCGCTGGAGGTCTTTCGTGCGACCGGCAAGAGCCTGAGCGATTGGCAACGCGAGCATCCGCCGGTCTCCCCGTTGGCCGGCGAACGGTTGCTGGCGGTCGCACTCTGGCCGCGCAGCGCCGCGCACACCCGAACGGCAGTTGCTGAACGATTCGACGCGATGCTCGAGGCGGGCTTTCTCGACGAGGTCGAGGCGCTCTACGTCCGGGGCGACCTGCACCCCGGGCTGCCGTCGATGCGCGCGGTCGGTTACCGGCAGGCCTGGGCGCACCTGGCCGGTGAATGGGATTTCGACACCATGCGCGAGCGTGCCATTACGGCCACACGCCAACTGGCCAAGCGCCAACGCACCTGGCTGCGTTCGGCCCCGAACTGGGAGGCGATGGATGCCCAGACCGCCGATCGGGTCGAATCGCGCATAATGAACTTTGTCGACGTCTCGGCATCTTGACTAAGTCGTGCGTTTGGCACGCGGAGCCGTGTGGGGCCATGCGGAGTCGGGGCGTCGACCGGGGGCGATGAGTGGCGCTGCTGCTGGCGGTTCATTGCCTTACACTCCCCACAGATTGAATTGTTGACAGGCGTCCCCATCGTTTCGGCCATTGCCCGCTCGTCGCGGTGGTCGTCTCACCTGGGCCCATAGGCCGCCGAGAACGGCCGACCGGCCCGAGACCGGCCGGATAACCAATAAGAGGAATCACCATGGCCAAAAGCCAGTCACTACAAGAACCGTTTCTCAACACCCTGCGTCGCGAGCACATCCCGGTTTCCATCTATTTGCGCAACGGCATCAAGCTGCAGGGGCAGATCGACTCGTTCGACAACTTCGTGGTGCTGTTGAAGAACAACGTCAGCCAGCTGGTCTACAAGCACGCGATCAGCACGATCGTGCCGACGCGGCCGGTGAACATCGACCCCGAGCCCAAGGGCGAGGCACGTGACGGCGGGGGCGACGAATAACCCCGATGGAGTTTTTCGAGCGCCACCAGGGCGGTGAACGAGCCGTATTGCTGCACGTCGAGCAACGGGCGGCCGATTCGAACGAAGACCTGGCCGAATTCCGCGAGCTGGCCCGCTCCGCCGGCGCGGAGATCCTCGTCGAGAGCGAGGTCAAGCGCCAGACGCCCGATCCGCGCCTGTTCATCGGCAAGGGCAAGGCCGAGGAACTGGCGGAACTGGTCGCTGCGCACGAGGCCGAACTGGTGATCGTCAACGCCCAGCTCTCACCCTCGCAGGAGCGCAACCTCGAGAGGCTGGTCAAGTGCCGCGTGCTGGATCGCACCGGCTTGATCCTCGATATCTTTGCCCAGCGGGCCCGCTCGCACGAGGGCAAGTTGCAGGTCGAGCTGGCCCAGCTGAATCACCTCGCGACCCGGCTCGTGCGCGGCTGGACCCACCTTGAGCGCCAGCGCGGCGGCGCGATCGGCCTGCGTGGGCCAGGTGAAACCCAGCTCGAGATGGACCGGCGCCTGTTGGGCGGGCGCATCAAGCAGCTCAAGGAACGCATCGCCCGGGTGCGTCGTCAGCGGGCCGAGGGCCGCAAGGGGCGTCAGCAGTCCGACGTGCCCACCGTGGCCCTGGTCGGCTACACCAACGCCGGCAAATCGACCCTGTTCAACGCCATGACCGTGGCCGAGTCCTTCACCGCGGATCAGCTGTTCGCCACGCTGGATACCACGCTGCGACGCGTCGAAATGACGCCGCAGTTGACCGTGGTCTTTGCCGACACCGTTGGTTTCATTCGTCACCTGCCGCACGAACTGGTGTCGGCATTCCGTTCCACGTTGGAAGAGACGCTCGAGGCCGACCTGCTGCTGCACGTGGTCGATGCGGCCTCGCCGGAACGGGACCGGCAGATCGAGGATGTCGAGGTGGTGCTCGGGGAAATCGGCGCGGGGAAGATGCCGCGCCTGACCGTCATGAACAAGATCGACCAACTCGAGGACGGGGCGGTGCGCGTTGACCGTGATGCCAGCGACTTGCCCACCCGCGTGTGGGTCTCGGCGAAGGATGCGGTTGGCCTGGACGAGCTGCGCGAGGCGCTTGCCGAGCGGCTCGAACCGAGCAGCGTCACGCGTCGGCTGTTCATCCCCATGGCCGACGGGCGGCTTTACGCCCAGCTGCAGGGCGAGGGCGCCGTGCTGGAGGAAGAGGTCGATGAAGGCGGTTGGCACCTGGAGATCAACCTGCCGGTGGCCCGCTGGGGGCAGCTGCTGAAAAAGGAGCCGACACTGGCCAACATGGTGGTCGACGGCCCCGAGCCGGCGCCACCCGAGCCCTTCGAAGAAATCCTCGCGGCGCGTCCCCCCCGTCACTGACGGCAAGCGCCGCGGCGGTTGCCACGACCGCCCCCGGCCACTACACTTTGGCGCTGCTTTGCGCCCGTCGGGCGCGAATGAAACGAATACCCATGCCCGCCGGATTCTCCGGCGGCAATCACTGGAGAAGCCCATGGCCTGGAACGAGCCGGGTGGCGGTAAAGATCCCTGGTCGAACCCGCGCGGCCGGGGCGGAAAACCGCCCAATATCGACGATGCCTTTGGACGCCTGAAGGACCGCTTCGGCGGTGGTGGCGGCATGGGTAACGCCGGTGGGTCGAAGGGGATCCTCGCGATCATCGGCATCGTGCTGATCGGTTGGTTGATTTCCGGTATCTACATCGTCGATGAAGGTCAGCGCGGCGTCGTGCTGACCTTCGGCAAGTACACCAGCACGGCCGGGCCGGGTCCGCATTGGCACCCGCCGTATCCGATTTCGGACGTGATCACCGTCAACGTCGATGAATACCGTGATCGTGAGCTCAGCATGACCGTGCTGACCAACGACGAGAACATCGTCGACGTCGATCTCTCCAGCCAGTTCACCGTTCGTGATCCGGTCGAGTTCCTGTTTAACGTCCGTGATCCCAACGGCACGCTGCAGGACGTCATGCAAAGCGCGATTCGCGAGGTCATCGGTTCGAGCCGCATGGACTACGTCCTGACCGATGGCCGTGTCGAGATCGTCGATGCGGTACGTACCCGGATGCAGGAGCTGCTCGAGTCCTACAACACGGGCTTGAATGTCCGTTCGGTCAACCTGCAGGACGTTCAGCCGCCGGAGCCGGTACAGCCGGCGTTCGAGGACGCCATCCGGGCGCGCGAGGATGAGCAACGCTACATCAACGAGGCGCTGGCCTATGCCAACCAGGTCGTGCCGCGTGCCCGTGGTGACGCCGCCCAGATCCTCGAGCAGGCCAAGGGTTATCAGTCCCGCGTGATCAACCAGGCCCAAGGTGAGGCCGCGCGTTTCGATGCGCTGCTCGCCTCCTACAAGCTTGCCCCGTCGATCATCCGCGAACGGATCTATATCGACACGCTCGGCGAGATCTACGCCAAGAGCAACAAGATCCTGGTCGACCCGGACAATGCCAACAACATCCTGAATCTGCCGTCGGGCACCACGGGTAACGGGACGCAGGACACCGACCTGCGCGCCGGCGCGCCCTTGGCGGTGCCGTCGCTTTCGACGAGCACATCGTTCGAAGGTAATTCGGGCGGCTCCAATAACAACCGTTCCGGTCTGCGTACCAGGGGGTCCGAATGAACTGGGTGACGCGCCTGCTACTGCCGATCATCGTCGTGATCGTGTTCCTTTACGCGACCGCGACCTTCCAGGTGGCCGAATACCAGGAGGGCGTGAAGTTCCGTCTGGGTGAAATCATCGAGACCGACTTCGAGCCCGGGTTGCACTTCAAGCTGCCGTTCGTCAACTCCGTGCGCCTGTTCGACACGCGGATTCTCTCGCTGTCCACGCCGCCCGAGCGGTTTTTGACCAGCGAGAAGAAGAACCTGATCATCGATTACTACATCAAGTGGCGCATCACCCAGCCGGCGGACTTCTACCGGGCGACCCGCGGTCAGGAATCCGTGGCCGAGAGTCGGCTCGGCCAGATCGTCAAGGACAGCATGAAGAGCCAGATTTCCAGTCGGACCATCGCCGAAGTGGTCTCCGGGGATCGTGATCTCTTCATGCGCAACGTCATCGAGACCACCAACGAGGATATCTCGGGGCTGGGCCTGGAGATCGTCGACGTACGCATCATGCGCATCGAGCTGCCGCAGGAAGTGCGCGAATCGGTCTACTCGCGGATGGAGAAGGAACGTTCGACGGTGGCCAAGGCGATCCGCTCGCGTGGTGAAGAGCAGGCCAAGCGCATCTCGTCGGATGCCGATCGCCAGCGCGTCGTGATCGTTTCCGAGGCCGAACGAGAGGCCGATGAAATCCGTGGTGAGGGCGACGCCAAGGCGGCGAAACTCTATGCCGAATCCTTCGGTCAGGATGAAGAGTTCTTCGCCTTCTATCGCAGCATTCAGGCCTATCAGAAGGCGTTTGCCAACGGCGGCGACACCTTCGTGCTCAGCCCGGACAGCCCGTTCTTCCGCTACTTCCAGTCGCCGGATGGCCAATCGTCGGATGGCAAGGGCGAATCGGCCAATGGCTCGGCTAATGTCGACGCGCTGCCAGCGCGATAGGGGCGGCCCGGCGTGATGGACGACCTGCTGCGGGTGCTCGGCCTGGTGCTGATCATCGAGGCGCTGCTGCCGTTCATCAGCCCCCGGACCTATCGGCAGGCGGTCGCACAGCTTGCCCTCACGCCCGACTCGCGCATGCGAGGCATCGCGCTGGTGATGCTGTTGATCGGTCTGGCGCTCTGGGTCTGGGGGTAGCTTCGGCCCCTTGGATTAGGTGAAGAACCCCAGCCCGGGCTGGGGTTTTTTGTGCGCCGCGTTTACAATACGCGGGTTTTGCCCCGTGCCGTGCCCGCCTCGGCCTTCCGTTCACCCCACACGCGTATACCTGCAACAGCATGAGCAATCAGTCCCCCTGGATTCTGCCGGCCGGCATCGACGAGGTCCTGCCGCTGCAGGCACGCCGCATTGAGCGCATCCGCACCCGAATGCTCGAAACCTTCGATCGTTGGGGGTACGAGCTGGTGGTGCCGCCGATGGTGGAATTCATCGATACCCTGCTCGTCGGTACCGGCGAGGATCTCGATCTCGAGACCCTCAAGGTCACCGATGGCCTGTCCGGTCGCCAACTGGGCGTGCGTGCCGACATGACGCCGCAGGTCGCGCGCATGGATGCCCACAGCCTGCCGCCGGTCGACGAGCGGCGATTGTGCTACATCGGCACGGTCATCCGCGCCAAGACCGATGGGCTGGGTGGCTCGCGCGCGCCGCTGCAGGTGGGTGTCGAGCTGTTCGGCAGCGACGGCCCGGAGGCGGACGTCGAGGTGATCTCGCTGATGACCGAGGCCCTGGCGGTCGGCGGATGCCAAGCGATCACGCTCGACCTCGGCCACGTCGGCGTCTTCCGCGCACTGGTGCGTGCCGCCGGGCTCGACGGAGTGCGTGAGGATCAGTTGCGTGATGCGCTGACCCGCAAGGCCGTCCCCGAAATCCGCCAGACGCTCGTCGACTGGTCGCTGGATGCACAGCTTGCCGAGGCCATCGAGTCGCTGTGCGACCTGCACGGTCCGTGGCAGGCCACGATCGATGAGGCCAGGCAGCGCCTGAGGGATTTGCTCGACGCCGAGGGCCAGGTGGCGCTCGACCGACTCGCTACCGTGGCCGAGGCGATCCAGGAGCGGGTCGGCAGCGAGGTGCTGGTCGACCTGTCCGAATTGCACGGCTATCACTACCAGACGGGACTGGTTTACGCGGCCTACTCACCGCGCATGGGCCGGGAAATCGCCCGCGGCGGTCGCTACGACGACATCGGGCGGGTGTTCGGGCGATCGCGTCCGGCACTGGGCTTCTCCCTCGATCTGCGTGACCTGCTGGGTGAGAGTGATGACGAGGCGCCCGTCCGTCAGACGGCCTATGCCCCGGCACGGCTCAATGACCCGGCCCTCGATCGGGCGGTGAGCGAGCTGCGCGAGCAGGGCTATCGCGTGATCACGACGAAATCGATTCCCGACGGCATGCCACGACTGGCGCCCGTCGGTGACGGACAGACACAAATTTGGCAGCTAACGGGTGGTGAATTGGACCATGGGTAAGAGTGTGGTCGTCCTTGGGTCCCAGTGGGGCGACGAGGGCAAGGGCAAGGTCGTCGACCTGCTGACGGAAAACGTGGGCGCCGTCGTGCGCTTCCAGGGCGGGCACAATGCCGGCCACACGCTGGTGATCGACGGCGAGAAGACCGTCCTGCACCTGATTCCCTCGGGCATCTTGCGCGAAGGCGTCAAGTGCCTGATCGGCAACGGCGTGGTGCTGGCGCCGGATGCGTTGATCGAGGAAATCGAGCAGTTGGAATCGCGCGGCGTGCCCGCCTCCGACCGCCTGATGCTTTCCGAGGCCTGTCCGCTGATCTTGCCGCATCACGTCGCCCTCGACGGCGCGCGTGAGCATGCCCGTGGCGAGCAGAAGATCGGCACCACCGGCCGGGGTATCGGCCCTGCCTACGAGGACAAGGTCGCCCGTCGCGGCATTCGGCTGGAGGATATCTTCCACCGTGAGCGGCTGGCCGCGAAGCTCGGCGAGGTGCTCGATTATCACAACTTCGTGTTGCGCCACTACTTCGGTGCCGAGCCGATCGACTTCCAGCTGACGCTCGATCGCCTGATCGCCCAGGCCGAGATCCTGGCGCCGATGGTCGGTGATGTGCCGGGCACGCTGGCGAAGATGCGCGCGGAAGGGCGCAACCTGATGTTCGAGGGGGCCCAGGGCACGCTGCTGGACATCGATCACGGCACCTACCCGTACGTGACCTCGTCGAATACCACCGCTGGCGGGGCCTCCACCGGTAGCGGCGTGGGGCCGCTGGAGCTCGATTACGTGCTCGGCATCACCAAGGCCTACACCACACGCGTGGGTGGCGGGCCGTTCCCGACCGAGCTCGAGGACGAGATCGGCGAGCGGCTGGCCAAGCGCGGCCACGAATTCGGTTCGACCACCGGTCGGGCGCGCCGTTGTGGCTGGTTCGACGCCGTCGCGCTGCGCCGTGCGGTGCAGATCAACAGCCTGTCGGGCCTGTGTCTGACCAAGCTCGACGTGCTTGACGGCATGGAAGAGGTGCGAATCTGCGTCGGTTACGAGATCGACGGCCAGCGCATCGAGAGCGCGCCGTTCTCCGCCGATACCTACTCGCGCTGCGTGCCCGTCTACGAGTCGATGCCCGGCTGGCAGGAAACCACCCTCGGCGTGCAGGATCTCGATGGTCTGCCGGAAGCGGCGCGTGCCTATATCCGGCGTATCGAGGAGCTGACCGGCACGCCGGTCGACCTGATTTCGACCGGGCCGGACCGTGAGGAAACCATCGTCCTGCGGGATCCCTACGACGTCTGAGTGCGTGTGATCGTTGTCCGCTGAGATGCCCGCCGGAAAATCGGTGGGCCGCAGGTCTTTATTTCTGCGCAAAAATCCGTAAAATCGCGCCACTTGAATTTCCCTCGGTGAATTGCCGAGGCTGCGAGATCGACCAAGAGCATGGTCGGCGTCGTCATCGACGCAGTCTGGCAGTCACTACTCCAACAGGAATCGTTAAGCGTTATGGTCAAGATTCGCCTGGCTCGCACTGGTGCCAAAAAGAAGCCCTTCTACCACGTCGTCGTTACCGACAAGCGCAACGCGCGTGACAGCGGTTCATACGTCGAGCGCCTCGGGTTCTTCAACCCGGTAGCCCGCGGTCAAGAAGAGCGCCTGCGCCTGGACCTCGATCGTCTGGCCTTCTGGCAGGAGCGCGGTGCTCAGACCAGCGAGCGCGTTGCTTCCCTGGTCCGCCAGAGCAAGAAGCAGACGACTGCTGCCGCCGAGTAAACGGTGACGGCGTCGGCGGGACCGGTCGATCCGGTCGTCATCGCCCGGTTCGGCCGTCCCTACGGGATCAAGGGCTGGGTATGGCTGCAGGTGTTCACGCGACCGATCGAGAACATCGAGCGGTACCGTGACGTCTACCTGCGCACCGAGCGCGGCGAAACGCGGCCGGTGAAGATCGAGAAGCTGACGGTTCACCCCAAGGGCGTGGCCATCAAGCTGGCCGGGGTCGATGACCGCACGGGAATCGAGTCGCTGGCGCGGGCCGAGGTGCTGGTGGGGCGCGACGCGCTGCCGCCGGCCGGGCCGAACGAATACTACTGGCGTGACCTGATGGGTTGCGAGGTGGTGCATCTCTCCGGCCAGGTGCTGGGGGAGGTGCGAGACATCATGGAGACCGGCGCGAATGACGTGCTGGTCGTGCAGGGAGACCGGGAGCGCTTGATTCCCTTTCTCCCCGACGAGGTCATCCGGGCGGTCGATCTCGATGCCCGTCGAATCGAGGTCGACTGGGACCCCGATTTTTGATGCGGATTTCGGTGGTGACCTTGTTCCCCGAACTGGTGGACGCGGGGAACCGCTGCGGTATGGTCCGCGCCGCGATCGAGAAAGGGGCGCTGACCGTGGCGGGCTACAATCCGCGCGACTGGTCGGCCGATCGCAACCGTCGGGTCGACGACCGTCCCTTCGGCGGCGGTCCGGGAATGCTGCTGCAGCCCGGTCCGATCAGCGGCGCGATCGATGCGGCCGTCGACGAGGCCGGGGCGAGTCGTCCGCTGGTGGTGGCCCTCTCGCCGCAGGGGCAAAGGCTCGATCGGCACGTGATCGCCGACTGGGCCGAACGGGAACAGCCGCTGGTGCTGGTGTGTGGCCGGTACGAGGGCTTCGACCAGCGCCTGCTCGACTCCCGGGTGGATGTCGAGTATTCCCTCGGGGATCTGGTGCTGTCCGGGGGTGAGCTGGCGGCGATGGTGGCCGTCGATGCGATCGCCAGGCGCCTGCCCGACGTGGTCGGGGACGCCCAGTCGGTGGTCGAGGACTCTTTCGAGGCCGACCGGTTGGACCACCCGCACTACACGCGGCCGCCGGAGTGGGAAGGCCGCGGGGTGCCGACGGTGCTCTCCAGCGGCGACCATCGGCGGATTGCCGAGTGGCGGTCGCAGCAGGCGCTGATGACCACGGCCCGGCGCCGACCGGACCTATTTTTGCAACACGGGCCGACCGACAACGAACGGGCGGCACTGGAAAGACACTGGCTCGCGGTTAGCGATGACAACCCGGGTAGCCAACAGACACGCGATTGATAACAGGTGGCGGAAAATGAGCGAGATCATCCAGAAAATCGAAGCCGATCAAATGACCCGCGAGGTGCCGGAGTTCGGCCCCGGCGACACGGTTTCCGTCGATGTGCGGGTAAAGGAAGGCGACCGCGAGCGTCTGCAGGCATTCGAGGGTGTCGTGATTGCCAAGCGCAACCGCGGCCTGAACTCCTCGTTCACCCTGCGCAAGATCTCCTACGGCGAGGGCCTGGAGCGCGTCTTCCAGACCTACAGCCCGCAGATCGCTGCGATCAACGTCAAGCGTCGCGGTGACGTACGTCGCGCCAAGCTGTACTACCTGCGTGGTCGTACCGGCAAGGCCGCGCGTATCCGCGAGCGCCTGGGCTGATTCGGCCCCGGTCGACGAAACGAGCCCCCGCACCATCGGTGACGGGGGTTTCGCTTTTTCTGGTGCCGGGTCTGTGCCGCTTGGGGGGCGTTGCCCGTGGTCAAGCGCGTGAGCGCGCGCAAATAAGACGACATGCTCGTTCCCTTCGCCGCGCTTTTGAGCCCCCTCCGCTGGATTACCGGCAAGGGCGCATGCCTGTCGACCGATCCGCCGGAGGATGCCTGTGGTCTGCCGGTTCGGATCATCTTCTGAGCCCCGCCGTCGCCCCGCGCTAGCGTCGGCCGGACCGTCCCGACTTGAAATCCCCGCGTATGTCCCTATCTCGACGGCGTCCAGGGCGGCTGGTGCCGCCTGATCGAATTCGAAACCCCGAGCGACAACACGGAGACCCGCTTTCATGAGTCAAGCCCAGACGCATGCCTTCCAGACCGAGGTGAAGCAACTGCTTCGCCTGATGATCCATTCGCTGTACTCCAACCCGGAGGTCTTCCTCCGCGAGCTGATCTCGAATGCCTCGGATGCCTGCGACAAGCTGCGCTTCGAGGCGCTCGCCGACGACGGGCTCTACGAGGATGACAAGGACCTGCGGGTGCGGGTGTCCTTCGATAGCGAGGCGAAGACCGTCACCATCGACGACAACGGCATCGGCATGAATCACGAGGAGGTGGTCGAGCACATCGGCACAATCGCCCACTCGGGCACCAAGGCCTTCCTCGAGCAGCTCGAGGCCGACAAGCAGAAGGACACCAACCAGATCGGGCAGTTCGGCGTGGGCTTCTACTCGGCCTTCATCGTCGCCGACCACGTCGAGTTGATCACGCGTCGCGCCGGCGTCGGTGCCGGGCACGGCGTACGCTGGACCTCGGACGGCGAGGGCGAGTACACCATCGAGACGGTCGAGAAGCCCGAGCGCGGCACCCGCATCGTCCTGCACCTGCGCGAGGACCAGCAGGAATTCGCCGACGACTTCCGCCTGCGCTCGGTGATCCGCAAGTACTCCGATCACATCAACTTCCCGGTCCAGATGTGGGTGCCGCCCAAGACCGAGAAGGACGACGAGGGCAACGAGACCGAAACGCCGGGGCGTTGGGAGGCCGTCAACGACGCCAACGCGCTATGGACCCGGCCCAAGAGCGATATCTCCGACGAGGAGTACATCGAGTTCTACAAGCACGTCTCGCACGACTGGGAGCCGCCGCTGGCCTGGGCGCACAACCAGGTCGAGGGCAAGGTCGAGTACACCTCGTTGCTCTACCTCCCCAAGCGTGCGCCGTTCGACCTGTTCGAGCCGGAGCAGAGCCATGGCGTCAAGCTGTACGTCAAGCGCGTGTTCATCATGGACGACGCCGACAAGCTGATGCCGCGTTACCTGCGTTTCGTGCGCGGCGTGATCGACTCGGCCGACCTGCCGTTGAACGTCTCGCGCGAGATCCTGCAGTCCAACCGCGTGCTCGACACCATCCGCTCCGGCTCGGTCAAACGGGTGCTCTCGATGCTCGAGCAGATGGCCAAGAACGAACCGGAGAAGTTCGCCGACTTCTGGCAAACCTTCGGTCGCGTGCTCAAAGAGGGCATCGGCGAGGACGCGACCAACAAGGAGAAGATCGCCGGGCTGCTGCGCTTTGCCTCCACCAAGG
Organism: Guyparkeria sp.; assembly: GCA_024636755.1. GTDB lineage: Bacteria > Pseudomonadota > Gammaproteobacteria > Halothiobacillales > Halothiobacillaceae > Guyparkeria. Next base: position 8,642 of record JAGXGL010000013.1, on the reverse strand, counting down.
GTCAAGACGAGGGTGCGAGTGACGCGGAGACCGTTTCGCTCGCCGACTACATCGAGCGCATGGCCGAGGACCAGGACGAGATCTACTACATCATCGCCGACTCCTACCAGGCGGCGATTGCCTCGCCACACCTGGAGATCTTCCGCAAGAAGGGCATCGAGGTGCTGCTGCTCTCCGATCGCGTCGACGAGTGGGTCATGGCGCACCTGACCGAGTTCGACGGCAAGACCTTGAAGTCGGTGACCAAGGCCAAGATCGACGTCGACGAGGAGGACGAGAACGAGTCCGAGGAGGAAAAGGCCGAGCACGAGGCGCTGATCAAGCGGCTCAAGGACACCCTCGGCGAGCAGGTCGAGGACGTGCGTCGTTCGCGTCGCCTGGTCGACTCGCCGGCCTGTCTGGTGACCGACGAAGGGCAGGTGAGTCTCCACCTGCAGCGCATCCTCGAGCAGGCAGGCCAGTCGATGCCGGAGACCAAGCCGATCCTCGAGGTCAATCCGGACCACCGCCTGCTCCAACAGGCCGAAAAGGAGTCGGACGATGCGCGCTTTGCGGACATCGCCCACGTCCTCTACGGGCAGGCGATGCTCGCCGAGGGTGGCAAGCTGGCCGATTCGGCCGACTTCGTCAGTCGTTTGAACCGCCTGCTCGCCTGACGGTCCAACCTTCCATACGCCCGAGACGGACCCCCGGCAACCCCGGGGGTTCTTTGTTTTTGGGCGGCGGGTCGATGCGGACGCGGCTCCTGGGAACATGCTCTGGCAAACCCCGGGTGCATACTTGACTGTGGTGCTGGGTAATCCCCCTGCAATGTTCGGTTTTTCTGCGTCCAGTAGCATGCGATACTTCCCCGATTTACCGGCTTGGGTTCTTCGATCTTGGTTCAGCAACGCACACTCCGAAATACCATCCGCGCCACGGGGATCGGTCTGCACACCGGCGAGCAGGTCCGTTTGACCCTGCGGCCGGCGCCCGCGGACAGCGGCATCGTCTTTCACCGGGTCGATCTCGGCAACGATGCGACGATCCCGGGGCATGCCTTCAATGTCGGCGAAACCCAGCTGTCCACCACGCTGGTCCAGGACGGTGTGAAGATCTCCACGGTCGAGCATCTGATGTCGGCGCTCGCCGGTCTGGGGATCGACAACTGCGTGGTCGAGATCGACGGCCCGGAAATGCCGATCATGGACGGCAGTGCCAGTCCGTTCGTTTTCCTGATCCAGTCGGCGGGTATCGAGGAGCAGGACGCCCACAAGCGTTTCATCCGCATCCTCGAGTCGGTCGAGGTGGTCGACGGCGATCGCTGGGTGCGCTTCGATCCGCACGAGGGTTTTCGCGTGGCGATGTCGATCGACTTCAACCACCCGGTGCTCGACAAGTCGGCGCGCCTGGCGGAAATCGACTTCTCCTCGACCAGCTTCGTCAAGGAAGTCGCCCGGGCACGCACCTTCGGTTTCATGAGCGACCTCGAGATGATGCGCTCGCGCAACCTGGCGCTGGGCGGCTCGGTGGACAACGCCATCGTGGTCGGCGAGGACCATATCCTCAACGAGGACGGCCTGCGTTACGGCGACGAGTTCGTCAAGCACAAGATCCTCGATGCCATCGGCGATCTCTACCTGCTCGGTTGCAGCGTGATCGGCAGTTTCACCGGTCACAAGTCGGGGCATGCCCTGAACAATCAGCTGCTGCGTGCATTGCTGGCCCGGGACTCGGCCTATGAGGTGGTGACCTTCGAGACCGAGGAGCCGCCCCCGGTATCGTTCTCCCGCCCGGCGGCACAGATCGCCGAGTGAGAGCGCCGGGAATCGGTCAAGCGAACGAGAAGGCCCGGCCATGCGCCGGGTCTTCTTTTTGCCGGTTATTGGGCAAGCTGCCGGCTGGACAGGGCGGGCGGCTTGGGTAACACTGCCGACTCGTTTCGACAGGATCGTCGAACGCGTGCCGGCCAGGAGGGCCGGTGGGACCAACCAACCACAAGGAGAGTGTCATGGGCTACATGCGTCGCATGAGCGGGCTGTTGGGGCTGCGTAAGTCTGGGGATCGCCGTCGTGGGCGCCGTTACGAGGCGCCGCGAGGATGTCGCATTCTGGTGATCGATGATTCCAAGACCGTGGTCAAGATCCTGAGTCGGATGCTCAGTCAGAACGAGTACGAGCCGATCGCCGCCGGCGATGCCGAATCCGGTCTGCAACTGGCGCGCCAGTACCCGCCGGACCTGATCTTCCTCGATATCCTGCTTCCCGGCATGAACGGCTTTGCCGCCCTACGCCGCCTGCGCCAGGACCCGGCGACCGCCGAGGTGCCGGTCATCATGATCAGTGGCGACGAGCAGTCGATGGCGCGCATGGTGCTCGACCGACTCGGCTCGGACGACTTCATGAAAAAGCCCTTTGGCCGTGCCGACGTCTTCACTCGTATCGAGGGCCTGGTGCGCAACGGGCGGTTACCGGCCCGATCCCCGTCCTCCGCCTTCGACTGGAATGCCCTCTGACAGGTCGTGCCCGGGTCGGAAGGCTGATGGCCCTTGAGCGGCACCGACTCCGGCCGAAGTCGCCTGCGACTGATTCGTGCCGGCTGGCGGCGGTCGCATGTGGCTCGTGCCTGATCTAAGGTCCGGGCATGAGCAGGCAACAGAAAGTCGATTTCCCGGTGGAAAAGGTCCGCCGCTACCTCGAACCCGGCCCGGTGGTGCTGGTCTCCTCGGCCTGTGATGGCGAGCGAGACATCATGACCATGGGCTGGCATACCGTGATGGCGTTCTCGCCGTCGCTGGTCGGCTGCGTGATCTCGGCGGGCAACCACAGCTTCGATCTGGTGCGCCGCTCGGGCGAGTGCGTGATCAACCTGCCGACGACCGACTTGGTCGACGCGGTCATCGGTATCGGTAACACCAGTGGTGAGGCGATCGACAAGTTCGAGCGTTTCAAGTTGACCGCCGAACCGGGCCATGCCGTGTCCGCGCCGCGTCTGGCCGAATGCCACGCCAACTTCGAGTGCCGGCTGGTCGACGATCGGCTGGTCGAAGATCACAACTTCTTCGTCTTCGAGGTCGTCCGTGCCCACGTCACCCCCGAGCCGGTCTACCCCGAGACCCTCCACTACACCGGTGATGGCGTGTTCATGCTCTCCGGTCAGACCATCGACCGCAGTGACCAGTTCTTGCCCCAGATGCTTTGAACGCCGCTTGCTCTGAACCCCGGCCCGCGGGGCAGGGCGGCCGTGCATCCCCCGTTGCCGTGGTGGAGTTGCCGTGGTGGATCAGTCTTCTGGCGGCTTGATCGCCCGCGAAAGCCGCTCCAACGCCCGTGCGAGGTCACTCCCGGGTTGGGCCTCGGCCAGGTAATGCAGTGCCTGGCTGCCCGCCTGCGACGCCGGTCGATCGTGGTGGCGAGGCTGCTGCCTCGCCGAGACCCGGGCGGAGGTGATCCGCACGCGAATGCCCGCCGGTCGCGGCGCGCCGGGGTGTGCCTCGAGCGCCTTGTGCAGCCGGGCAAGCAGGTCGGGGGCCTCGAAGCGCAGCCGGCTGGCGGCCGCGGCGCTGGGGACGCCGATGGTCAGCGTCTGTTCGTTGACATTGAGTACCTGCACGCTCAGTCCCGAGCGGCCCGACACCAGACCGTCGATGATGGCCTGGTAGCCCCGGATCAGGGCCACCCGGTCGAGAATGCCGGCCAGCGTGGGATTGTTCAGGCGGTAGCGTTCCAGATTCATCGCGCGGCCTTTCGTGACGGGGTTGTGACGGGCGTGAGGCACGACCCACTGCCTATCATTATCCACGCATCTGCCGTAAGATTCAGCGCATTTGCCAAGGAACTGCCCGCGGATTCGGTCCGCCCCTTTTTTCGGCCCGCCGAGCCCTCAGACCGGTCGCGTTTCTCGCGGCCGCCGGGGCGCTCGACGGCCACGGTGGTTCCTCACTTTTCGCGCGCCGCATCGGCGCGGTTTGTCGAAACACGGGATAGGACATGATTGGATCGTTTGCAGCAAAGGTTTTCGGTACGCGCAATGACCGTCAGGTCAAGAAGCTCAGGAAACGCGTCACGGAGATCAATGCCCTCGAGGAGGCGACCCAGGCGCTGTCCGACGACGAACTGAAAGGGCGCACCGAGGAGTTCCATCAGCGCTGGGCCGACGGCGAGGCCCTGGATTCCCTACTGGTCGAGGCCTTTGCCGTCTGCCGCGAGATGAGTCGGCGCGTGATGGGCATGCGGCACTTCGACGTGCAGCTGATTGGCGGCATGACCCTGCACGAGGGCAAGGTCGCCGAGATGAAGACCGGTGAGGGCAAGACCTTGGTCGCCACCCTGGCCGTCTACCTCAACGCCATCACGAAAAAGGGTGCACACGTGGTGACGGTCAACGACTATCTCGCCAAGCGGGATGCCGAATGGATGGGGCGCGTCTATACCGCGCTCGGCCTGACCGTGGGCACGGTGGTGCCGGGGATGGACGCGCGCGCCAAGCGTGATGCCTATCACTGCGATGTCACCTACGCGACCAACAACGAGCTGGGCTTCGACTACCTGCGCGACAACATGGCCTTCTCCAGCGAGCAGATCATGCAGCGCGAGCCGACCTACGCCATCGTCGACGAGGTCGACTCCATCCTGATCGACGAGGCGCGCACGCCGCTGATCATCTCCGGTCCGGCCGCCGACTCCTCGGAGACTTACCACACCATCAACGGCCTGATCCCCGAGCTGAAAAAGCAGGCCCGGGAAGAACCCAAGGACGACGAGCCCCCGCTGACCGACGAGGAGCGTGGCGACTTCACCGTCGACGAGAAGAACAAGCAGGTGTTCCTGACCGAAAGCGGCTTCGACAAGGCCGAGGAGCTGCTGATCCAGGCCGGTCTGCTCGAGGAAGGCGAGTCGCTGTACGACTCGCACAACATCATGCTGCTGTCGCACCTGACCGCGGCCCTGCGGGCGCATTCGATCTACAAGCGCAACGTCGACTACATCGTCAAGGGCGACGACGTGATCATCGTCGACGAGTTCACCGGCCGGACGCTGGCGGGTCGACGCTGGTCGGAGGGTCTGCACCAAGCCATCGAGGCGAAGGAGGGCGTGACGATCAAGCCCGAGAACCAGACGCTCGCCTCGATCACCTTCCAGAACTACTTCCGTCTCTACCCCAAGCTGGCCGGCATGACCGGCACGGCGATCACCGAGGCACGCGAGCTGGGCGAGATCTACGGCCTGGACGTGATCCAGATCCCGACCAATCGCCCCATCCAGCGGATTGACCACGGTGACCTGGTCTTCCTGACCGCCGAGGAAAAATACGGAGCCATCACCAAGGACGTGCAGGCGGCCCGCGACCGCGGCCAGCCCACCCTGGTGGGCACAGCCTCCATCGACGCCTCCGAGGTCGTTTCCGAGGCACTGCAAGAGGCCGGCATCCCGCACAACGTCCTCAACGCCAAGAATCACCTGAGCGAGGCGGAGATCATCGCCGAGGCCGGGCGTCCCGGCGCGGTGACCATCGCCACCAACATGGCCGGCCGTGGCACCGACATCGTGCTGGGCGGCAACCTCGAGCAGGAACTCCAAGAGCTGGGGGCGGATGCCAGCGAGCAAGAGCGGGCCGAGGTCGAGGCGTCGTGGAAGCAGCGCCACCAGGCGGTGCTGGATTCCGGCGGCCTGCACGTGGTCGGCACCGAACGTCACGAATCCCGCCGGGTCGACAACCAGCTGCGCGGCCGCGCCGGCCGTCAGGGGGATCCGGGTTCGACCCGATTCTTCCTGTCGCTCGAGGACAGCCTGATGCGGGTGTTCGCCTCCGATCGTGTCTCCGGGTTGATGAAGAAGCTCGGCATGAAGTCGGGCGAGGCGATCGAACACCCGTGGGTCTCGCGGGCGATCGAGAACGCCCAGCGCAAGGTCGAGGGCCACAACTTCGACATGCGCAAACACCTGCTCGACTACGACAACGTCGCCAACGAGCAGCGCAAGGTCATCTACGAGCAGCGCCGTGCCGTCATGGCGACCACCGACACCAGCCCGATCATCGAGTCGATGCGCCGCGAGGTGCTGGCCGAACGGTTCCGTCGTTACGTGCCCTTCGGTGCGCTCGAGGAGATGTGGGACGTCGAGGGCCTGATCGCGCATCTCAAGGAAGACTTCGGTCTCGATCTGCCGATCCAGACGTGGCTCGACGAGGACGACGACCTCCACGACGAGACGCTGCTCGAGAAGATCATCGACACCGCCCAGCGCCACTACGTGGCCAAGGAGACCCTGATCGGCAAGGACAATCTGCGCCAGTTCGAAAAGGGCGTGTTGCTGCAGGTGCTCGACGCGCAATGGAAGGACCACCTGGCCGCGATGGACTACCTGCGCCAAAGCATCGGGCTGCGCGGCTACGCGCAGAAGAACCCGACGCAGGAATACAAGCGCGAGGCGTTCGAGATGTTCGGCAAGATGCTGGACGGCATGAACTACGAGATCGTCCGCACGCTGACTCGCCTGCAGATCGCCGCCCCCGAGGGCATGGAGCAGGGCGACATCACCTCGATGCTCGACGAGTTGGTCGACAATCCCCGCGTCGATCCCAGCCAGTTGCGCACCCGCCACGAGTCGGTCCCGACATTCGCCGAATCCGAAGAGCCGGCCGCACCCGTCCGGCCGTCAGGGCGGGATGAGACCAGTGGTGAGCCGCCCACCCGCCCGGTACGGCGCGAGGCCCCCAAGATCGGTCGCAACGATCCATGTCATTGCGGCTCGGGCAAGAAGTTCAAGCACTGCTGCGGCAAGCTCTGAGGGCGGACGATACCCGCCTCAAAACCTCTGATCAGGAGACAGGGAATGAAACGTCTGATTCTTGCCGTGGTGGTCGTGGTAGCGGTCCTCCTGGCCGCCGCCCCGTTCGTTACCGGGCATGTGATGGAGAGCACGCTGGCCGAGGTCGAGCGATTCCCGGGCACGCGTGATGCGCTGGAACTGGAGGTGACCGGCTACCAGCGCGGTTATCTCGAGTCCATGGCCGAATCCGAGTTGCTGCTGCGCCTGCCCGAGCAGGAGCCGGTGCGCGTGACGCTGACCCATCGCATCGACCAGATGCCGGGCATCGACGGGCGGTATGCAACCGTCTACACCACCTGGGAGCCGACCACCCCCGAGCTGCGTGACGAATTGGCCGAGGTATTCGGTGACGATGCCGAGTTCACGCTTGCTACGGCCCTCTATCCGACCGGCGCCAGTCATTCGTCCGGGCGCATCCCGGCAGTCGAGCGTGCCGGTGTCGACTTCTCCGGCGCGGACATCGAACTCGACACAACGGCGGCGGGTCACTTCGACTATCGCCTTGAGGGCGAGCGACTGGCCATTGACGACCAGGCCGAGGGCGTCGAGTCCGGTTCGGCCGTGGTCACCGAGGGGATTCGCCTAATTGCCTCCGGGCAGGTCGCCGAGGATGGCTTTGTCTGGGACAGTGACGGTCGTTTCGAGATCGATCGCCTCGAGATTGTCGAGGCAAATGGGCAGGGTCGGGTCGAGGATTTCGTCCTGCGATTCGATTCGGCGCGTGACGAGGATCAATGGGGCTTCTCGGTTGCCTACGAAGTCGGCGAGGCCGTCATCGAGGGCGAGGAATTTCGCGATGCCGAGATGCGGTTCGCGGTCGATCGACTGGATGCCGCCGCGGTGCGCGCGTTGGTCCAACGCCTGGAGACATTGCAGGAGCTCGCGGCACGCGGGGCGTCCATCGACCAGGCGGTCACCGATGCCGTGGTCGCCGAATTGCCCGCCCTGATGAGCCACGGGCCGCGTATTGCGATCGAGCCGTTGCGCGCCACCACGGCCGAGGGCGACACCGAGATCACGCTTGTCGCCGAACTGCCGGCCGGCGTGAGCAAGGGTGAGCCCAACCCGATGATGTGGATGGCGATGCTCAGTGCGCTGGTGATCGAGGGCAGCCTCGAGATGCCGCTCGCCCTGCTGGAGAAGTCCGCGGCGGCGCGTGGGCAGCGAGTCGGCATCGTCGAGGAGCAGCTTGCCCCGTTGGTTGCCCAGGGATGGGTCAGCGTCGAGGACGGCGTGGTCACGACCAGCGTCGACTTCCGGCAGGGCAACCTCCAGCTCAACGGCACCTCGGCCAACCAGTTGCTGAACATGGCCTTTGGTGGTTGAGCGGCACGGCGATTAAGGAGATCACGGCATGAGCGTTGGTTTGACCGCCCCGGTCGTCGGGGATTTGCAGCCCATTCCCGGCATCCGGATCGGGATCACCCAGGCCGGCGTGCGCAAGGCCGATCGCGACGATCTGGCCGTGATGCTGCTGCCCGAGGGTGCAACCATGGCCGGCGTGTTCACGCAGAACCGCTACTGCGCCGCCCCGGTGGTCATGTGCCGCGAGCGACGCGAGAGCGACGTCGCCCCGCGGGCGCTGGTGATCAATACCGGCAACGCCAACGCGGGCACCGGTCGTGACGGCATGGCGCGCGCCGAGTCGGTCTGCCACACGCTGGCCCATCGCCTGGGTTGCGACGACCGGGCCGTCTGGCCGTTCTCCACCGGCGTGATCATGGAGACCCTGCCGTCGGAGAAAATCATCGCCGCGCTGCCGGCGGCGGTTGCCGAGGCCGTCGAGGACAACTGGTTGCGCGCCGCCTCGGCGATCATGACCACCGATACCAT
>JAGXGL010000012.1 GCA_024636755.1 Guyparkeria sp. | reverse complement strand
GGCGCGCAGGCACAGAAAAAGGCCGCGCACGTGCATCGCCCCGAGCATCTCGTCATCAAGAGCCCCCACCCCTCGCCGCTGTCCGCCTACCGCGGCTTTTTCGGCTCCAAGCCCTTCTCGCGCATCAATGCCTTCCTCGAAGCCCACAACCTGGCGCCGATCGACTGGCGGACCGGGGTCGAGTCTCGCTCGGAGTCGCGCGCCAACTGACCCAGGCCAAAGTGGCCCCACTGTGGGAGCGACCCTCGGTCGCGAATCGCGCGGCACGCGCGAGTCCCGATCTCGGTGTGGTGCCGGGGTTAGAGTCGGGCGGCCGCTGCTGCGGCCTTCGCGGGCGGGGTCCGCTCCCACAGTGGGGCTCTGGTGTGAACGGGCCTCGTCCGCTATCGCGCCGGCGGAGTGGATACCGGCCTGGGGCGGAAGCTAACTCGTCGAGGTGGTGTCGTTCGTTCAGACGGCCGGCTGCGGCAGTTGCCCGTCGACGCGGAAGGTGTCGGCGGGAAAGCGTTCGATGCGTCCGCCGGTCAGATGGAGGAAGGTGACAAGTTCGCCGGTCACCTCGCATAGCCACCCTTCCGATTCGGTCGGCGATCGTGAGGTCAGGGCCGGCGGTTCGAACAGGCCGACATTGATGTCGCCGCGTGGATCGCGGGCGGAGGGAAATTCGAAGCCCAGTATCCCGGCCTCGCGCATGGCCCGGCCGAGTTCCTGGGTGGAGGCGTAGTCGGCCGGGTCGGTCAGGACGGACCGTTTCCGGTCGCAAGGTGGGCGATCCAGCCGCAGGCCGCTATCCGTGCCGTACCTTGCGCGAAACAGGGTGTGGCGACTGCGAAGCGGGGACGAGGGCGGCGTCTGCATGCCGGACCAGAACACCAGGCGATAGTAGGCGGCCTCCGCCAGCGCGGTTTCGGTGCCCAGCGATCCGTAGAGCAGGGACGGCTCGAATCGGCCGCCGAAGCGCGACCCATGCCTCAGCGGTGGGTAGCGGAAGGGCGTGAGCAACAGGTAGTGCAGATCCTCGCTGCCCGGCCGCGGCGGGGGCTTGGTCGCCTCGAGCATCTCTTCGAGCACGCTCTGCTCCTCGAGGGTGTCGACCAGCCCGGTCGTCGCCACTTGCTCCTGGCTCTCGACGATGCGAGTCAGCACGCCGCCGATCGGCTCGATTCGCTCGGCGAGTTCGCACTCCTGCCACAGGTCCGGCACGCCTCAGACCTTGCCGCGTATCGCGTCCAGGTAGTCGCAGACATGCACCAGCCCGGCCACGGAGAGCATCTGCTCCGCCGGGATGCCGCCGGTGTGCCGGTTGGGCGTGTGCATCCAGTGCTTCATCTGCTCCTCGTTGCCGTCCATCAGCGCATACAGGCTTCGGTAGCAGCGGACGAGCAGCAGTGCCAGCTGGCCGTTCTGGCTTTCCGGGTCCACGCCCGAGCGAGTGATGGTCGAGCGGTTCTTGCCGACAATCCGGCCGATCAGGGCCTGGCTCAGGCCGAGCCCGCGCCCGGCGTTGAACAGGGCCTTGGCCAGGACCATGGCCTTGTCTTTCGAGGCGTTGTTGGGGGCGACGGCGAGGGTCATGTCACGACTCCTGTGTTGCGTATCTCAACGATAGGTCCAAAAGTGTGCATATGCAACAACAGCGCATGGCGTGTTGCAGGCGCGCGGCGTTCAAGCGAAGCCCCTTGTGGGAGCGACCCCTGGTCGCGAATCGCGCGAGACGCGCGAGTTCCAGGTTGGGTAGTGTGCAACGTCCGGATCGGGGCGGCCGCTAGGGCGGCCTTCGCGAGCTAGGCTCGCTCCCACAATGGGGTGTCGTGGGAGCGCCTTCAGGCGCGATGGGATCGGGTGCCGCCTCGGTATTTCGCGGCTCAAGCCGCTCCTACAGCAATCCCCGCTCGGCCATCGAGATGCAGGGTCGTCCTACCACCACGTGATCGAGCAGGCGCACGTCGATGAGATTCAGGGCATCGCGCAGCCGTTCGGTGATGCGCCGGTCGGCGGCACTGGGTTCGGCGACGCCGGAGGGATGGTTGTGGGCAAGGATCACCGCCGCGGCGTTGTGGCGCATCACGGCGCGCACCACCTCGCGCGGGTGGACGGCAGCCTGGTCGATGGTGCCAAAGAACAACCGCTCGAAGCCGAGCACGCGGTGGCGGTTGTCGAGATACAGCGCGCCGAAGACCTCCTGCGTCTCGCCGTCGAGCTCGGCCTGCAGGAAGCGAAAGACCGCCTGCGGACTGCCGATGTCCGGCCCGACGCGCAGTTCCTCGGCGAAGTGCCGCCGGGCGAGTTCCAGCACGGCCTGCAATTGGCAGAACTTGGCGTCCCCCAGTCCGCGGGCGCGGCCGAAATCCTGCCGCGAGGCGCTGAGCAATGCGCTGATTGAGCCGAAGTGCGACAAGAGGTCGCGCGCCAGATCGACCGCGGAGCGACCGGCGACGCCGGTGCGCAGGAAGATCGCCAGCAGTTCGGCATCGGAGAGGCTCGCCGGCCCTCGGGCCAGCAGGCGTTCACGGGGCCGCTCGGTGGTCGGCCAGTCGGTGATGGGCATGTAATTCCCTCCCTGGAATCGTCATGACAGTTAGGTTGTGGATTACTCCGGTGGACGAGCCCCCAGCAGGATGCCCTGTGCGCGCCATTCGGCCAATTGCTCGTCGGCAAAGCCGAGCAGCTCGTCGACCGGGCGGCCGAAGCCTTCGGCCAGTTGGGCGATGGTCGCGTGGCCGGTCTGGCCGTCGGCCTCGGCCAGTGCCAGGAACAGCTGCGCGCTGCCGGGCGTGAGGGCAAGGGCGAACGGCGCGCCGTTGGCATCGCGGTGCAAAAGCAGGTGATGCATGCCGGCCGGCGGGATCTCGGGTGTCGCGGCGGCCTCCAGTGCCGCCGCGATGCGGTCGACCGGGTAGGCGGTCACCATCAGGCGGGCCAGCGAGGAGACCACCGGCTGGCCGGCAAGTAGGTCGCCGTCTGGGTCGAGATCGTCGGGCGCCGGGTCGGCGTCCTCGGCCATCAGATCGAAGCGCGCCAGCTCGTAGGCGGCCAGCTCGCGCTGCCAGTCGGCCAGCGTGGGGTTCTCTTGCAGGAAAGCGAGGAATTCGGCCGGCAGGTCGCGCAGGATCGGCGAGTGGGCCGGGTGGTCGCGGAAGAACGGCCGGGTCAGTGCCTGCCAGGCGTCAGCGTCGAGGCTGGCGCGCAGCGCCGGGAAGGCGTTTTCCAGCGTGCCGTCGATGTTGTTGAAGAACAGCTTCGCGTACCAGGCCATCCGCTCGGGCTTGCTGCCCGGCGGTGGCGGGTTGGCCTCTGGGTCGCGCACGTAGCGGGTGAAGGCCTCTTGGGTGGCGCGGAAGTCCTGGTTTGGATTGCCGGCCATCTCAGGCGGCCCGGCTGCCCAGCGCCCGCTCGCCGGCGCGGCGGATCTGGGCGACCTCGTCCATCAGCTCGTCGAGTGGCGGGATGTCGAAGTCGCGCTCCAGCAGTGTCGGCACCGGGCCGACGTGGCGGTAGGTGTGCTCGAGCAGATCCCAGACCGGGGCGCTGACCGGCGCGCCGTGGCTGTCGATAATCAGGTCCGGCTCGACCTGGTGGTGCCCGGCGACGTGCAGGTAGCGCACGCGTTCGGCCGGCATGGCGTCGATGAAGGCGGTCGGGTCGTAACCGTGGTTGACGCTGTTGACGAACACGTTGTTCACGTCGAGCAGCAGGTCGCAGCCCGAGCGCTCGAGGATCTCGAGGATGAACGTCTGCTCGTCCATGGTGGATGCCACCGGCGAGTAGTAGGAGACGTTCTCCAGTACCAGCCGGCGGCCGAGGCGTTGCTGCACGGTGTCGATGCGCGCAACGACGTGTTCGATCGCCCCTTCGGTGAAGGGGATCGGCATCAGGTCGTAGAGGTGCGCGTTGTCGGAGCAGAACGACAGGTGCTCGCTGTAGAGCGCCGGCTGGTACTCGTCGAGGAACGCGCCAACGTCATCGACGAAATCTAGATCCAGCGGCGCCGGGCCGCCGATCGAGAGCGACAGGCCGTGCGTGTAGAGCGGGTAGCCCTCGAGCAGGGCCTTGAAGCGTTCCTTGACCGGCCCGCCGAAGCGCAGCCAGTTTTCGGGCGCGACCTCGAGAAAATCGACGTCGGGGCGTTGCTCCTCGATCTCGCGCATGAGCGGGCCACGGCGCAGGCCGATACCGACGGGGACGTGTTGCCTGACGCTGGGGCTGGCGGAATGGGGGCTCATGGCAGGCCTCCCGGAGCGCTGAATGGCCGACGGCGTGGGGCCGCCGGCCGGGGGTGTTTGTGGGCCGACGGCAAGCTGCCGGCGGCCTTCACGCGGGGCGCCGACCCTAGTGGATCGGTGCCGTCAGGGTGCGGTTCAGGACTTGTCCTTGTCGCCGTCCTTGTCGTCGTCGGCCTTCTCCTCGTCCATGCTGCTGCCACACTGGCCGGCACCGCAGGCCATTTCGGCCGTCTGGAAGGTCCCCGCATGGGTGGACTCGGAGGCGAACGGGTTGCCGTTGCCCGCTGCCATGGCCGAGGAACCGGCGATGGCGGTGGCCAGGGCGGTCGAGCCGATCAGCAGGTGCTTCTTCGATTGCGCTTTCATCTCGTCAGAACCTCTCGTTAGGGGATTCACGCGGGTGAGCCGCGTTGAGTTTCGACAGCCATCGAGGCTGCCGGTTTCCTGATGATGCCCAAGGGTAGTCGGCAATACCAGAGTTAACTGCTGGGATTTGTTAGCCCAGTCAGCTAGTTGGTCAGTTCGTGCGCGTCAGGTCGCGCCGTGGCTGATCGATCCCGTCGGTGCAGACGTCGAGCGTCGGCTCCTGGATGCAGCGCTCGGCGGCGCGCAGGCGCTGGTCGAGGTACTGCGGGTAGAAGTCCGGCACGGTCACGCCCTTGAGTTCGTCGACCACCTGGCGGCCGTCGGGGGCGAAGTAGATTACCTCCGGCACCAGTTGCACGCCCTGCAGCCGGGCGAACTCGACCGGCGTGTACGACGTGCCCTGCCATTCGATCTCCGGCTCGGCGGAGTCGATTTCCACCCGACGGATGATCAGTCGACCCTCGTAGTCGGGGTCGGCGGCCATGGTCTGCAGAAACTCCTCGTCGACCGTCCGGCAATAGGAGCAATAGGTGGCATGGAAGAACATCAGCATGGGGATCTGCTGTTCTTGCATATGGTCGAGGTCCGCCCGAACGTTCTCCAGATCGCTCATCAGGGGCACGTCATCGCGCGCACTGCTGGCGACCGGTTCCTCGGCCTGCCCGGGCGGGGTTGCCATGCCCATCAACAGCAGGCTGGCCAGGGGTGCCAGTGCGGCGAGGGTCAATCGATGACGCAGACGGAGTGGGGTGATTGCAGGCAAGGTTTCTCTCCCGAATGGGGTGGCTGCCGGGCTGGCCCGGAGTCTGGCCAGTGCGGTGGCCGGATTGTATTCGGTTTGGACTATGTCGGGGTCGCCGGGTTCCTCGGGGAAGGCCCGCGCCTCGTGTCCCGATGCGGCATCCGGGTTACCATGATGACTGTTTCGCGACGGTCCGGCCCGGGGCTTGGGCCGTCCGGTTGCCAGAATGAGGATGACAGATGAGCAAGGCATTTTCCGAGGGCCGCGTACTGCGGATCGCCACCCGAGCCAGCCTGTTGGCGCTGTGGCAGGCGGAGTTCGTCGCCGCGGAGCTGAAAAAGCGCACTCCGGGCCTCGAGGTCGAGCTGGTCAAGATGACCACCCGGGGCGATCAGCTGCTCGACAGCCCGCTGTCGAAGATCGGCGGCAAGGCGCTGTTCGTCAAGGAACTTGAGGTCGCGATGCTAGAGGATCGGGCCGACATCGCGGTGCACTCGATGAAGGACGTGCCGATGCAGTTTCCGGATGGTTTGGAGCTGATCGCCATCCTCGAGGGTGATGACCCGCACGATGCCTTCGTCTCCAACAGCTACGGCAACCTCGACCAAATGCCGGCAGGCGCCGTGGTGGGCACCTCCAGCCTGCGCCGCGAGACGCAGGTGCGCGAGCGCTTCCCGGATCTCGAGGTCAAGACCCTGCGTGGCAATATCCACACCCGCCTGCGCAAGCTCGACGACGGCGAGTACGACGCCATCATCCTGGCCGCCTCGGGCCTCAAGCGCGCCGAACTGGCTGATCGCATCACCCACCAGTTGTCGGCCGAGGAATCCCTGCCCGCCATGGGCCAGGGGGCCCTCGGCATCGAGGCGCGCAGCGACGATGCCGCGGTGCACGCGTTGATCGATCCGCTGGTCGATCGCGACACCACCACCCGCGTGACTGCCGAGCGGGCCTTCAACACCCGTCTCAACGGCGGCTGCCAGGTGCCGATCGGCGGGCATGCCCTGCTGGTCGAGGACGATCAACTCTGGCTGCGTGGAATGGTCGGCCGCCCGGATGGCACGGCGACCCTGCGTGACGAGATTCGCGGGCCGCGTGATCAGGCCGAGGCGCTGGGCATCGAGCTGGCCGAGCGGGTGCTGCGCAACGGCGCCGACAAGATCCTCGCCGAGGTGGGCATCGAGACCGAGGCGCCCGGTCAGGGCTGATTCCGTGGTCGACCGTCACCTGCCGCCGATTAGCGAGGTCGTGCTGACGCGACCGGCCGGCAGCAATGCCGGCCTGCGCGAGGCGCTGGTGGCGGCCCGGCCCGCCGGGATGGTCGAGCCGACCCTGATCACACAGCCGTTGCTGGCCATCCAGCCGCTGCCCGATGGCGGCGAACTGCCCGGCGCGTTGGCCGCGATGACACCCACGGACCTGGTGGTCTTCGTCAGTCCACGAGCGGTGGAGGCGGCCCGGGCCGTTTGCCCGCTGGGCGACTGGCCGGCGCGCGAGTTCGCTGCGGTGGGCGCGGCCACCGGTGGGGCGCTGGCGGAGGCCGGGCGCCCCGCCGCCTTTCTGCCCGATGCCTCCGAGGACAGCGAGGGGCTGCTCGAGTCCCTGCGCGATGTGCCCGTGACCGGCCGGCGCGTGTGGATCATCCGGGGCGAGACCGGGCGTGAACTGCTGGCCGATGCCCTGGCTGCCCGGGGCGCCGAGCCGCGTTTCGTCGCCGTCTACCGGCGCGAATGCCCCGACCCGCACCCGCGGCCGCCCGCCCCGGCGGGACCCACCTGCCTATGGATCATCACTGCCCCGCAGGCCCTCGATTGTTTCGCCCGGCTGACCAGCGAGACGGATGCGAGCCAGTTCGGGCTGCTAGACTCCAACTTGCTGGTCATCAATGAGCGCGCGCGTGACCGGGCGCGGGCAGCGGGAATCCGCGGGCCGATTAGCCTGGCCGGCGGGCCGGGCGCCGACACACTGGCCCGCGCGGCGTGGCAGGTGATCGCCGACCGGCAATCACCGTCGCCAATAGGGCACTGACCCGGCGGCGCGCACGACCGCTTTTATCCGATCGCATCCATACTGGGGATGAGCATGGACAAGAAAGACAAAGACAAGCAGGCCGAGGAGACCAAGGCCGGGGCATCTGCCCAGACGGGCCAGTCCTCGGACTCCTCCGTCGCATCGACATCGACCGACAAGGCCCAGGCCGATCAGGCCCAGGCTCAAAACAGCCCCGCTGACAAGAGCCAGGCCAATAAGGGCGGTGCGCACAAGCCGGCCGCGAAGGCCGGGCAAAAGAGCGGTGGGAAGCCCGGCGGACAGCCCGGCACCTCGGCCTATGCGAACAAGAAGGCGTCGACGGCAAGCGGCGCCTCGGGCGCGAAGGCGGCTGACGGCAAACCATCGGGCGACCCGGATACCAAATCCGCCGGGTCGAGTCCTGCCAGTTCGACTGCCCAAGCTTCGTCCGGCCAGACTTCTTCCACCCAGGCTTCGTCCGGTCAGGGGGCGTCCTCCAAGGGTCCCAAGGATCCCAAGGATCCCAAGGGTCCGAACGCCCAAGGCGGCGGTGACCAGAATGCCGGTGCGAAGGCGGCCCCGGCCGCGCGTGCCCGCCCACCGCGCCGGTCGGCCACACCCTGGTTGGTCATCGGCATACTGATCCTGTTCGCCCTGGCCGCCGTGGGTGGCTGGCAGTTGTGGCAACTCCAGCAGGCCCAGCAGCAGGGCCTGCAATCGCAGGCCGACGAGCGCGAGACACTGGGCCAGGACTTGGCTCAGGAAATTGAGCGTCTCGACGAGCAACTGGGCTCGACGCGCTCGAACGTTTCGGCGCTGGAAGATCGCGGCGAGGCGATCCGTCAAGAGGTCGAGTCTGGCCTGCAGGCCCAGCAGGACGAACTGGCCGAACGGCAGGATCATCTCGATGCGCGCATTGCCAGCATCGACGACCGGCTGGCGCGCGGCGAGATTGCCTGGAAGACCGCGGAGATCGGCTTTTTGCTGACGCGCGCCCAGGAACGCCTGACGATTGCGCGAGATCCCGACGGGGCGATGCTTGCCCTGCGGTTGGCCGATCAGCGGGTCGCCGCCCTGTCTCGCCCGCACTGGTTGCCGCTGCGCTCGGCGATCAGCGACGCGATTGCCGAAATCGAGGCGGCCGCTGAGGGTGACCGCGTCGGCCAGGCGCTGGCGTTGCGGCGCCTGACCGACCGGGTCGAGGACTGGCCGTTGACCGACGAGGCCGGTGAGACGATGGCCACCGCCGAGCCGGGGGTAGAGCCCTCGAGCACGGCATCGCTGCCGGAAGATGCGGCCTGGTACGAGAAGGCCTGGGTGGCGACCACCGGCTGGGTCGCTCGACAGGTCACCGTGACCCGTTCGGACACGCCCACGCGGTTGCGCGAACGGGTGGCCACGGATCGCGAGATGCGCCTGTGGCTGACCGCCGTGCGTGAGTCTCTGCTCTCGCGGGACCATGACGCGCTTTCCACCACGCTCGACGAGGCACGTGGCTGGCTCGAATCGCACTACGCGACCGAGGCGGACGGCCCGGCCAAGGCCCTCAAGGCGCTCGAGCGCACACAAGAACGTTTCGCCAGTCGCGCATTCCCGTCGATCGACGCGGTGCTCGACGCCTGGGAGCGGGCCAACGCCCGCGAAAAGGCGCGCGCCGAGTCGACCGACGTGCCCGCTGAGACCGGCAAGGAGGACCCGTCATGAAGCGTCTGATCGTCTGGATCGTCCTGCTGGCGGCCGCGGTGGTCGCGGCCATCTATTTCCTGCCGGGGGCCGGCGTGGCGATGCTCGAGTTCGCCGGCTGGCGGATCGAGACCACCGCGGTCGGCCTGGTATTCATGGTGCTGATCGCGCTGATTGCGCTGCAATTGCTCTGGCGCCTGATCGCCGGGGTGGTGCACCTGCCGGCGCGCTTTAGCCATCGCTCGGCCGAGCAGCGACGTCGAGCGGCCGACGAAAAGCTCCTGCGTGCCTGGGCCGAGCGTCAGCGTCGTCAGACCGAGCTGGCGCAGCGCTACGCCCTGGCCGGGGTGGAGGACGGCAGCCTGCCGCCCATGCACTTCCAGGTGGCGATCGACGCCCTGCTGGATGGCCTCGATCCGTCACGCCAGGGCGCAGCCCCACGGGGCCGGAACGAGACCCGCGAGGAGATCGGGAATCTGTTCGAGACGGTTGGGCGCCGCTTTCCCAAGTTCGCCGAGTTCCTGCGGCTGCATATCGTCCAGCGGCTGATCGCGCTGAGGGAGATCGAGTGGGCGCAGGCCATGGTCGAGCCGTTGATCGAGACCCATCCGCGCGACGAGGTCATTCTGCTGATCCGGGCGCAATTGCTGGAATTGGCCGGTGATTTCGACGCGTTGGGGCGGCTGTTGCCGACCTTGCGTCGCATCAAGGACAAGCGCCTGACCGCCGATGAGCTGTTGCGCATCGAACGGGTGGTGCTGCTCGGCCGGATCGAGGCCGCCTCGCGGGTGCGTGATCTCGATGTCCTGTCGCGGTTGTGGTCCGAGGCCGGGCGCAACGTGGTCGACAGCTCGGCCGTGACGATTGCCTATGCCGAGGCACTGGCCCGTGGTGGCGCGGAAGCCGGCGCCGCCCGCGTGCTGGAAAAGCGCCTCGGCCGCTCGCTGGAGGCCCAAACGCTGCATGCCTGGGCCGAATTGCGCCACGAGGACCCGGCTGACGCGCGCAAGCGCCTGCTCAAGCTGGTGCCGGACGACTGGAGCGAGCCGGCCAATGCCCCCAACGTGGGGCGCGCCCGCGAGCGTGCCGCGTTCGCCTACGCCATGGCGCGCCTTGCGCTGGCCGAGTCCGATCCCACTGCGGCGCAGCTGTGGGTGGGTGGCCTGGGCCCGCTCGACCAGGACTTGCGGTATCTGGCCGTCGCGGCGCGCGTCCATGCCCGCTTGCGGGACAGCAGCGAGGCGGCCCTGCTGTATGAGCGTGCCTTGACACGGGCGGGCCTGGAGATGAGTGCGGCCCCGCAACCGGTGAAGCCTTTCACGGCCGACGATGGCCGCTGATCGAGCCAACCGTGCCGGCCTGAGCGATCTAAGACGCTTTCTCGAGCAGCTCGAGCGCCAGGGCGAGCTGGTGCGGGTGACCGAGCCGGTCGACCCCGACCAGGAGATGACGGTGCTGGCCGACCGCGTGCTGCGTGCGCGCGGACCGGCCCTGTTGATCGAGAACCCGGTCGGCTTCGATACCCCGGTGCTGCTCAACTTGTTCGGCACCCCCGAGCGCGTGGCCCAGGGCATGGGCGGGCAGACGCTCGCCGATCTGCGCGAGATCGGACGGCTGCTCGCCTTCCTCAAGGAACCCGACCCGCCGGCCGGCCTCAAGGAGGCGTGGCGCAGCCTGCCGATCTTCAAGAAGGTGCTCGACATGGCCCCGCGCCGGGTCAAGAAGGCGCCGGTTCAGGAGGTGGTGCTCGAGGGCGATGACGTCGATCTGGCGCAATGGCCGATCCAGACCTGCTGGCCGGAGGATGCCGCCCCGCTGATCACCTGGGGCCTGACCACCACGCGTGGCCGACCGCGCAAGGGCGGGGGCATGGCGTCCGATCCCGAGGATGCCGCTGCCTCCGGGCGTGAACGCCTGAACATGGGCATCTATCGCCAGCAGGTGATCGGGCGCAACCGGGTGATCATGCGCTGGCTGGCGCATCGCGGCGGGGCGCTCGACTTTGCCCACTGGCAGGAGACGCATCCCGGCGAGCCGTTTCCCATCGCGGTGACGCTGGGCGCCGACCCCGCCACCATCCTGGGGGCGGTCACGCCCGTGCCGGATACCCTCTCCGAATACGCCTTTGCCGGCCTGCTGCGCGGCGAGCGCACCCGGCTGGTCGAGTGCCTGTCGCACGATCTGCTGGTGCCGGCGAACGCCGAGATGGTCATGGAGGGGTTCATTCACCCCGGCGACATGGCGGTCGAGGGCCCGTACGGCGATCACACCGGTTATTACAACGAGACCGAATCCTTCCCGGTGATGACCATCGAGCGCATCACCCACCGCAAGAACCCCATCTATCACAGCACCCACACCGGCCGACCGCCGGACGAGCCTGCCATCCTCGGTGTGGCGCTCAATGAGGTGTTCGTGCCGCTGATCCAGAAGCCGTTCCCCGAGATCGTCGACTTCTACCTGCCGCCGGAGGGTTGCTCCTACCGCATGGCGGTAGTGTCGATGAAAAAGCAGTACCCGGGCCACGCCAAGCGCGTGATGATGGGCGTGTGGAGCTTCCTGCGCCAGTTCATGTACACCAAGTTCGTCATCGTGGTGGACGACGACGTCGACCCGCGTTCCTGGGAGGACGTGATCTGGGCCATGACCACGCGCATGGACCCGGTGCGCGACACGCACCTGGTGGAGAACACCCCGATCGACTACCTCGACTTTGCCTCGCCCGTCTCCGGGTTGGGCGGCAAGATGGGGCTGGATGCGACCAGCAAGTGGCCGGGGGAGACCGATCGCGAGTGGGGGCGGCCGATCCGTGCCGACCGCCAGGCGCAGGAGGCGATGGCGTCGGTCTTCGAGACGGTCATGGCCCGGGCCGAGGCCGCGCGCGACCGGTAGGGAATCTAAGCCAGCCCGGGCCGAGCGTGCGCGGGTCTTTATCCCTCGGCTTTCCCTGTCGAGAGCACGCTGCGATTGCGGCCCTGTTCCTTGGCCTGGTAGAGCGCATCGTCGGCGCGCGTGAACACCGTTTCCAATTCCTCCCCCGGGGCGAATTCGGCCAGTCCGCACGAGGCGGTGACGCCGATTTCCTTGCCGCGGTAGCGCAGCTTGGTGCGCGCCAGTTTCTCGCGGATGCGTTCGACCACCTTGAGGGCGTCCGGTCCCGAGGCCGCCGGCAACAACATGATGAATTCCTCGCCGCCAAAGCGCGCGATCAAGTCGACGTCGCGGATCAGGTTCATGAACGTCTTGGCGACGATGATCAGCGTCTTGTCGCCCGCCTGGTGACCCAGCTGATCGTTGATTTCCTTGAAGTGATCGAGATCCCAGATCGCCAGCGTCAGGGGTGACTGGTCGCGGCGCATGCGCGCCAGTTCCAGACGGACGCGGTGATCGAAGGCCAGCCGGTTGGGCAGCCCGGTGAGATTGTCGCGGAACAGTTTCGCCTCGCTCTGCTTGAGTTGCTCTTCGAGCATGCGGGTCTGGTCCTCGAGCTGCGCCAATCGACCACGCAACTGCTCGTTGTCGATTTCGACGTCTTCCTGACGGCGTTCCTCACCTTGCTGGAATGTTTGCACCTGCTGGCGGATGCGACTGATCCGCTCGCGCACCACGAGCTTGAGCCCATCGAGGTCGTCGGCGGATTCCATGTGCGCGTGGATGTCGTCGACCTGCTGGCGCAAGGAGGTGTCGAGTTTGAGCCGGGCTTCGCGCTGGACGACCAGGTCGTCGCTCTGCGACAGACTGAATTGGTCGATGTCGGCCAGTGCCTCGGTGACCTGCTCGAGAAAGCGGGTGAGCTCGCCCTTCTCCTTCTCGACCGTCTGGCGCATGTCGTTGATCAACGTGGCGCTGCGGTCGATCAGGATGCTGGGCAGGGTGCGGTCGTTGGGGTCGTCAATGGCGGCGATCAGTCGGGCGCGCCGGCCTTCCAGTGCATCGACGAAGGCGATGCGATCGAGCAGCAGGGGCAGGACTTCGCGGACATGCGAGGCCGAGCCGTTGTGCGTGCCATGGCTGGCCGGGGCGGCTTCCGGCCCCGGTGTTTCGTCGGGCTGGCTGGCCTCGAGTTTGCGTATCTGCCGCGCCAGGTCTTCCAGGTCGCCCTTGAGCTGGCCAACATCGAAGGCATGCTCGTCCTGCTTGCGGGCCTTGTCGCGAATGCCGGCGGCGGCGTCGGCCAGTTCCGGGTAGGCCTTGTCGACGGCAAATAGCACCCGCGAGAGGGTGAGCTTGAGCAGGCCACCCAGTTCCTGGTCGTGGTCCTCCAGTCGACCGAGCTCGCCGAGCAGCTGTTCGTACCGCTCCCGGTAGTCGTCGTTCTCCTTCGACGAGGTGGTCGCTGCCTCTGCCATCGTTGCCATCTCTCCGTCGGTGCTCTGCTGACGATTCAGGCGTCAAGCCTAGCGAGATTTCCGTGGGGATGGTAGCGCGATGCTCATCGCCACCGGGATATGGTCCGAGCCGCCGATCGGGCGGGCCTCGGTGCCACGGATGTCGAGTGACTGGCTTACGACGATGTGATCGATCGATCGCTGCGGGTGCCAGCGCGGGTAGGTCAGCGGTGGGCGTTTGGGCAGCTTCAGGCCGTTCTCAATGCACCACTGCTGCATGCCGGGATCGTCGGGTTCGCAGTTGAAATCGGCCATCACCACCACGTAGCCCGGCACGTCGGCCAGTTCGCCCAGCTGGTCGAACTGCATCTGGCGGGCGCGCCGACTCAGGGCGAGATGGGTGTCGATCACGCGTAGCGGGTGGCCGTCCCAGAGGAAGTCCGCGACCAGCGCCCCGCGGCCGGGCATACGACCGGGCAGCGGGCACTGGTGGATTTCCCGTGGCTGGATGCGGCTGATCAGCCCGAGGGCGTGCTTGCCGAATTGGCCCAGATCGCGGTTGACGCGCACCGCCCAGTGCGAGAGTTCGGCCAGTTCGGCCAGGTGCTCGGCCTGATTGAGAAAGTGGCTGCGGATCGAGCCCGCATCCGCCTCCTGCAGGCCGATGATGTCGAAGTGCGACAGGGTCGGGGCGATGGCTGCCAGGCTGCGGGCGCGGTCGGCGCTCGGCAGCAGGTGTTTCCAGCCGCCGGTGAGGTAGTCGCGGTAACGGTGGGTGGCGATGCCCACCTGGATGTTGTGCGACAACAGCCTCAGCGGTTGGTGGCCCCGCACGGCGGTGAAATCGTCGGGCCCGCCGGTGGCCGTGCTGCAGCTCAGGCAGCGTTGGCTGGCTGGCCCGCGCGTCATCCGCCCACCAGGGCCTCGCCGAGCCGGCGGGTGAGCTGCTCGTTCTCGCGGTAGTCCACGGGCACGTCGATCACGCAGACGGCGTTGCTGGCCATCGCATCCTTGAGGATCGGCAGCAGCCCATCGCCCGACTCGACGCGGTAGCCCTTCGCGCCGAAGCTCTCGGCCAACTGGACGAAATCCGGGTTGCCGAAGTGCACGCCGGTCGATCGGCCGAAACCACGCCGCTGCTTCATGTCGATCAGGCCATAGCCGCCGTCGTTCCAGATCAGCACGATGATCGGCGTGTTGCAGCGCACCGCCGTCTCCAGTTCCTGCACGTTCATCAGGAAACCCGCATCGCCGGTGGCCGCGACGATGTGGCGCTCCGGGTAGAGCAGCTTGGCGGCAATCGCGCCGGGCAGGGCGATGCCCATGCTGGCAAAGCCGTTGGAGATGATGCAGCTGTTGGGCCGCTCGGAGCGGTACATGCGTGCCAGCCACATCTTGTGGGCGCCGACGTCGGAAATGACGATGTCGCGGCTGGACAGGGCGGTGCGCAGGTCCCAGATCAGTTTTTGCGGCTTGACCGGCAGGCAGTCGTCGTCGGCGTGACGATTCATGTCCTCGATCAATGCTTCGCGCAGATCGCGGAAGGCCGGCCCCTCGTGCGGCGTGGTCAGATCACCGAGGCGACGCATCGCCGTGTTGATGTCGCCGACG
The DNA here is from genome assembly GCA_024636755.1 of Guyparkeria sp. Taxonomy (GTDB): domain Bacteria; phylum Pseudomonadota; class Gammaproteobacteria; order Halothiobacillales; family Halothiobacillaceae; genus Guyparkeria. The sequence goes on along the minus strand of JAGXGL010000012.1, from coordinate 3,269 downwards.
ATGCTGGTGGCCACCGGATAGTGGGCATCGACCTCGGCGGCCTCGGTATCGACATGGATGATCTTGCGGTCGCGGGTGGGGTGCCACAGCTGCGGGTGGTACTCGACCAGGTCGTAGCCGATGCAGACGATCACGTCGGCTTGGTCGAAGCCGACATTGACGTAGTCCTTCGACTGCAGGCCCACAGATCCCAGCGCCATCGGGTGGCGGAACGGGATCACGCCCTTGGCCATGAAGGTGTTGGCGACCGGGACGTTAAGTCGCTCGGCCAGTTCGGCAAGCGCCTCGCTGGCCGCGGCGCGGACCACGCCGTGGCCGGCAAGGATGATCGGATGGCGAGCACCACTCAACAGGCCCGCTGCCTGCTCGAGGCTGGACTCGCGCGGCTCGCTCACCCCATACGAGGTCACCGGCAGCGGGACGTCGTAGCCCGATTCGACCGGCATGGCCGCGACGTCCTCGGGCAGTTCGATGAAGCTCGCCCCACCCTTGCCCGCCTCGGCAAACTTGGCGGCACGACGAATGGTCTCGGGAATCGCCGAGGGGGTGACGATCCGCGAGGCATAGCGGGTGATCGGCTCGAAGATCCGCACCAGGTCGAGCACCTGGTGCGATTCCTTGTGCAGCCGGTCGATGCCCGCCTGTCCGGCGATCGCGATCAGCGGGGCGTGGTCCATGTTGGCGTCGGCCACGCCGGTGACCAGATTCGTCGCGCCGGGGCCAAGGGTCGAGAAGCACACCCCGGGCTTGCCGGTCAGCCGGCCAACGATGTCGGCCATGAACGCCGCCCCCTGCTCGTGACGCGTGACGATCAGCTTGATCGGCGACTCGTTGAGCGCGTCGACGAAGTCGAGGTTTTCCTCGCCCGGGATGCCGAAGACGTACTCGACGCCCTCGTTTTCCAGGCAGCGCAGCAGCAGTTGGGCGCCGGAGGTCACGGGGCGATCAGTCGCGCTCGTCACGGATCTGTTCGATCAGGGCGTCAACGACCTCGAGCATTTCGACACTGCCGCCGGCCAGCCGGCCGGTGACGAGAAAACGGCCGTCGACCAGCAGCGACGGGACGCCGCGTACGCCGGCATCCTCGGCGATCTGCCCGGTCTGGCGGATGGCGTTCTGGGTGCCGAAGCCGTTGTAGGCCTCGAGAAATGCGTCGCGGTCGACACCCTGCTCGGCATAGAAGTCGGCGATCGACTCGGCATCCGTCAGGCGGGTGCCCTCTTCGTGAATGGCGTGGAACACGGCAGCGTGGGTGTCATCCGCCACGCCCAGCTGGTCGGCCGCATTGAAGGCGCGGGTCAGCGGGATCCAGTGCTCGCCCAGAGCCAGTGCGCGGCGTTCGAAGACCACGTCCTGGTCCAGTTCCTCGAGCCACGGATCGAGTTCGTCTTCCATGTAGTAGCAGTGCGGGCAGCCGTACCAGAAGAACTCCTGGACCAGCACCTTGCCCTCCGGTGAGCTGACATCGGTCTGCACCTCGCGATAGCCGGATTCTGCGGCCAGCGCGGGGGCGGCCAGGACCAGGGCGGTGGTGGCGAGCAGCGTGGTGAGGAAAGACTTGAGGCGATTGACGAGCATGGAGTGTCTCCGTGATTCGGTCATGAAGGGGCGTTCGGTACCGGATCGGGGCCGAGCAGGCCGGTGCCCCGGAACGAAGTATGGGGCAAGCCCGCTGCCCTTGCAGCCGGCCGCCCCATGCGTGCTCATTCGGTCTGGGCGGATCAGAGTTCGCCGTAGGAGTGCAGCCCCGAGAGGAACATGTTCACCCCGAGGAAGGCGAAGCTCGTGATGAACAGGCCGCCGATGCTCCACCAGGCCATGACCGGGCCGCGCCAGCCCTTGGTCAGGCGCATGTGCAGCCAAGCGGCGTAGTTCAGCCAGACGATCAGGGCCCAGGTCTCCTTCGGGTCCCAGCTCCAGTAACCGCCCCAGGCCTCGGCCGCCCACATGGCACCGAGGATGGTAGCGATGGTGAAGAAGGCGAAGCCCAGCGCGATGGCCTTGTACTGGATGTCGTCCATCACCGTCAGTGACGGCAGGCGGTCGTTGGGTCCGTCACCGCCCATCTTGTCCTTGATGATGTAGGCCACGCCCACCATCGCGGCGATCGCGAAGGTGCCGTAGCCGATGAAGTTCGCCGGTACGTGGATCTTCATCCACCAACTGTTCAGCGCCGGGACCAGCGGGGCGATCGCCTCGGCATCACGGGTGAACTGGTACCAGAGCAGAAAGCCCAGCGCGACGCCGACGATCAGCATCACGAAACCGCCCAGGCTGCGGTTGTTGTAGCGCTTCTCGTAGTAGAGATACAGCAGCGCGGTGAACACGGCAAAGACGATGAAGACCTCGTAGAGGTTGCTCACCGGGATGTGGCCGTAGTCTAGGTTGATCAGGTAGCCCTCGCGCCAGCGGGAGAAAAAGCCGATGAAGCCCATCGCCACCCCGCTCCAGACCAGGGAGCTGCCCACCTTGAGGCCGTACGCCGAACGCGCCAGCGTGCTGATGAAGTAGGTAGGGATGGAGAGGAAGAACAGCGCCACCATCCACATGGTGGCCGCCTGGCTGGAGAGCAGAAACTTGAACAGGAAGGTCGATTCCTGGAACTCGCCCAATGCGGCACGGCCTACCGCGCCGTCGGCGCCGAGGATGTTGTAACGCCACAGGGCGAACAGCGAGACCGCGGCGACCACGGCGGTGAGCCAGCGGGTCGCCGGCCAGATCCAGCCCAGGAAGCCCAGGCCGAGCGCAGCCCCGAACAGCGTACCGGTGGCGTAAAAATCGAGCGCAGCGCTGTACTGGGCGTAGCCGATGCCGGCGCCAATCAGCATGGCGACGGCCCAGAGGGCGTCGATCAGGCCGAAGCTCCGCCGCTGGGGGAGTTCGGAGCCGGGTTGATACCCGTTGATCATCTGTTCGTTGGGCACGGACATGGGCGATTTCTCCTGCGCGGATTGTATTGCCGTCATTATGCCGGCCGACCGGAACTCTCCGGGTCGGACGGTGGGTTTTTCTGCTCATTTGACCCGGTTTGCCGTTGAAGTTCATTGCTGAACTGGGCAAACGCCTGGTCGAAATCGATGTTCTTGCGGGCATCCGTGCCGGCGACCACCACGCGGTGGCGCGCTGACTCCCCATCATCGTTCACGCCGGCCGGTTTGATCAACACCCACAGCCGACGGTAGTGAATGTAGAACAGCATGAAGATGCCCAGGGTCAGCATCAGCGAGCCCAAATAGACCCAGAACATGCCCGGGGCGCGGGTGATCTCC
>JAGXGL010000095.1 GCA_024636755.1 Guyparkeria sp. | reverse complement strand
GCGCCTGCAGCGAAAGGCCCAGACCGGTCCGGACCCGTTCGACTGTGGCGGGGACGTGGTGGTGCCGTTCTTGAGTGGCGAGACGATCGAGTGGACGGCCTCCTTGCTCGATGAGTGACGCCGACGAACGCCACCAGATGCATTTGCAGCCACCACTCGACTGGGCGGGGGCGCCTGGATCGGCGCGCCCGCGTCTATCGGGGGCACCATTATGGCAGGCGACGATCAAGCAGACGCCCGAGTCGTTCCGGGTCGACGAGGACCTGGGATTTGCGCCCAGCGGTGCCGGCAATCACTGGCTATTGCGACTGGAAAAGCGCGAGATGACCACCGGTGCACTGGTCGACTGGATGGCGAAGGTGACCGGCACGCGCGCCCGCGACATCGGCTTTTCCGGTCTCAAGGATCGACAGGCGGTCACCACGCAGTGGTTGAGCATTCCGCACGAGTCCTTCGACCCCGAGGCATTCGAACGGGCGTGCCAGGAAGAAGGCATCGGCCTGCTCGAGATCGATCGCCACGACCGCAAGCTGCGCCGCGGCACCCATCGCGCCAACCGCTTTCGCTTGCAGCTTGACCACATCGAACCCCTCAACGCCGCTGCGGCCCCCGATCTGGCCGGCTATCTCGCCCAACGCGCCCCGGGCCTGGCCTCGCGGGGCATGGCCAACTACTTCGGCGAACAGCGTTACGGTCGCCAGTTCAGCAACCTGCGCGGGTTGGCCGAGTGGGGGCAGGGTGTGCGGACGGGGCGCCCCAAGCGCCAGGCCCGCAACTGGCTGCTCTCCACCCTGCGCTCCTCGATTTTCGATCACGTGCTCGCCGAGCGAATGCTTGCCGGCACGATTGAGCGCGCCGAACCCGGTGACCTGATGCAGCTGGCCGGGTCGCGCAGTCGGTTTTTGGCCGAGCAAGACGAGCTCAATACCCTGCAGGAACGCCTTGAGATGGGTGACGTCACCCCGACCGGCCCCTTGTGGGGCGAGGAGGGCTCCCAGGCGGACGGCGCGGTCGCCGAGCGCGAGACGGCCCTGGCCGACCAGATGCTGGCGCGCTTCGGCGAGGACACCTGGCGGCGCTGGCTCACCGACTGGCGTGTCGCCGCCGACCGCCGACCGCTGGTCATCCGGGTGCCCGATCTCGACTATCGCATCGAGGGCAATCTGGTCGAACTGGCCTTTTCCCTGCCGCCGGGCAGTTACGCCACCGAACTGGTGGCCGAGTTGTTCGCGCCAAAGCCGCCGGCCTGAGGTCGTTGTTGTCGGCCGGCACGGTGGGACCGCACGGGCTACGCTCTCCTCATTCTTCATTTACGTTTGAGGGGGTGTTCCGATGCTGGAATCCATTGGTGTGTTGATGGGATCGATCGTCCTAGTTGCCTTGACCGCCGTGACGGGCGGTATCTTTCGCCCCGATGGCTGGTATCGAGCCCTGGCCAAGCCGTCATGGACGCCCCCGGACAAGGTGTTCCCGATCGCCTGGGCGGTGCTTTACCTAATGATGGCGGTCGCCGCCTGGTGGGTATTCATGGCCGAGGATTCGACCGCCCGAACCACCGGGCTGACCCTCTATGTGCTGCAACTGGTGTTCAACGCGGCCTGGTCGTGGTTGTTCTTCGGTCGGCGTCGGATCGTGGCGGGGCTGGTGGACATCCTGCTGCTGTGGATGGTGCTCAGTCTCACCATCGTGCTGTTCGCCCAGGTGAGCGCGATCGCCGCCGCGCTCCTGATTCCCTACTGGTTCTGGGTCGCCTTCGCCGCCATGCTCAATGCGCGGATCTGGAAGCTTAATCCGGTCGAGTCATCACCGCGTAACGGTTGACCGCCAGTCTGCTTTGCCGAGGCGGTCGGCCATTTGGCGCCGCCTGAGGCGAGGAATTGGGTAGAATCCGGCACTCAAGTCACAGATAGCCATCGTTGGCCATACGCGGCCACCGTCGGCCATAGCCGGGAGCGACCATGTCCGAGCACCACTTGCCGCCCGATTCGTCCGAGGCGCACGACGAGGAAGAGTTCGGCCCGAGCAAGTCCCAGGTCAAGCGCGAGGCGCATGCCGCCCAGGCGTTGGGCGTGGGCCTGGCCGAACTGGATGCCGATACCCTGGATCACCTGCCGATCAGTGACCGGCTGCGCGATGGCGTCGAGCAGCTCAAGGCGACGCGTTCACGGGGGGCGGCCAAACGACAGCGCCAGTACATTGGCCGCCTGATGCGCGAAGAGGACGTCGAGGCCATCGATGCCGCCCTCAAACGCCTTGACCCCCACTCGCCGGAAAACCAGCGTCTGCAGATGCAGGCCGAGGCCTGGCGGGATGCGCTGATCGAGGACCTCGAGGCGATCACGCGCTTTATCGACTCCTATGCGGCCGTGGACGTGCAACACCTGCGGCAACTCCAGCGTGGGGCGCGTACGGAAGCCGCGCGTGAGGAGTACGGCAAGGCCAGTCGCGCCTTGTTCCTCGAGGTGCGTTCGGTGATCGAGGCGGTCGGCGAGATCAACGAAGAAGGAACGAGCGACACATGAAGGTCACGATTTTCGGTACCGGCTACGTCGGGCTGGTCACGGGCGCCTGTCTTGCCGAGGTGGGTCACGAAGTGACCTGCGTGGACGTCGATCCCGACAAGATCGCGCGGCTCAACGACGGCGTGATCCCGATCTACGAGCCGGGTCTCGAACCGATCGTGCGCGAGAACCACGAGCAGGGTCGCCTGCACTTCACCACCGACGCGGCCCGGGGGGTCGCCTTTGGCGAGTTGCAGTTCATCGCCGTCGGCACGCCGCCCGACGAGGATGGTTCGGCGGATCTCCAGTACGTGCGGGCTGTGGCGGCGACCATCGCCGAGCACATGGACGCGGCCAAGATCGTCATCAACAAGTCGACCGTGCCGGTGGGCACCGGTGACCAGGTGCGCGACGTGCTCGCCGCGACGCTCGCCCAACGCGGCGTATCGCTCGACTTCGACGTGGTCTCCAACCCCGAATTCCTCAAGGAAGGGGCGGCGGTCAACGACTTCATGAAGCCCGATCGCATCATCGTCGGCACCAGTGACCCGCACAGCGAGGCGGTGATGCGCGAGCTCTACGCGCCGTTCAACCGTAACCACGACCGCGTGATCGTGATGGACCTGCGCTCGGCCGAGCTGACCAAGTATGCCGCCAACGCCATGCTGGCGACCAAGATCAGCTTCATGAACGAGCTGGCCAGCCTGGCCGAACGACTCGGGGCCGACATCGAGAGCGTGCGCCTCGGGATCGGTTCGGACCCGCGTATCGGTTATCACTTCATCTATCCCGGCTGCGGGTACGGCGGCTCGTGTTTCCCCAAGGACGTGCAGGCACTCTCGCGGATTGCCCATTCGGTCGATCACGAGCCGCTGCTGCTGGATGCCGTCGAGGCGGTCAATCGCCGACAGAAGCATCGTCCGTTCGAGATGCTGGTTGCGCACTACGGCAGTGTCGAGGCGCTTGCCGGCAAGACCTTCGCCCTGTGGGGGCTCGCCTTCAAGCCCAATACCGACGACATGCGCGAGGCGCCGTCGCGCACCCTGATGGAGGCCCTGTGGGCCGCCGGCGCGCGCGTGCAGGCCTTCGATCCCGAAGCCATGGAAGAGACCCAGCGTATCTATGGCCACCGTGACGACCTGTCCCTGGTGGGCACGCGCGATGCCGCGCTCAAGGGCGCGGATGCGCTGGTGATCTGCACCGAGTGGAAGGCCTTCCGTGCGCCGGACTTCGACCTGATGCGCGACTCGCTCGCCGAACCGCTGATCGTCGATGGCCGCAATCTCTACGATCCCGAGCGACTGAAGGCCGCGGGCTGGCTCTATTACGGCATTGGTCGCGGCGAGACGGTGCGCTGCTGCCATGCAGGGTCGGGAAACGCGGCCTAGACTCCCTCTAGGTTCAAACGAAAGGGAGGCAGGCCATGAAACAACCAGTCTGGTTGATCGGCGCGACACTGCTGGCTGCCGCCGGCGTGGCGGGCGCGCAGGAAATGAAGGTCAAGGTCACCACGGATCTGGAATCGGTCACCGTGATGCACGAGGGCGAAGAGGTCGTGATCAAGCGCGACCAGGATCCCGATAGCCGCATCCACGAGGATTACGCCAAGACCAGCCGGGAGTGCCCGCCGTTCTGTGTCCAGCCCATGCAATTGCTGCCGGGGGTGCATACGATCGGTGAGATCGAACTGCTGGAAATGCTTGCCGATCGGGCGATGGGCGAGGATCAGTTCCTGCTGATCGATTCGCGTACCCCCGACTGGTTCAACAAGGGCACCATTCCCAGCGCGGTCAACATCGCGTGGACCAAGCTCTACGGGGGATCCTCCACCTACGATCCGTTCGTCGTTGAGACACTGCTGCTCGACGAATTCGGCGTAAAAAAGGAGGACGGTCTGTTCGATTTTCGCCAGGCCAAGAAGCTGGTGCTGTTCTGCAATGGCCCCTGGTGCGGTCAATCACCGACCAACATCAAGGCGCTGGTAAGCATGGGTTATCCGGCCGACAAGATCTACTGGTACCGCGGCGGCATGCAGATGTGGCACACACTGGGTCTGACCACGGTCGATCCTTCCTGACCCCGCTTTCGCCATCAATGATTGACGAGTGACGACCGGCCTTGTGCCGGTCGTTTTTGTTTCCAGAGCCCATAGCGAAAATTCGGCGCATAGCATGATAAAACCTGCATTGTGTGTGGTCTTTTGCTCCGATTTTGGATAGCTTAGGCCTGACGGTCATGACAAGTGACGACGCCGAGAAATGCGGCGTGCTTGACGATGGATAAAGGCGACCCCGGGTCACCCCCCGGGTCACCCTCAACGGAATGGCAAGTACACGACGCGCATGCAACGACGCCGCTTTCTGATGTTCGCCCCGCTGGCTGGTGCCACGCTCCTGGGCGGGTGTGTCGCCCGCGAACAGACCATCCGCGTTGCCTACCACCCCTGGATCGGCTACGAGACGCTGATGCTCGCCTCGCAGTTCGACTGGCTGCCGCCGACGGTCTCGCTGTCCCGGCTGGGCTCGGCCAGCCTCTCGCTGGATGCCTTGCAGCGCGGCGAGGTGGATGCTGTCGCCCAGACCCTGGACGAGGTGATCCGGGCGCGCCGCGGGGGTCTGGATCTGGTCGTGGTGATGGTGTTCAACGTTTCCTCGGGTGGCGACGCGCTGCTGGTGGATGAGGGCATCGACTCGCTCGATGACTTGGCCGGCAAACGCATCGGTGTCGAACGTACCGGGGTCGGCGAGCTGCTGCTCGAGCGCGTGCTCGACCGGGCCGGCCTGGGCTGGGACGACGTCACTATCGTCGACCGTTCCGCCAATCAGCACCTGAGCGCCTGGCAGGATGGTGAGGTGGACGTGGTGGTGACCTACGAGCCGATCGCTTCGCGGTTGCGAGCCGCGGGTGCCAAACGGTTGATCGACAGCCGCGACTTCCCCGACCTGATCTTCGACGTGCTCGCCGTCCGCCGCGATCGGCTCGATGGCGTCAACCGCGTGCTCACCGACGTCATCCGTGCTCATTTCCGGGGGCTCCATCACCTGCGTACGAACCGACAGGATTCCCTATACCGCATAGCGGATGCCCAGCAGATCGACGAACAAGCGGTGACCCGGTCGATCGCCGGTGTCCTGTTGCCGCGACTCGAGGCCAATCGCGGCTATCTGACGCCCGACTCGCGGTTATTCGATGCCATCCGAGCCCTCTACCCACGACTATCCAACGGCGGAGAGCCTCCCTCGATCGCGGCCATCGAGGACTGGGTCTCGGCCGACTACCTGCCACGGGAGGAGCGCCTGTGAGGCGGCGCATCCCACTGGTCTCGTCACTGATTGCGCTGCTTCTCTGGACTGGCGGGGCCCCGGCGGTGACTCACGACGACGAGGTGCTGGTGGGCGTATTCGGCATGCGCCCCGCCGCGATCATGGAGCAGCGTTTCCAGCCCCTGGTCGACTACCTCAACGACTCGGTCGAGGGCGTGACCTTTCGTCTCCAGATACTGCCGTCCGATCAACTCGATGATGCCATTCGCCGCAAGCATGTCGACCTGCTGCTGACGAACCCGACGCATTACGTCATGGTGCGCTCGGAGAATACCCTTTCGGGCGTGCTGGCCACGTTGGTGGCCCGTCACGAGGGTGCCACCACGCGCAGCCTCGGCGGCGTGATCATCACCCGCAAGGCTGAGACCCGCATCCAGACCTTGCAGGATCTTGCCGGCAAGACCATCGCCGCGCCGGGCACCACGTTTCTGGGCGGTTACCGGGCGCCGCTCTACGAGGCCTTCGACGCCGGGGTCGATCTCCGGGAGGAGGCGACGTTCAAGTTCGTGGGCACGCATGACGCGGTGATCGAGGCGGTGCTGACCGGCAAGGTTGACGTTGGCTTCATTCGCACCGGCGTGCTCGAGACCCTGCAGAGTCTCGGTGCGCGGCATATCGAGGCCCTGCGCCTGGTTAACCCGCAGTCGGTGGGGAGCTACCCGTTCATGGTCTCCACGCGCCTGTACCCGGAGTGGCCGATGGTGACCATGCAGCACATGGGCGCCGATCTGGAACGCCGCATCGGCGCGGCATTGTTCTCGCTCGACACCAGCGACCCGGCCGCGATGCTCTCGGAGGTCGCCGGTTTCGGCCCGCCGGGTGATTATGCGCCGGTCGAGGAGTTGAGCCGTCGTCTCGGTTTGCCACCCTTCGATGCGCCCCCCGAAATCACCATGCTCGACATCTGGGAGCAGTATCGGGCGGCCGCGATCGTGGCGGGGGTCTCCGTGTTGCTTATTGCCCTGCTGTCGCTGGCGCTGCTGTTTCGTCACCTGGCCGTGCGCCGCAGCGAGGAGCGTTTTCGACATTTCTTCGAAGACAACGCCTCGGTATTGCTGCTGATCGATTTCAATACGCACAAAATCCTCGATGCCAACCAGGCCGCGGCGGGTTTCTACGGCTGGTCGCGTGAGGAATTGATCGATCAACCGGTCGACCGGATCTGGGCACATCGTTGCGAGCAGTCCGACGAGTTCTGCGGCAGTGGGGTGGTGGGCGGTCATTGCCATATGCACACCCACCGCTTGCGTTCGGGCGAGGCGCGACGCGTCGAGGTGCACGTCACGCCGATGGACGATCATCGCCAGGCCGGGCGGATGTTCGTGATCGTCCATGACATTACCGAGCGGGACCAAGCCGAAAAGGCGCTGCAACGCCAACGCGAGCGGTTGCGCAACGTGATCGAGGGCACCAACGTCGGTACCTGGGAGTGGAACATCCAGTCCGGCGAGACCGTCTTCAACGGGCGATGGGCGGAGATCCTCGGTTACGAGTTGTCGGAACTCGAACCCACCACGATCGAGACATGGAAGCGTTTTGCGCATCCGAAGGACCTGGCTCAGGCGGAGAAAGCGCTCCGGGCTTGCTTCAATCGAGAGCGAGACTATTTAGAGGTCGAGGTGCGCATGCGGCATCGTGATGGGCACTGGATCTGGGTGCTCGATCGCGGCCGAATCCTGGAGTGGGACGCGGAGGGGGAGCCCCTGCGCATGTGGGGCACGCACCAGGACATATCGGCCCGCAAGCAGATGGAACAGGACCTTCAGCTTGCCGCCTCGGTGTTCGTGCATGCCCGCGAGGCAATCCTGATCACCGATCTCGACGCGCGCATCATCGACGTGAATGCCGCCTTCACCGAGATGACCGGCTGGCGGCGCGACGAGGTGATCGGGCATACGCCCAAATTCCTGCATTCGGGCATCCAGGACGGCGAGTTCTATCGCCAGATGCGAGAGCGGCTGCGCTCGGCCGGCTACTGGAGCGGCGAGTTGTGGAATCGGCACAAGAACGGCGAGCTGTTCGCCGAGCGCCTGACCATCAGCCTGGTTCACGATGCCGAGGGCCAGCCCGGCAACTACATTGCGCTGGCCTCGGACATTACCGACGTCAAGAATTACCAGAAAGAACTCGAGCACCGCGCGAACCACGACGCATTGACGGGGCTGCCCAACCGCGTATTGATGGCCGACCGATTGCGCCAGGCAATGGCGGCGGTACGTCGCAACCACGGCACGGTGGTGCTGGCCTTTCTCGATCTCGATGGCTTCAAGGCGGTCAACGACCAACACGGCCATGACATGGGTGACAAGCTGCTGGCCGACGTGGCAACGGACTTGGGTGCCCAGCTACGCGAAACCGACACCCTGGCGCGCATCAGTGGTGACGAGTTCGTAATCATCCTGGGCGGATTGGAACAGGAATCGGACGCCGAACCGATCATTGCCCGAGTCGTCCAGGCCGCCGCTCGTGAACGACATATCGATGGGGCAACGTTGCAGGTCACGGCGAGCATCGGCTACACCTTCTGCCCGCAGGACGCCGAGGTCGACGATGAGACGCTGCTCAAGCAGGCGGACAGCGCCATGTACGAGGCCAAGGCGAGTGGTCGTAACCGCGCCTGGCGCTACCAGTAAGCCACTGGGCGCATGCCCGGCTCGGCGTCCTCGGGCGTGGGCTCAACAGACCTGACTCAGGGCCCTCGCTGGTCGCCGTGCGGGCGGTAAAACGGCCACTCACGAGTGGGCAGACCGCAAGAAGACAACGACTCTCCTTTAGAAAAGGGCATGAATTAGTAGCAAGGATCGCTATCTCATGAGAACTTTTACCGCCCAGTACACGGTTCGCTCGCTAAAGACAATCGATCATCCTCGGCAAGTACTCGACCAAGAACTGCCCGAAAGGTGTAAGTTGGGTGTTGCCGAGGCCCTTGATCAGCCGCAGGGTATTGCGGTCGTGCATACGCCCCAACATCACGGGGTTGGAGGGTGGTCGGGTTACCAGCGAGGCGGCGCGGGGCATGCTGGCTCCGCTCGCTTGCAAGGAGGCGAGGCATGTCCGAGATCAGACGCCTGATTCAATGGGGGATAGTGCTGACGACGCTGACCCTGATCGCGATCGTGTTCGGCGCTTTTATGCTCTACCAGCAGGCATTCGAGGCCGAGCGCAAGGCACTTAGGGACACCCTTGTTACCCAAGCGGCTCTGATCGAGGCGGTCGCCGCCTTCGATCGGACGACGAGCCCGGAGTGGCG
>JAGXGL010000094.1 GCA_024636755.1 Guyparkeria sp. | reverse complement strand
TCTTCTTCCTGGAGGGCGCCGCCCATCCCGGTGGATGGCGCAACGCCGTCACCTTGCGGCTGTTCTTCCTGCGGGGCACCGGTCCCCGGGTCTTCGTCTTTGTCTTCGGCGTAGGCCGAGCCCATGCCGATCATCGTTGCCAGTGCCGTGCTGCTAAGAAGCGTCGCAATGGTTTTTGTTTTGAATTTCATAAGACACCTTCCCTTTCTAAAGATGGAATGGTCGACGTGTTGCCGAGCAACGGGCGAAAGCGTCGTCCGCTCAAGGTTTGGTCACCGGGCGTGTCGAGAGTTCCTGCCAAGTCGTTTTTCTCGCTCCCCTTCCGTGATTGCGAGGAGGGGCGTGGGCACGGGATCACTGTCGGCGATGGTAGAATCGCCGCCAACACGTTATTCAACGGGTGGGATATTTCGGTGGAACGCCGAGTCGCGCCAGCAACAAGAAGGTGAGCAATGGCCGGTCACAGCAAGTGGGCGAACATCAAGCATCGCAAGGCCGCGCAGGACAAGAAGCGCGGCAAGCTCTGGACCAAGATCATTCGCGAGATCACGGTGGCCGCCCGCGCCGGCGGCAATGCCGACCCGGCGGCCAACCCGCGTCTGCGCCTGGCCTGGGACAAGGCGCTGGGGGCGAACATGCCCAAGGACACCATCGAGCGTGCCGCCAAGCGCGGCGCCGGTGACCTGGAAGGGCAGGATTTCGTCGAGGTCACCTTCGAGGGCTACGGCCCGGGCGGTGTGGCCGTTTACGTCACCGGCATGACCGACAACAACACCCGCACGGTGGCCGACGTGCGCCACGCCTTCTCCAAGAACGGCGGCAATCTCGGCACCGACGGTTCAGTCGCGTTCCTGTTCTCCCGTCTCGGCGTGCTCTACTACCCGCCGGGCAGCGACGAGGACCCGGTCATGGAGGCCGCGATGGAGGCCGGTGCCGAGGACATCGAGGTGTTCGACGACAACTCGATCGAGGTGACCACCACGCCGGAGACGTACAGCGACGTCAAGCAGGCCATGATCGACGCGGGCCTGCCGCCGGAGGAGAGCGAGGTCACCATGCGGGCCTCGACCAGTGCGCCCGTCGACGGTGAAAACGCGGAGAAGGTGATCAAGTTGATCGACATGCTCGAGGACCTCGACGACGTGCAGGAGGTCTATCACAACGGCGAGATCCCGGAAGCGGCGTATGCCTGATTCGCCGGCAGGGAATCATCGCCCCACACGACGGGTGCTCGGCATCGACCCCGGCTCGCGCGTGCTCGGGCTGGCGGTGATCGAGTTTGCTGGCGGGCAGGGCCGTTGCCTGGCGCTTGCGAGCCATTCCCTGCAGTCTCACGGTGACTTTGCCGCCCGCATGGGCGGCGTTTTCGATGTGGTCTCCGAGTGGATCGAGACCCACCAGCCGAGCGAGTGCGCCATCGAGCAGATCTTCATGTATCGCAGCGAATCCTCGTCGCTCAAGCTCGCCCAGGCGCGCGGCGCGGCCCTGGCCGCCGTGGTGCGTCACGGCCTGCCGGTCGAGGAATACATGCCGGCGACCGTTAAGCAGGCCGTGGTCGGTAGCGGCAAGGCCGACAAGACGCAGGTGGCCCACATGGTCCAGCGGCTGGTCAGGCTGGCCGAACTGCCGTCGACCGACGGGGCGGACGCCGCCGCGGTCGCCCTGTGTCATTGTTATCGCAGCAATGCCTTCGGTGCGACGAGCAGCACTGGACCGAACAGCGAGGCGCGCGAGATCCTGCGCGAGGCATCCCAACGACGCTATCGCCGCCGCAGCGACTCGCGCGGCTGGCGCGACATGGATGCCGCCACCCTGATGGCCCGCACAGCGGGCAAGGCCGGAGAAAAGAAATGATCGGACGTCTTGCCGGACGCGTACTCATGCGCAAACCCCCGTTTCTGCTGGTGGACGTGCAGGGGATCGGCTACGAGGTCGAGGCGCCCATGTCGACCTTCTTCGCCACGCAGGGGCAGGACGACGTCATCCTGCATACCCACCTGGTGGTGCGCGAGGACGCGCAACTGCTGTACGGGTTTGCCACCATCCGTGAGCGTGACCTGTTTCGCGCCCTGATCAAGGTCTCGGGCATCGGCCCGCGCATGGCCGTCGCGGTGCTCTCGGGCATGTCCGAGGCGCAGTTCCGTGACTGCGTGCTCAACGACGACGTCACCGCGCTGACCAAGGTGCCGGGAATCGGCAAGAAGACCGCCGAGCGGCTGATCATCGAGATGCGCGACCGCCTCGACAAGCAGCCGGGTGGCGGGGTGCCGGCGGTTGCCGGCGGCGAGCCGGCGGTCGCGACCCCGCGCGACGAGGCCTTGAGCGCGCTTGAGGCGCTCGGCTACAAGCCGGCCGAGGCCGGCCGCATGATCGCCCGGGCCGAGAAGGAAGGCGCGGATAACGCCGAATCGTTGATCCGGCTCGCCTTGCGGCAGACGGTCAAGCCCTCCTCATGAGTGCCCCCATGGAAGACGCCCGCTTCGTCAGCTCCGAGCACCGCCCCGACGAGGAGGCCCTCGAGCGGGCGCTGCGGCCACGTCGGCTCGCCGACTACATCGGCCAGCCGGCGGTGGTCGAGCAGATGGAAATCTTCGTGCCCGCCGCACGCAATCGTGGCGAGCCGCTCGACCACGTCCTGATCTTCGGCCCGCCGGGTCTGGGCAAGACCACGCTGGCGCACATCATCGCCAACGAGATGGGGGTGAGCCTCAAACAGACCTCCGGCCCGGTGCTCGAGCGCCCCGGCGATCTCGCCGCGCTGCTGACCAATCTCGAGCCCGGCGACGTGTTGTTCATCGACGAGATCCACCGTCTCTCGTCGGTAGTCGAGGAGATCCTCTACCCGGCGATGGAGGACTACCAGATCGACATCATGATCGGCGAGGGACCGGCGGCCCGCTCGATCAAGCTCGACCTGCCGCCTTTCACCCTGGTCGGCGCCACCACCCGCGCCGGCATGCTGACCAACCCGCTGCGCGATCGGTTCGGCATCATCCAGCGTCTGGAATTCTACGAGGTCGAGCACCTGGTGCACATCGTCACCCGCTCGGCGCGCCTGACTAACCTGGAGATGGATGCCGAGGGGGCCCAGGAGATTGCCGCCCGCTCGCGTGGCACGCCTCGGATCGCCAACCGCCTGCTGCGTCGCGTGCGTGATTACGCCGACGTGAAGGGCAGCGGCCAGGTGGACCGGGTGATCGCCAACGCCGCGCTGGACATGCTCAAGGTCGACCAGCGGGGGTTCGACCACCAGGACCGTCGCCTGCTCGAGACACTGCTCGACAAGTTCGACGGCGGACCGGTGGGGCTCGACAACCTCGCCGCGGCGATCGGCGAATCGCGCGACACCATCGAGGACGTCCTCGAGCCCTACCTGATCCAGCAAGGCTTTCTGATCCGCACGCCACGCGGCCGCATGGCCACCCGACAGACCTGGGCGCACTTTGGCTACCGGCCGCCCGAGCGCTGGCAGGACGAGTCTATCGATCCGCTGGCGGGGACTTCTCACGATGCTTAAGTGGCTCGACAAACCGTCGCGAGCTGCCCGAGTGCAAGGAGCCGCGCAGTGAGCAACGAGACATATCAAGCCGATAGGCGAGGAGCGAACGAGCACGCGACGCAGCAATCGGGTGGCGCAGCAGGTTTGTCGAGCCGCGATATCTTTCGTTGGCCGGTGCGCGTCTACTACGAAGACACCGACGCCGGCGGGGTGGTCTACCACGCCCGCTACCTCAATTTCTGCGAACGCGCGCGCACCGAGTGGCTGCGTTCGCGCGGCTGGGAGCAGGATGTGCTGCGCGATCAGCACCAGATCGTGTTCGTGGTGTCCCGGGCCTCGCTTGAATATCGCCGACCGGCACGATTTAATGACTCGCTGAACATCACCTGCGAGGTGGCGCGCCTGCGCGCGGCGGCCATCGACTTTACCCAGCGCGTGGAACATTCTGCCGGTTCCACAGTCCTGTGTGGGGTGTCCGTGCGCGTCGTCTGCGTGGATGCGCAGACCTTTCGTCCCAAACCCATACCCGAGTCGATCCTGGAGACTTTCGCGTGAATGCCGATCCGTCCATCGTCGAGCTGATTACCGGGGCGAGCCTGCCCGTGCAACTGGTCCTGATCATCCTGGCGCTGGCTTCGGTCGGTTCCTGGGCCTTGATCTTTCACAAGGCGCGGGTCTACAAGCGGGCGGTCAGCGGCGTGCGTTCGTTCGAAAGCAGCTTCTGGGCCGGCGGCAGCCTCAACGAATTCTACGACCGCATCTCCCGCGAGGCCCGTCCGCGCGAGGGTCACGAGGCGATATTCGAGGCGGGCTTTCGCGAGTTCCAGCGCCTGCGACAGGTCGAGGACCGGGGGTACACGCAGATCATCGATGGCGTCGAGCGCGCCATGCGGGTCGCCGAGCATCGCCAGCTCGACCAGCTCGAGGAAGGCGTGCCGTTTCTGGCCACGGTCGGCTCGGTCAGCCCGTACGTGGGTTTGTTCGGCACGGTCTGGGGCATCATGAGCGCCTTCATGAACCTTGGCACCATGCAGACCGCCACCTTGGCCGCCGTGGCCCCGCCGATCGCCGAGGCGCTGATCGCCACGGCAATGGGGCTGTTCGCCGCCATCCCGGCCGTCATCGCCTACAACCGCTACACGCAGCGGGTCGACTGGCTCGCTGGGCGTTACGAGAACTTCGTCGACGAATTCCTGGGGTTGCTGCAGCGGCAGCTGGGGGGCAAGTAAGCCATGGCGCGTCGCACGCGGCGGGCACGGCGGATGGTCGCCGAGATCAACGTCGTCCCCTATATCGACGTGATGCTGGTGCTGCTGGTGATCTTCATGGTCACCGCGCCGATGTTGCAGCAGGGCGTCGAGGTCGAGCCGCCGCAGGCCTCGGCCAGCGCGCTGGAGGACACCGACGAGCCGCCGCTGCTGATCAGCGTCAACCGTGACGGCGAGTATTTCGTCAATCAGGCCGACAATCCCGAGGCCCCGGTCAGCCTGGCCACGATCACCGAACTGGTGGCGGCCGCGCGTCAGGTCGATCCCGAAACGCCTATCCTGGTGAAAGGCGATCGGGCCGCGAACTACGAGAACGTCATGCGTGCCATGGTGGCCGCGCAGCAGGGCGGTGCGCCCAAGGTGGGATTGGTGACCGATCCCGACGCGGCGCCCGGCAACGAGGGGGAACAGTAAGCGATGTGGCGGATGCTTACGCGCATGCCCGGTGCGATGATTCTGGCGGTTTTGCTGCACGTGGTGCTGGTGCTCGCGATCGTGTTCTCCGAGTTGTGGCAGCCGGAGTCGGTCAAGCCCAGCGGCGGCGAGGCGGCGCAACTGCCGACGCCAAATATCGAGGCGGAGTCGGTCTCCTCCGAGGCGATCGAGCGGCAGGCCGAGCGCATGCGCGAGCAGCGCGAGAACCGCGAGCGCGAACGAACCGAGGCCGAACGCGCCGCGGAGCAAGCGGCCGCTACACGCCGCGCCGAGGAGGCCCGCGCCCAGCAACTGGCCGAGGTGCGTAAAGAGCGTGAACGCGAGGCGGCCGAACAGGCCGAGCGGCTCGAGCAGCTGAGGAAGGAGCAGCAGGAAGTCGAGGCCGAGCGCGAGCAGGCACAGAAGGAAGCCGAGCAGGCCCGCAAGGAAGCCGCGGAGGCTGCCCAGCAGCGTGAGGCCGAGGAAAAGGCTCGTCAGGAGGCCGCCGAAAAGGCCCGCCAGGCGGCCGAGGAAAAGGCGCGCAAGGAAGCCGAAGAAAAGGCCCGTCGCGAGGCGGAAGAAAAGGCGCGCCAGGAAGCCGAGGAGCAAGCCCGCCAGGAGGCGGCGGAGAAGGCGCGTCGCGAAGCCGAGGAAAAGGCTCGCCAGGAGGCGGAGGAAAAGGCGCGCCAGGCGGCCGAGGAAGAGGCCCGCAAGGAGGCCGAAGAGAAAGCGCGCCGCGAGGCCGAGGAAAAAGCTCGTCAGGAGGCGGAGGAAAAGGCCGCCCGCGAGCAGGCCGCGCGTGAGGCGCGTGAACAGGCGCTACGCGATCAAATGGCTGCCGAACAGCAGGCGCGCGCCGAGAGCGACGCCCTGAGCAAGTGGGCCGCCGCGATCCAGTCCAAGGTGCGGGACAACTGGCAGCGCCCGCGTGGGGCGCGACCCGGCTGGACCTGCACCGTCACCGTCAAGCAGGACGCCGACGGTCGCGTGCGCAATGTGACCGTCGTCGGATGCGATGGCGACCGCCTGTTCGAACGCTCCGTGGTGCAGGCCATCGAAGCGGCCTCACCCTTGCCCAAGCCGGAGATCGACTCGATCTTCCAGGAAGAGCTCCGTTTCAACTTCAAGCCGGAATGACCGGCAAACCCCCGGGGTGACCCACATGACAGTACTGGCCTTTTTGCATCGTTCGCATCGTTGGCTCGTGTCCACGGCCCTGGCGGGAATGCTTGCGTTCGTCACGCCGGCGCAGGCCGCGCTGGAGATCGACATCAGCGGTGGCACGGAGACTGGCGTGCCAATCGCCGTGGTGCCGTTCGACCAGTCGGGTGAGGTGGCCGATCTCGCGCGGATCATCGGCGACGATCTCGCCCGCTCCGGCCTGTTTGCGCCCGTCGCGCGGGATGTGATGCCTGCTCGTCCGGCCTCACCGCAGCAGTTGCGCATTGGTGACTGGCGTGCCGGCAAGGCGCGCTACCTCGTCATGGGGCAGGTCGAGGCCGATGGTGATCAACTACGCACCCGTTTCTACCTGATTGATGTCAGCTCCGGTGAGCGGCTGGCCGGCAGCCAGATCACGGCCAATGCCTCGGCGGATCGGTCGGTGGCGCATCGCATCAGCGACATCATCTACGAGGAGCTGACCGGTGAGCGCGGCGCATTCTCGACCCGCATCGCCTACGTCACCGAGCGCGGCTCGGTCGACAATCGCACCTACACCCTGCAGATCGCCGATTCGGATGGCGCCAATCCGCGCACCGTGCTCGAGTCACCGTACCCGCTCATGTCGCCGAGCTGGTCGCCGGATGGCGGCCAGCTGGCCTACGTGTCCTTCGAGGGCAATCGCTCGGCCATCTGGGTGCAGGATCTGTCCACCGGCGAGCGCTATCAGCTCACCGATTATCGCGGCATCAACGGGGCACCCGCCTGGTCGCCGCGAGGTGACAAGATTGCCGTGACCTTATCCAAGGGCGGCAACCCGGATATCTACGTCATCGATCTCGATACCCGTCGGACGGTCCAGTGGACGCGCTCCGGCTCGATCGAGACCGAGCCGACCTGGTTCCCGGATAACCGCAGCCTGGCGTTCACCTCGGACCGCTTCGGGCAGCCGCAGGTGTTCCGCAAGGCCGGGCCGGACGAACGGGCTCGTCGCCTGACCTTCGACACCTCCTATGCCGCCGGCCCGCGGATATCGCCGGACGGTGACCGTCTGGCGCTGGTGGTGCGCGACGACCGCGGCTTCTTCGTCGCCGAGCAATCGCTCGACGATGGTAAGCGTCAACTGCTCAGCCGCGGCGGGGGCGAGGAGCGTCCCAGTTACGCACCCAATGGCGCCATGGTGGTGTACGCCGCGCAATCGGGCAGCGGCTCGGTGCTCAAGATTTCACCGGCCATCGGTGGCGAGCCGCAGACCCTGAGTTACGATCGGGGCAAGGTACGCGATCCGGTCTGGGGGCCCTTCAATGACTAGGAAAATGACTAGGAACTTGCCGAAAACCATGCACGAGATTTCATCGAAGCACCGCTCACGGCTGGCGGGGTCACTTGCGGCCGCCCTGCTGCTGGGCGGTACGTCCCTGCCGGCGGCCGCGCAGCAGGCGCCGGGCTGGCTCAACTGGGGTGGTGGCTCAAACGAACAGCCGTCCGGCGAGACGGAGAGCGAATCCGCGCCCAGCGGCGCCAGCGTGCAAACCACGCCGATGCCGGCGACCAGTGTCACCGTGGCCGATACGGGGGCTGATGCGCCCCCCCGGTCGGGGCAGGCCGTCCTGCTGCAGCGCTTGATGCAGCGGGTCAATGACCTCGAGCGGCAGGTGCAGGACATGCGTGGCCAGCTCTCCGAGCAGGAACGCACCCTGGATCGCCAGCAACGTCGTCTCGACGAGGCCGTTGAGTCTCGCCCGCCGCAACGCGCCTCCAGTTCGACGGGCGCGCCGTCGGGCGTGAGTGCCGGCGACCCGGTCGCCCAGGACGTACCCGACGAGGCGATTGCCGCGGTGGACGGTGAGACTCGTGACGATGCCCAAGGTGACCAGGATGCCCCTGCCGATCAGGCCGATTCGAGCGCCGCTGAGCAAAGTGGTGGCGCGGCCACCGAGGAAGAGCAGCAGGCCCTCTATAACGAGGCCTTCGAGGTCCTCAAGAGCGGCAAGTACGAGCAGGCGGTCGATGCGTTCCAGCAGGTGATCGACGCCAACCCGGAAGGCAGCTGGGCGGCGAGTGCGCTGTTCTGGCAAGGCGAGACCTACTATGTCCAGCAGGACTACGCCGCGGCCGGCAAGGCCTACGGCGAGGTCATCGAACGATTCCCCGACAGCAATCGCATTCCGGATGCCAAGCTCAAGCTGGGTTACGTCGCCCAAGAGCGCGGTGACAACGAGGCGGCGCGTCGCCTGTTCAACGAACTCGTGACCGATCACCCCGATTCGCAGGCCGCCGGACTGGCCAAGCAACGCCTGTCGCGCATGGGTAACTGATGACGGTCGAGTCCGCCCCCCGGCCCGAGGCGCTCGAGTCGGTCGCGCCCAAGGCGGCGCGCAGCCTGCGCATCACCGAGATCTTCCGCTCCCTGCAGGGCGAG
Source organism: Guyparkeria sp. (assembly GCA_024636755.1). GTDB lineage: Bacteria > Pseudomonadota > Gammaproteobacteria > Halothiobacillales > Halothiobacillaceae > Guyparkeria. The sequence goes on along the minus strand of JAGXGL010000094.1, from coordinate 1,727 downwards.
TCGGATCATATCGGCTGGCCGACGGTGTTCGTCCGCCTGACCGGCTGCCCGCTGCGCTGCGTCTACTGCGATACCGCCTACGCCTTCACCGGCGGCGAGCGCATGGAGCAGGAGGGCATCCTGTCGCGGGTTGCCGAGCTTGAAACCCGGCATGTCTGCGTGACCGGCGGCGAGCCACTCGCTCAGCCGGCTTGCATCGAGCTGTTGCGGCAATTGGCCGATCGTCGGCACGTGGTCAGCCTGGAGACCAGCGGGGCGCTCGACATCGCCCAGGTCGATCCGCGCGTGCACATCGTCATGGACCTCAAGACGCCCAGTTCCGGCGAAGTCGAGCGCAATCGTTGGGCAAACCTCGATCTGCTCAAGCCCAGTGACGAGATCAAGGTGGTGATCGGTTCGCGCGCGGATTTCGACTGGGCCGTGGCGCGCGTCCGGGAGCATGACCTGGCCCGGCGGTTCGCCGTGCTGTTCTCGCCGGTGTTTGGCGGCATCACGCCCACCCAACTCGCCGAGTGGGTGTTGGATACCGGGCTCGAGATCCGCTTCCAGATGCAGCTGCACAAGCTGATCTGGGGTGACGAACCGGGTCGATAGCATGGGGGCGTCGTCTGAAACACCGGCCGTCGTGCTGCTTTCCGGCGGGCTCGATTCGGCCACCCTGGCCTGGCAGGCACGTGCCGACGGCTATGCCGTACATGCCCTAAGCTTCGACTACGGTCAGCGCCACCGGGTGGAGTTGGAGGCCGCCGACCGAGTCGCCCGCGCCGTGGGCGCGGCAGCGCATCGCACCATCCGCATCGACATGGGCGGGAATAGCGGTTCGTCGCTCACCGACCAGGATCAGCCGGTCCCCGATTACGCCCCCGGCAACACGGCCATTCCCAGCACCTACGTCCCCGCCAGGAACCTGACCTTCCTGTCGTTTGCGCTGGGCTGGGCCGAAATGCTGCATGCCGAACGCATCTATATCGGCGTGAACGCGGTCGACTACTCCGGCTACCCGGATTGCCGCCCCGAGTTCATTCAGGCATTCCAGCAATTGGCCAACGTGGCGACCGCCGCGGATCATCCCTTCGATATCCACGCGCCGCTGCTCTACATGACCAAGGCCGAGATCATTGCCCATGGCAACGCGCTGGGCGTGGACTACGGCCTGACGGTCTCCTGTTATCGCGCGGACGCACAAGGCCGCGCCTGCGGGATGTGCGATTCCTGTCATTATCGCCGCCAGGGGTTCATCGAGGCAGGGGTGCCCGACCCCACCCAGTACGCGGGCGGGTCTTGAAAACGCCGCGACTGTTGCCAAATCAATTGGTTGCCGGCGCGTGATCGGTCTTCCGGTCCGCGGTCGATGAAAAGTGCAAAAAAGGGGTTGTCAGCCCAGGTAGCCTGCGTATAATGCGCAATCCTCAACAGGGGGTCGTTAGCTCAGTTGGTAGAGCAGTTGGCTTTTAACCAATTGGTCGTAGGTTCGAATCCTACACGACCCACCAAATTTCTCCCCGAAAGGGGTTGAAAGCGCGGATACTTCCTGTAAGATTCGCGCTCCTTTCCGGCACGAGGGGCTGAGCAGATGCCCGCCGGAAGGTCGCCCCAAAGAGTTCAACGAAGCTCTTGACAGGCGACACGAAGGGCGTAAGATACGCGCTCTTCTCGGCGACGAGCCGACGCCAACCGGACGGGTTGGTGACGATCTTTAAGAAAGAGCAGAGATAATTTGTGTGGGT
>JAGXGL010000011.1 GCA_024636755.1 Guyparkeria sp. | reverse complement strand
TGATGATCTCGTCGTCGCGCGCGGCCCAGGCCACCATCTGCAGCATGTAGTCGGGGTCGTTGTACGCCCACATCGACAGGGCGCGGGCCGACTGGCAGGTGGGGTTGTTGCCCTGGCCCACGCCCAGCGGTTGACCCAGCATGCAGAGCACGCCCTCCAGCAGGCGGGTGCGCGGCGGGACGGCCTCGCCGAAGGCGATCGCGAGGCGTTCGCGTGACCAGGCCGACAGTGGCAGGCTCAGCTGTCGCCAAATGGCCGGAGCCACCGGCGGCTGGTAGAGGATGCCGCGTTCGAGCATCAGGGCCAGCCCGTAGATGGCCTGGGGCGTCTCGGGAAACACCGACTGGTCGATCAGCGCATGCACCAGACCGCTGTAACAGAGCAGGCAATCCCGCCCGGTCGAGGACAGGCCCATGGCCTCTGAAAGCAGGTGATCGCCTTGGCTGGTCAGGTGACGAAGCAGGGTCGCGTGGTAGGGCGATACCAGCCCGGTGTCATGCATGGCCCGCGCGAAGCCGGTCGCTTCGTTCTGCAACGCCACGTTATCCATGCTCTCCAGGCGTTCCTGGTATACCTGCACGCCGGGATCTTCCCGACAGGCCTGGGTTGGCCCGAACAGGCTACTGACCAGGCGGTCAGCACCCTGACCGCTATGGCCGAGATCGATTTCCGGGCTGCTCTGGCAGATCGCGATCTGGGTGATCATCTGCTTGACCGGGTCGGTCTGGATCGGCCGCTGCTGCAGGATCCGCCAGATCTCGTCGATCAACTGGTCGATGATGTATTCGTAGCCGACCCGGTCGGCCAGGTGACCGAGCAGGGCGCGTGACAGCAGGGCAATACGCCCCTGCGTCTCGCGCTCGGCCTCGGTTGGCGGCATGAACAGCCGCTGCAGGTTGATCGCCAGTACCTGGGTCAGGTGATGGTGGGCATTCTCGGCCGACAGCCGCGAGTGCAGGTAGGCCCCCCGGGCCACCGCGAGCATGCGCAGGTCGCTGAGCGCCTCGATCACGACGGTATCCGCGTCCGCGCTACCCAGCGCGTGAGCCGACAACGATGGGATCAGGGTCTCGGGAGCACCCCAGTCCGAGCCGTTGAAGGTCCCGGCGGACTCGATGGCCTGAGCCCGGGCCTCGATGGCGGCCGGGCCTCCCTCCTGGAGCAGGACGCGTCTGGCCCCGTCCAGCACCTGCGGCAGGTGCGCGGGCTTGGAGAATTCCGGTGCCGAATCGAGGGCCTCCACCGCTTCGTCGAGGCGTTGCAGGAGTCCGGGCAGAAGGGCCCCGGCCGCTTGTTCGTCGGCTTCACTGATCACGTAGGCTCCTCGTGCCCGGGATATGCCGCGGGATTATACATAGAAGTCGAGATCCTCTTGGTGCTTGAGTTGATCACGCATCTTGTGCGGATCGTCGCTGAAGAAGTCGATCGAGCCCCAGTGCGTGCCAATCGCCCGTTTGTGCTGGACGAAATCGGGAAAGTGGTGATTCGATCCTAGACGAAGTCAGGCGGATATGTGGCTAATCGCCGCGCCGCATTGCGTGCCACGCCTGGCTAGTGGTTTGTGTGTCTGGGTTGGCAAGCAGTACACCTTTACGGTGAAGGCTGCCGGCGAGCCGTTGAGAGAGTGGTGTTCGCTCGCCGTGGTCTCGTTCTGAGATGAGGGGGGACGGTCGTGTGCGAGATGGCTTGCCGTGGGCTCGCTTTCTGTGGATCGGAGGCGATCGATCGTCGAGCGCCGCGGGTGGCGGGTTTTAGGCGTTGCGGGCCTGCGCCTGCATTTCGCGTCGGTAGGTCTTGGCGAGTTCGACCTTTTGTTTCTCGCTGAGCACCTTGCCGCTTTGCTGGAAGCACCTTGTGCTCCTCCTCGTCCAGATGGTGGAGCACTGTTTCCCGCAACTTCTTTGCATGGGTGAGCCAGGCTGGTGAACTCGGTTCCGTGGTTTCCAGCGTTTTCATGACCTCGTCGATTTCGTGATGTTCGGACATGCTGTGCCGGACCAGTTCCTGGGTCAGGTCGTTTTCCATCAACGGGATCTAGAAGTGGCGCTCCTCCGCGACTTCGTGGTCATGCAGGGTATTGCGCGTCTTCTGCAAGAGTTCGCGTCGAGTTTCGCTGTCGCCGTGGGTTTCAATCAACCGGTCAAGCATTTCTCGCATTTTGTCATGGTCTTCGCGTAAGGCTTCGAATATGTTCACGGATTTTCTCCCAAATGAAATGCGAGTTGCGGACAGGCTCCTCCATACACCGGATGATTGGCCGCCTTTCCGCTTGATGCCTGGCAATGGACTCATGGTACCCAGTTTCAATAAGTTAGACCCCACTCACTGAGAGTGTAATGTCAATCTTGCCCTTTACGCGCACCGCCTATCCCCGGAGCAGGCGTTGTCACGATGGTCTAGCGTTGGGTCTTGAAATGCGAACGAGGACGCCTGTCATGATCGTTATATGAGAGTTACCTGTCATGACAGTTAGAGGTGCCCCGAAACGAGGATGTTTCAGAGAGAGGCCCGGCCGATCCACACGCTGGATCATCACGGCTTTGTTTGCTTGCCTGACGGCCCTAACGCTGGCTGGCTGCGATTTTCCGCGAGACATGGAGGGGACCGAAGACCGGGTTCGAGATGGTTCTCTGCGGGTGGGTGTGATCGATGGCGTCGCTCCATGGGTGACGTGGAATGCAGGCGACCCGCGGGGTGTCGAATCGCAGCTGGTGCGTGAGCTTGCCGAACGCCTGGGTGCCGATGTCCAGTGGGTGAAGGGGTCAGATACCGAACTGTTTGGCGCGCTCGCGGCATTTGAGCTGGACCTGGTCATCGGGGGTATCGAACGCTCGTCGCCGTGGGGAAAGGAAGTCGCATTAACCCGCCCCTATCACGAGACTCGGATGATGCTGGGGTGGCCTGATGGACAGCGAGCAACCCAGGAGCTCTCCGGTCAGCGGGTCGAAGTCGAGCCAAATACGGCCTTGGCTCGCAAGCTCAAGAAGCGAGGTGCTGTGCCGGTCGCCCTTGTTGAGCAGCGGGGGGAGCGTCTGCCGATCGCCGCGGCCGAATGGCAGATCGAGGCGTGGGGAATGCAAGCGAGCCCCCCTGTGCTCGACACCCAAAAGCGGGTGTTCGCCCTCCCGCCGGGAGAGAATCGCTGGCTGCAGACGGTGCAACGGTTCTTGTTTGGAAAACGAGAAGGCGTGCCGGCGATGCTTCGTGCTGAATTGTCGGCGGCCGTTTCGACGCTACCCGCCGACCTAGCGCTGCCGGGCGTGGAGAGGCGATGAACATATTCACTGCCCGTATCGATCTTCCCAGCCGACTCGAAAAGAGCCTTCGTCGAGCCTACTGCCTTGGGGCATCACGGTGGCCTATGGCCTGACCGTGGTGGTCGTGATGTATCTGGCGATGGGGTCCAGTCAGGCAATGAAGGCCGCCTGGCTAGAGGACGCGATAAGCCTCGTGCCACCCATTGTGGTTCTCATCGGGCTGTCCCTGCGCAATCGCCCCGCCAACAAGATGCATCCGTACGGCTATCACCGTGCCTTGAGTATTTCGTTTCTTATAGCGGCGATTGCCTTGTGCGTGGTGGGGCTGTACGTCCTTTACGATTCCGGCATGAGCCTGATCCGCCAGGTGCACCCGACGATCGGCACGGTCGAGATCTTCGGCCACCCGGTTTGGCTCGGCTGGTTGATGCTGCCGGCCCTGCTCTACAGCGCATTGCCTGCCAGCGTGCTTGGTCGATTGAAGCTGGCGCCCGCCCGTGCCTTGCACGACAAGGCCATGATTGCCGATGCCGCGATGAACAAGGCGGACTGGATGACGTCGTCCGCCGCGGGTGTCGGGGTTCTCGGCATCGCGGCCGGGTTCTGGTGGGCGGACAGTCTGGCCGCGTTGGTCATCGGTCTGGATGTGGTGAAAGATGGCATCAGCCACCTGAGAACGAGCGTATACGACCTCATGGATCGTCGGCCCAAGGCGGTGGACGGCGAGTGGGATGAGCTGCCACAGCAGGTTCAGGATCGTATCGCGCAGCTGCCATGGGTGCGTCGAGTCGATGTGCGCATGCGTGAGTCGGGACAGATCTTCTTCGGCGAGGCCTATATCGAGCCTATTGATGATGATTCGCCGATCGAGCGGTCGGCCGAAGCGGTCGAGTGCGCCAAATCCGTCGACTGGCGGATGCACGACCTCACGGTCCAACTGGTCCGTCCCTAAGCACTCCGGCGTGCGTGTCAACGCGATGTCCGCTTGTCGGTCGTCTCTAGCGTTCACTCGGGCTACGGAGTGAATCAAGTTGCTAAAGCAATGACTGAAGGTATGGAGTGATGACCAAGAACCACGGCAACAGCATCAAAGACGACGAACAGTACGAAGCGTTGCGCGATGAGGGCATGAGCAAGGAAAAGGCGGCGCGGATCGCGAACAGCGACCGCACCCAGGCCGCTCGTCGCGGTGGCGAGAGCGACCGCTACGAGGACTGGACCAAGGACGAGTTATACGACAAGGCCCAGGAAGTGGGTATCGAGGGGCGTTCCGAAATGAACAAGGACGAACTGATTCGCGCCTTGAGGGGGTAGTCGAGCGGATTGCTGGCACCCCAGAACGCGCCCTACACGGGCGGCCGACGTCGACAACGCCCCCCTGCTGCGGGGCATCGAGCCGGTGCGCTCGGGCGTCATCTCGCCGATGGGCTACCAGAACAACGGCCACGCCCTGATCCCGGTGTACGATTAACCATGCACGGGAGCCGCCGCACAGGCGGTTTTTCTATGGACTCAAGCGGAAGGAAACGATGACCGACGGCAAACCCACGATCGGCCTGGCACTGGGCAGCGGGGCGGCCCGCGGCTGGGCGCACATCGGCGTGATCCACGCCCTGGAAGAGGCCGGCATCCGCCCAGAAATGGTGGCCGGCTGCTCCTTCGGTGCGTTGATCGGGGCCGGTTACGCCGGGGAGTCCCTGGACAAGCTTGAGGCCTGGGCGCGCGGCATACGCTCCCTGGACGTGATGCGCCTGCTGGATGTCCGGCTGGGCGGCGGCCTGATCGAGGGTGACGACCTGATGCGCTCGCTGGCCAAACAAGTCGAGCCGGTGGATATCGAGAACCTGCGGATACCGTTCGCGGCGGTGGCGACCGATCTTGAGGCCGGCCGCGAGGTGTGGCTGCGCGAGGGCAGCCTCATCGAGGCCGTGCACGCCTCGATTGCGGTGCCGGGGCTGATGTCGCCGGTGCGCAATCAGGGGCGCTGGCTGGTCGATGGCGGGCTGACCGACCCGGTGCCGGTCTCGTTGTGTCGGGCGCTGGGCGCGGACGTGGTGATCGCCGTGAATCTCAACAGCGATCTGGTCAGTCGGCACATACGCGACATCAGCGGCGCGGCGCGGCACGATACCGACAACGAGAGCGGCCTGCGCAAGTGGGTCGACGGCCTGGACGAGCGCTTTCTCGATGGTCGGATCGGCCAGTGGCTGGAGGAGCACGACAAGGACGAGCCCACGCCCGGCATGCTTGACGTGATGGCCGGCGCGATCAACATCATGCAGGACCGCATCACCCGCAGCCGCATGGCCGGCGACCCGCCCGAACTGATGATTTCGCCGAGGCTATCGCACATCGGCCTGCTCGAATTCGAGCGTGCCGACGAGGCAATCGAGAAAGGCTATGAGGCGGCGCGTCGGGCGCTTGAGGATTCGAAATTGGTCGATGAGGTCGGCGAGAAGAACCGCTCGTGATCACCTTTTCCTAGGGGCGTCAGTCTTCCAACAATTCCTCGAAGCGGATCCTGCCCTCCGTGTCTCGCGTGAAGGCCTGACCAAAGGCATTGTCGAAGATGCTCAGGAAGGCGGCCCAGGTGCCTCGATCCGGGTCGTCCAGATTCCCCTCGATCGGGATGCTGAAGGCGAACTGGTCCTCCGGCTGGTTTTCGAAGACCTCCATGAACACGGAGACGGCCGATTCCCACAAGGCATTGATCGGGTTCTGGTCGCCTTTGCGCAGGTTGGCCAGTGAAACGTCGGTGGCCACCACCTTTACATAACCGGTCAGTCTCCCGTCTGCTGCCGCCAGCTCCGAAAACAGGCCGACGGTGCCGCTTTCGAAGTCGACCGCGGCCGCGGCCCTGGTGTAGTCATTGAAGGCGGGTAGCGAGGCGTTCTGCAGTTCAAGGTTAATGTCGAAATCGGGTATCGACTTGATTACGTTCAGACGGCCGTCGACCGTCAACTCGCCGCCACCAATCGACTGGCCCGTGATGCTCAGGTCGGAAGGCAGGGCGGGACCACCTTTCTCGACGTTGCGGAGATTCGTCACCTGGGCGTCGATGCCATCGATATACAGGTGAATATTTGGCTCGGCGCTGTAATCGATGTACTCCACCCGGCCGCCATGCAGTGCGAGCCGGTTGATGTCGAACGGCGTCCAAGCGTTCACCACCTGTTCCCAGTTTTCGCCTTGGCCGTGCTGGCGTTTGGAGAAGTTGAGGTCCGCGCCGTGGATGTCGATTTCGGTGACCACCGCACCATTGAGCAGGGCGCTCCATTCCACCGACAGATCGATGGTTTTGGCGGCGACGAAGGGCTCGTTGCGTTCGCCCTGGTGCTTGTGGATCTCGAGGCCGTGAATGACATAGGCGCCGCGCCACAGATGGATGTCCACGTCCTGTACCGATCCGCCGTATCCATCCAGGGCGGCAATTTCCGTGTTGAGGTAGTCCGTGACCCAGTGGGGCAGATACACGCGCCCGGCGATCAGCAGGACCACGATCACCGCGATCAGGCCCAAGGCCATGCTTCTCTTCTTGATGCCCTTCATGGCTGTTCCCCCGGGGTGCGGGGCGGGGTGCACTTCACCGGATCGTTCACCGCCCTCGCCCGCCTGATTGGACAGGCCGACAGAGGGTGCGGTTCGTTACCGCGGGAGATTAGCTTCCAGCAAGAGCCGACAGCACGGCCTGAACCAAGCGAGGGGAGGGTTACCAGATCAGGTCGTCGGGCACGCTGAACTCGGCGTAGGCCGGATCGCGGATCTCGCCGCCGCTGGGCAGGGCGATCAGGAAAGCCGGGTCGCGCTGTGCGATCTTCTCGGCGGTGGTTGCCGAGACGATGTAGTAGCGTTTTTCCCAGGTCGCCAGGCGCAGCTTGCGCGCTGCCAGGCCGCGTCGCAGGCGGGCGTCGACCGGCAGGCTCGATATCCGTCCCTGATCGATGAAGTAGAACGGCTCGCCGTGGCTGGCGAGTTTTTCGGCGTGGTCGAGAATCAGCTGGCGGACCTCCGCGCGCTGGGCGCGGCGCTGCTCCGCCTCGCGCTGGCGGGCGCTGGTTTCGCGTGCCTGCTGACGCTCGCGCTCACGCTTCTCGGCGGCCGCCTTCTTGGCCGCCTCGATCTCCGCGGGTGGCCTGGTGTTGGCGTCCTTGTCATGGCGATTGACGCGCCCCCAGGCAGATTTCTTCTGCTTGGGCTGCTTGCCGCTTTTCTTGGCCAGGCCGGCCTTGAGTAACTGATCCTGAAGCGATGCCTTGCTCATGAACCTGCCGTCTGTCGTGGTTTAGGTCCTGGAGTTTATCAGTTCGACCCGTCGGCCGACTTGGCGACCGATTCTAGCGCCGCGATGGATGCGTGATCGACCATGCCCGACGATCGCCCTGCCAACGCTGCTGACGCGATGTTTCCCCACGTTATGCGGGAAAGGTGCTATGCTCCGCCGCCTCGGTCTGACCAGTCCTGCCGATTTCATTACTGATGGTGTGTCCACGACATGCCATCAACCCCGCGTTTTCCTTGCCGACTGGCGTGCGTCCCCTCCCGGGGCCGTGTGACGGGAAACGCCACGCCATTCGAGACGCCATTGTTTGTCATGGCCTCCATGCGCTAAGCGTTCTCGTCCCCCAAGGAAAATCATTTCTATGTTGTTTTCAGAACTGGGCCTTCGCCCGGAACTCCAGCGCGCCATCGAAGAACGCGGCTACACCGAACCGACCCCCATCCAGGCTCAGGCCATCCCCGCCGTCCTTTCCGGCAAGGACCTGCTCGCCGCGGCACAGACCGGTACCGGCAAGACCGCCGGCTTTACCCTGCCGCTGCTCGAGCGCCTGATGGAGACGCATCCGGAAGGTGGCCACAAGGGCGGCAAGCGTCCGATCCGCGCGCTGATCCTGACCCCGACGCGTGAGCTGGCCGCCCAGGTCGAGCAGAGCGTGCTCGACTACGGTCACCACCTGCCACTCAAGTCGATGGTCATGTTCGGTGGCGTGGGCATCAACCCGCAGATCGACAAGCTCAAGCGCGGCGTCGACATCCTCGTCGCCACGCCGGGCCGCCTGCTGGATCACCAGAACCAGCGCACCGTCGATCTCTCCCAGGTGGAAGTCCTGGTGCTGGACGAAGCCGACCGCATGCTCGATATGGGCTTCATCCACGACATCAAGAAGATCCTCAAGATCGTGCCGGACAAACGCCAGAACCTGCTGTTCTCGGCCACCTTCTCCGACGAGATCCGCACCCTGGCCGGCAAGCTGCTCGACAGCCCGGCCGAGATCTCCGTCACGCCACGCAACACCACGGTCGAGGCGGTGAGCCAGTCGGTCTACCAGGTCGACCGCGACAAGAAGCGTGAACTGCTGGCCGAATTGCTGATCGACCAGGACTGGCAACAGGTGCTGGTGTTCACCCGCACCAAGCACGGCGCCAACCGCCTGGCCGAGTACCTGTCCAAGCGCGACATCCCGGCGATGGCCATCCACGGCAACAAGAGCCAGACGGCCCGCACCAAGGCGCTGGAGTCGTTCAAGAGCGGCACCATCCGCGTGTTGGCAGCCACCGATATCGCCGCCCGCGGCATCGACATCGCTCACTTGCCGTACGTGGTCAACTTCGAATTGCCCAATGTCGCCGAGGACTATGTCCACCGCATCGGCCGGACCGGCCGGGCGGGCGAGTCCGGCGAGGCGATCTCGCTGGTCTGTGTCGATGAGCACAAGCTGTTAGCCGACATCGAGCGCCTGACCAAGCAGAAGCTCACGCGCCACGTCGTGCCCGGCTTCGAGCCAGACCCGAACGCCAAGCCCGAGCCGATCCCGAACGGTCGCAACAACGCCGGCGGTGGTAATCGCCGCGGTGGTGGCGGTGGCCGTCCCGGCGGCTCGCGCGGCGGGCCCGGCGGTGGTCAGGGACGCGGCCCCGGTGGCGGCGGTCGTGGTGGCCCAGGCGGCCCGGGTGGCCCGGGCGGTCGTCCCGGTGGCCGTGGCGCACGCGGCGGCGGTGGCGGTGGTCGCAGCGGTAACCGCTAAGCCTCCCCGCTAGCTGTCGGCCTCGGCCGACGTCACAACACTAAAAGCAACGCCCGGCTAATCAGCCGGGCGTTTTTCGTTTGGTGGCCCGGTCACCACGCCAACCCCGGTGCTAGATAACGTCTGAAAAATGGGTTGGCAGCAACCAATTCCGAACCGTCGGTTCTCACTTGGGCTTCATGGAGGTAGTCGAGACATGGAAGGAATCTCCGTGTTTGTTCCCTTCCTGACAGGGTGTGCTCGGAACGTCACTGAGCCGGATTGCGCCCCGAGCCGAAGTGGGTGTCGTGGTGAATCGGTTCAGAGAAAGGGCCAGGAAGCGCAACGCCGCACTGGCAACTCTTGCTCGGCTAGAGCATGAAGGATTGAATCCAGTGAACGCAGGCTTGCTCGGTCCGATTGCCTGTATGCAGTCAGTGGATGTCGCCGCGGAGACCATCCAGAAGCCGCGGCGAGCCTTGTCGAGACGACGAGTCCCGTTCCACGGTGCGTTCCGTCGCGCGAAGACTATGCTGTATATCACTCACCGTTAGGCGCCTCCGGTACCAGCGGCTCACGGTGACCTGGGATCTCATGGTCGGCAGTCGCACGGCGTTGTGCTGCAAAAAGCGGGCGATAAAGCGTTACTCGGCGGATGAGCCGCATGACGCCCAGAGGCAACGCCCCGGCATCAAGGCCAAGTCCGTGTTCTGGAGCCGACCCCGTTGCTCAGTCCGGCGCCGCTGCGGGGTGTTACGCGATGGTTAGGGCGTTTATTTTTAGTTTCGGCGCCAATGATGCACGTCAAGTGGTCCGCGACTGCGGTCGTTCAACTCGAAGGGGTTACATCATGAAAGGTTTTATAAAAGACATCGAGAGCATTGCCGTTAAAAATGACGATTTCCGTCGGGTGCTGTACACGGCAAAAAACTGCCAACTGGTTGTCATGTCGTTAAAGTCGGAGGAAGAGATCGGGGCGGAAGTTCACAAACTCGATCAGTTCTTTCGTGTAGAGGAAGGAACGGGGGACGCGATTATTGACGGTGCGCGGACCGCCATCAAAGCCGGTTCTGCGGTCATCGTCCCGGCTGGAGCGAAACACAACATCATCAACACGGGAAGCGTTCCACTCAAGCTCTACACAATCTACGCACCGCCCGAGCACCGAGATGGCGTTGTCCACCACACCCCCGAGGAGGCGGAGGCTGACGACGAACATTTTGACGGCAAGACGACCGAATGACTTTCCGGCCTTCGGCGCGTTTCCGTCCGAGCTTCGTGTGATGGGGCCGGATCTAGATTAAGTCACAGCCTCGTCCCCACGCCGGGGCGCCTGGCTGGATCCCCTCAAGGTCGCGCCGGAAGAGCGCCAGAAACTACTGTTTTCGGCCACTTTCTCCGACGAGATCCGCACTCTGGCGGGTAAACTTTTCGCCGGCATCAAGCGCCTGCCTAAGCAGAAGCCTAACCACCGGGTCGTGCGCGGCCTCGAGCCGGACCCGAACGCCAAGCCCGAGCTGATCCCCAACGGTCGTAACAACGCCGGTGGTGGTCGCCGCGGAGGCGGTGGTCACAGCACGGCAACCGCTAACCAGAACGCATTGGTCGTCGGCTTCGGCCGATGATCGACAATCGAAACGCGCGGCTACTCAGCCGGGCGTTCTTCGTTTGCGGCGCTCATTCTGCCGTCACTGCTGTGTGGTCCGTATCGAATAACAGGCAAAGTAATTGGTGCTGCCCCTCGGGTCGGCTACCGTCGGAAGGGAGAACACAACCAAATCACTCAGGGATTCACGGAGGAACCGATGTTCAAGCGTGCCTTGCTGTTTGCCTGCCTGTTGCCGGCCATGACCATTGCTATCGCCATGGCCAGTGACAACCGCCCCTGGGGTACGGCCGAGCTGATCGAGAAGAGCTACCAGCCCGAAAAAGTCGTCTACAACGGGGCGGCGAGGGATGCCGAGGCGTTCGACCGCATCCTCGATCGGGTCAGTTACCTCAACAACGAATACGCCGGTGACGTGCTCGACGCGCATATCGTGGTTATCCTGCACGGCCCGGAAATTCCGTTGTTCACCGCCGAGACGTACGACGAGAACAGGGAGCTGATGGAACGGGCACAGTCGTTGACCGTCGCCGGCAATATCGAGTACCGCCTGTGTGCGGTCGCGGCCGCGCTGCGTGATGTCGAACCCGAGGACGTGCACGGGTTCGTCAAGGTGGTGCCCATGGCCGACGCCGAGATCATCGAATTGCAGCATGAAGGCTATGCCTATATGCAGTGAGGGGTGTTACATGCCACGCACTGCGTCACGGATCGAATCGATTCCCGCATCAGGAAAGGTGGGCGGAATCTGTTGAGCGGCGGCCCCCGCGATGGTTGGAGAACAGATGTGGCCGCCATATGCGCTTTATCCGTACAAGGTTGTGACAAGGAACAGTCATCTGATCGAAGCGGGATCGCTTTGGTCGCAACAAGCGTCAGGAGGACGACATGAAGAAAGGGTATCTACTAGCACTCGCGGCAGTCTCTGCGGCCCTCATCGCAGGCTGTGCGACCAGCCACCAGCCGCCCAATTGGGTGTATGAGGCGTGGTCGAAGCACGACGTGCCGGCCAAGCAGGTGCAGGCCGAGATGCGGGAATGCGGCTATCGTGACGTCAATCGGGCGAACGACTTGTCCGCACGGGAAGCGGCTCAGGCCGAAGCCTGCATGCGGGACAAGGGGTTTGAGTTGGACCTATCGAGCTACCGCCCCAATAACTGCTATGGCAAGGCGCCCTATCTCTGTAAGCGGTTGTGGGGTGGTCGCGCGCCACAGACTGAGCGGGTAATGCCCTCGACCAACTGACCCGAGATCGTAAGTTGATGGTTTGAAGAAAGATGCCCAGCTGAATCGGCTGGGCATCTTTGGTTCTCGGAATGGTGTTTGATTTCGAAGGGACGTGCTCCCCAGGAGTCGAGTCTGTGTGTGGCGCATGTCCGAACGGACCGGACTCAGGGAGGGGTGTGCGGCTCGGAGGGTCTGCGTAGACGAGCAGGCGGGTAGAGATGGCCTCATCCAGGCCGTGGCCATTGAGCTTCCGCGCCACTGGGCATATCGACTCGTCTGCCCGTCGTGTCTCGGCGATGGAACTGTGTGGGCACGAACACCGTCTGACAGTGTAGATCGTTTCCGCCTGTTCCTTACGTTTGGGTGACTAGCGGAAAATGACTGGGGTTTGCCTTTATTCCGGCGATGGTCCTGTGACATCTGACGATGCAGGCCGGGGCCACGAGGTGGGTTATGAGTGAGTCAGTTGATCAGCAATGCACATTGACCTCCACGGTCGCTGACCTGGCAGGGCGGGTCCCCATGGGCTTGCGGTACATCACCGTGTGTGGCCTGCTGGCGGTGGCGCATCCTCCCGCCATCGCGCTTGCGGAAGAACCTTACGCGGGCATTCATGTGACTATCTTGGATATCCGCAACAGCACCGGCAAGGTGGCCTGCGCGCTCTTCGAGTCGTCAGAGGGATTTCCGAAAGAGTTCGTGAAATCCGCGACCAATATCGGGATGCTGGAAATTAAGGACACGCGGGCGCGTTGCCACTTTCTGGATATTCCGGCGGGGAGGTATGCACTGGCGGTTATTCATGACGAGAATCTGGACGGCGAGCTGGCGACCAACTGGCTGGGGGTTCCCACGGAGGGCTACGGGTTTTCCAATGATGTAACCGCCACGCTGAGTGCGCCTTCATTCGAAGATGCCCGGTTTGAATATGATGGGCGGGATCTGGACATGACGATTAGCCTGAATTACTGATCGATCGGTCCTAACTGAAATCGCCGGCCAGACAGCAAAACGCCCAGCCGATTTGGCTGGGCGTCTGTCGTTGCGGCGGGCGGTTTCTTAGGAGAAGAACGCGGCGACGGCCGAGTCGAGGGTGTCGCGCATGTCCGGGTCGTCGGTGATCGGACGGACCAGGGTCATGGAGCAGGCATCGCGCGGGTCGACGCCCTTGGCGATCAGCTGGCCTGCGTAGACCAGCAGGCGGGTGGAGATGCCTTCGTCCAGG
>JAGXGL010000093.1 GCA_024636755.1 Guyparkeria sp. | reverse complement strand
TCTGCTTCGAGCTTGGCCGGCTCCATGATGCGCAGGTTGTGCACGTCGAGGATCTGGTTGCCGTTGTCGGTAACAAAGCCATCGCGATAGACCGGTTGACCACCGCGCTTGACCAGTTCGCGGGCGATCATGCTGCGGGCCATCGGGATTACTTCGACTGGCAGCGGGAAATCGCCCAGCACGTCGACCAGCTTGGTCTCGTCGGCGATGCAAATGAACTTCTTTGCCAGCTGCGCGATGATCTTCTCGCGGGTCAGCGCGCCACCGCCGCCCTTGATCAGCTGCAGGTTCTCGTTGGCTTCGTCGGCGCCGTCGATGTAGACCGGCACGGAGTCGACGCTGTTGAGGTCGAATACCTCGATGCCGTGGTCCTTCAGTCGCTGCGTGCTGGTTTCGGAGCTGGAGACCGCGCCTTCGATGCGATTCTTGATCTTGGCCAGCTCGTCGATGAAGTAGTTGACCGTCGAGCCGGTACCCACGCCAACGACGCTGCCGGCCGGGACGTATTCGATGGCCGCGGCGGCGGCGAGTTTCTTGCCTTGTTCGGTGTTGCTCATTTTCAGTCTCACTCTAGTCGGGGTCGGGACCCACCAGAGCGGCGTAATGCCGTGGGGTCCGAGGGTGGTCAGGGTTTCTGATAACCTCCTATCCTATATCACTAGCACCGTTTGGCGGGCAATGCCCCCGAATAGCGGCACCCAATCAATTAACACGAGGTGCGGACTTGACGCCCCTGTTGCGCGACTATCTCGACGAGATTCTCAAGGCCCGGGTCTATGACGTGGCCATCGAGTCGCCACTCGAGCCGGCCATCCAGCTTTCCGAACGTATCGGTAACCGGGTGCTCCTCAAGCGCGAGGACATGCAGCCGGTGTTCTCCTTCAAGCTGCGCGGCGCCTATCACAAGATCCACAAGCTCTGGCGCGAGGACCGCATCGGTGGCGGCGTAATTGCCGCCTCGGCGGGCAACCATGCCCAGGGCGTGGCGCTGGCGGCCCAGACGCTCGGGCTGCGCGCCGTGATCGTGATGCCCGAGACCACCCCGGCGATCAAGGTCGATGCCGTGCGTCGGCGTGGGGCCGAGGCGGTGCTGGTCGGCGATGCCTTCGACGATGCCTACGCGCACGCCAAGACGCTGATCGAATCCGAGGGGCTCACCTACATCCCGCCCTACGACGACCCGGACATCATTGCCGGGCAGGGCACCGTGGGGGCCGAGATCCTGCGCCACCATCCCGATCCCATTCACGCGATCTTCGTGCCGGTCGGGGGCGGTGGCCTGATCGCCGGCGTAGCCGCCTACGTCAAGGCCCTGCGCCCGGAGATTCGCGTGATCGGTGTCGAACCGACGGATGCCGCTTGCCTGGCCGCGGCACTGGCCGCCGACGAGCGCGTGATCCTCGATCAGGTGGGGCTGTTTGCCGATGGCGTGGCCGTGCGCCAGATCGGCCAGTATCCCTTCGAGGTCGCCCGCGAGGCGGTCGACGAGGTGGTCACCGTCGATACCGACGAAATGGCCGCGGCGATCAAGGACATCTTCGATGACACCCGCAGCATCAACGAGGCGGCCGGGGCGCTGGCCACCGCGGGCCTCAAGCGTTATGCCCGCGAGCGCAATCTCTCCGGTGAGACGCTGGTGGCGATTGCCTCCGGGGCGAACATGAATTTCGACCGGCTGCGCTTCGTGGCCGAACGCGCCGAGATCGGCGAGCACCGCGAGGCCCTGTACGCGGTGACCATCCCGGAGCGTCCGGGTGCCTTCCTCGCCTTCTGCAAACTGTTGGGCAGACGTCAGATCACCGAGTTCAATTACCGTTACGCGGATGCCGACCGCGCGCATATCTTCGTGGGCATCAAACTCGCGGAGCAGGCCGACCGGCAGCGGGTGTTCGAGCAACTCAAGTCCGCCGAGCTGCCCGCGATCGACCTGACCGACAACGAAATGGCCAAGCTCCACGGCCGGCACATGGTCGGTGGGCATGCCGGGGACATCCGTGATGAACGGCTGTTCCGCTTCGAGTTTCCCGAGCGTCCCGGCGCCCTGATGAAATTCCTCTCCCACCTCGGGGCGCGCTGGAACATCAGCCTGTTCCATTACCGCAATCACGGCGCCGACTACGGCCGGGTGCTGGTGGGCATCCAGGTGCCCGAGGCGGAGGTCGGCGAGTTGACCGCCTATCTCGAAGCCTTGCGTTATCCCTACTGGCCCGAGAGCGACAACCCGGTCTACCCGCTCTTCCTGGCGTAAGGCCCAAGACGTCGGATGCCAAAAGAAAACCGCGCCTCGGCGCGGTTTTTCTCTTTACGGACTGTCGGCGAGATCAGCCCTGATCCTCCAGCGAGAGGATGTGATCCCATTGCTCCCCGGTTACCGGCATGATCGACAGGCGGTTGCCGCGGCGTACCAGCGGCATGTCCTCGATAGCCGGGTCGGCCTTGAGTTCGGTCAGCGGGATCACGCGCTGGGTATGGCGGACGTACTTGACGTCGACCAGGAGCCAGCGCGGCTTGTCCGGGTCGGACTTGGGGTCGAAGTATTTTTCGTCGGGGTCGAAGGCGGTGTGGTCTGGCCGTGCCTCGCTGACGATGTCCATGATGCCGACGATGCCCGGCACCTTGGTATTCGAGTGGTAGAAGAACGCGCGGTCGCCCGGCTGCATCTGGTCGCGGATCATGTTGCGCACCTGGTAGTTGCGGATGCCGTCCCAGGGTTCCGTGCCGACGCGCTCAAGGTCGTCGATGGAAAAGGCGTCGGGCTCGGATTTCATCAGCCAGTAGGCCATGACTGTCTCCTGTGGAACGTTAATCGGGGTCAGGACGACTCGGTTCGTCCCGTCGAGGCGCGGGCATCGATCACCCCGGTGTCGGTCACTATGTAGTCCAGCGGCTGGTCCCAGGGGTCGACCGGCAACCATTCGACTTCCTGGCAACCGAAGGCCACGCCGATCGCCAGTGGCCGGCGGCCACGACGCTGGGCCAGCGCGCGGTCGTAGAAACCGGCCCCCATGCCGAGGCGGTTACCACGGGCATCGAAGCCCACCAGCGGAATCAGTAGGGCGTCGAGGCTGTTGATGCCCCGTTGGCGCGGATCGGCCGACTCGGTGATGCCAAAGCGATTGGTACGCTGGCGCGGCATCCGCCGCTGCGAGCAGGCGGTCAATGGGTCGGCGTGATGGAAGGCGAGTCGGTGGTCGGGCAGGACGCGTGGCAGCCAGATCTGGCCGCGATGGCGCTGCAGCCAGCCGTCGAGCTCGGGCTCGCCGTCGAAGGCGCAGTAGGCGGCCACTGCCGTGAGGGAAAGGCCACGTGTCAGGCGTTCGAGTCGGGCTTCCAGTTGGCGAATGGCCAGGAACCGGGGAAAGCCGCCCAACGCCTTTCGGCGCGAGCGCAGGGCTTTTCTCAGGGTGGCTTTATCGGGCTTCAGCATGATCTAAGCAAAAAAGGCCTGCACGAACTCGATGCCATCCCGGCTCGTCGAGCCATTCGTGAACAGCGGATCGTGTTCGTGCAGACCTATCCGTGTGAGGTGTCTTCCAGGGCGCCGCTGGCGGCGCTTCGACCTTGAACCGTATCGGTTCAAGTCGGGGGCTCCGCCCGGCTCATCAGGCTTTCCGCCAAAGCGGACATGCGCACAGAACCGCTTGTCACCCCCTGTGTCGCAAATTAAGGCTCAAGGGATTGAGCGCAACCTGGCGAACGTCCCAGAAGACTGCCTTCATGCTAGGTCCGGTGGCGACGGCTTTCAAGGGAATCTTCACGAATCCTCTGAAATTGCACCGTCGGGTGACGTTCGTGTCGGCGGTTGGATACGCGTCAGGCCGAGTCGCGCTCCATGGCCTCGAGCAGGCGATCGATCCGCCCGGCCAGCTCGCCGTTGTCGAGATCCTCCGGCAGCTCGATCTGCCGTCCATCAAGCAGCTGGCGGGTGATGTTCAGTGCGGCGAGCACGGCGATCCGCTCGGTGCTCAGCACCTTGCTGGTCCGGCGGATCTCGGCCATTTCGTCGTTGAGGTACTCGGCCGTGCGCAGCAGCATGCCCTGCTCGTCGGGCGGGCAGACGATGCGGTAATCCTTTTCCATCACCCTAACGGTGACGGGGTGGTTCGGCTGGCTCATGGGTCAATCCTCGCGTTGGGTCTCGGCGGCCTGGTCTTCAAGACGCCGCAACTGACCTGCCAGTTCCTCGATCCGGTCGTGGCTGTGCTCGATCAGTCGGCGCAGTTCCCGGTTTTCCTCGCCCAGTGAGGCCGCCTGCACGCGCATTTCGCTGCGCTCGGCATGGGCCCGCTCCGCGGCGGCGAGCAGTCGTTCGATCTTGTCGGCAAGCCCTTCGGCCATGGTGTCGAATCTCCGCGTGAATCGCCCCATGGCATCCGTTGGGATGCCGGGCGGAATGACGGGTGGGCCGCAGCCCCGTTAGGCAGGCGGGCAACCACCCGGATCTCCGGCGGCAGTCTATCATTTGCCTGGCATAGCGGTGACAATGTGGTCACCTAGACGACAAGCTACAAGCTACAAGAACGGGCGAATACGCAACGAGACGCGCAATGACCGAATATCAACGATTTCAGCAGGCCCTCGACTCCATCGGCGCGCTGGCCAATCCTGCCGAGGCGCACGGGGTGCTGATCGGCATGTGGATCGGTGGCGGCCCGGCCGAGGAGTCGCGCTGGCTGACCGAGTTGGTCGAGGAAGACCAGCCACCACAGGTGGCGCCGACCGTGCTTTCGGAGCTCTACCAACGCCTGGTCGAGCAGGTCACCACGGCCGACAACCTCGGCCTCGATCTGGTGCTCCCCGACGAGGAAACGAGCCTTAAGACGCAGGTCGAAGGCTTGATCGATTTCGCCCAGGGCGTCCTTTACGGCTACGCGATCGAGAACGGTCCGGCCCGCCGGGCGCTCGGGGACGATGCCCGCGAGGTGTTTGACGATCTGGGTGATATCGCCCAACTCGACCCCGAGTCGGTCAAGACCGAGGACGACGCCTTCGACATTCATCAGATCGAGGAGTATCTGAGCTCCGCGTTGCTGGTGATGTACCTGCAATTGCACCCGCCGATCCCCGAGACGGCCGGCTCGCAGCGCCTGCAGTAACGGCCCGACGACACACCCCAAACGACGAGCCACCAGATGCAATTGATCGGCCCTTCTCCAACCGAGCGCCGTGAATATCAGCGCCGCCGCAAGCGCCTGATCAAGGCCATTGGCAAGCGCAGTGCCGCCATCGTGCCGGCGGCCGTGGAGCAGCAGCGCAATCACGACAATCCATGGCCCTTCCGCCAGTCGAGCGACTTCTACTACCTCACCGGCCTGGCCGAACCCGACGCCCTGTTGGTGCTCTGTCCCAAGCGTGCCGAGGGCGAGGTGATCGCCTTCGTCCATCCGCGTGACCCCGAGCGCGAGCGCTGGGAAGGTCCGCAATTGGGCCTCGAGCGGGCGCCGGCCGCGCTGGGGATCGATCAGGCATTCGCTATCGACGAGATCGACGACCGCCTGCCCGAATTGCTCAAGGGGTACAGCCGGCTCCACCTGCCGTTCGACGAGCACGATTGGGTACTACAGGCCCTGGGTTGGTTCGATGAGCTGCGCCGGGGCGCGCGAGCCGGTGTTCAGCCGCCACAAACGATCAAGGATGTCGCCGGGCCGATCCACGAGCAACGCCTGGTCAAGTCGCCGCAGGAGATCGACCGGCTGCGTCGTGCGGCCGCGGTATCGGTCGAGGCGCATTTGGCCGCCGCCCGTGGCGTGCATGCCGGGCTGTTCGAATTCGAGATCGCCGCGATCCTGCAGAAGGTCTTTGCCAGCGCCCACGGCGAGCCGTCGTTCGCCCCGATCGTCGCCGGGGGCGAAAACGCCTGCGTGCTGCACTACCGGGCCAATGTCGCCGAGCTCAAGGACGGCGACCTGGTGCTGATCGATGCCGGCGCGGAGGTCGACTACTACGCCGGTGATATCACGCGCACCTGGCCGGTCAGCGGCACCTTCAGTAAGCCCCAGCGCGCGCTTTATCAAGTGGTGCTCGACGCGCAACTGGCCGCCATCGAGGCGATCGCCCCCGGCGTGTCCTTCGATGCCCCGCATCAGGCGGCCGTGCGCGTGATCACGGGAGGGTTGATCGAGCTGGGGCTGATCGAGGGGCCGGTCGACGAGGCAATCGAGGCGGGGAGCTATCGCAGCTACTTCATGCATCGCACCGGTCACTGGCTGGGCTCGGACGTGCATGACGTGGGCGGCTATCGTGTCGATGGCGACTGGCGCGAGCTCGAGCCGGGCATGGTGATGACCGTCGAGCCGGGGTTGTACATCGATCCGCAATCGGGTGCGCCCGCGGAATACCGTGGTATCGGCATTCGCATCGAGGATGACGTGCTGGTCACCGAAGAGGGCTTCGAGGTGCTCACCCGAGGTGTTCCCAAGCAGATCGACGAGATCGAGGCCCTGTTCGCCGGGCGGCGCGACCCCGTCAGTCAGCCGCTCGAATAGATTCTGGAACAGACCCTGGAGTGAACCGGATCATGACCCGCCATTCGGCCGTGCACGAGGAGGCATTCGACACCGACGTGATGATCGTCGGTGGCGGGATGGTCGGCGGCGTGCTGGCGCGTGCCCTGGCCGCCGATGGCTGGTCGGTCGAGGTGATCGAGCCGCGACGCCCCGACGAGTCGGCCAGCTTCGACCGGCGGTTGACTGCAGTAGCCGATGCCGGCTGGCAGTACCTGGACACGCTCGGCCTGATCGATGCGCCGTTGGCCGCGGCCGCCGAACGCATCCGCGAGGTGCGGGTCTTCGATCGGGGCCATTTCGGCCTGAGCCGCATTACCGCCCGGTCGGCCGGGGTCGAGGCCCTGGGTTACGTCATGCCCAACCGTGCGCTGGGCGAGCGCCTGGAATCCCTGCTCGCCGGTCCGCCGACGGGCGAGGGTGAAATCCGTTACCACCGCCCGGCACGCTATGAGCGCCATCACACCGACGCCGACGGCGTGACCGTCGAGATCCGCCATGATGACGAGGGACTCGTGACGCGACGTGCGCGGTTGGTGGTCGCGGCAGACGGCGCGGATTCCGCCGTGCGCGAGCAGGCCGAGATGGATGTCAGCCGTCGCGAGTACGGCCAGGTCGCTACAGTGGCGACGGCCATGCCGGCCCGCCCGCACGGCGGGGTGGCGTTCGAGTGTTTCACCACCGGCGGCCCGCTGGCGGTGCTGCCGGCCGCCGGTGGGCGGGTCTCATTGGTCTGGGTGGCACGGCGTGACGAGGCCGAACGGCTGGGAGGGCTGGATGACGCGGCCTTCGCCCAGGCGGTGGACGCGACCTTCGGCCATCGTCTGGGTGGCTTCTCGGCGCCCACCCCCCGGGCGCAGTACCCGCTCAACCTGGTGACGGCCAACGAGCCGGTCGCCGATCGACTGGTGGTGTTGGGTAACGCCGCTCACGCCCTGCATCCGGTCGCTGGTCAGGGCTTTAATCTGTGTCTGCGTGACATCCGCGATCTCGCGCGGGTGCTGCGGGCCGACCGCGGCGCGGCCGTTGATCCGGGTGATCCGGCCCGACTGGCGCATTATCGTGCGCTGCGCCTGGCCGACTACCGGCGCACCATCGGATTGACCGATGGTCTGGTGCGTGGTTTCTCGCTGGATCTGCCGGGGTTGGGCCACCTGCGTGGCGGAACACTGTCCCTGTTCGACGGCCTGCTGCCGCTCAAGAATCGCCTGGTGCGCGCCACGCGGGGGATCGCCTGATGGCCGCCGTACGCCAGGTGGACGTGATCGTCGTCGGCGGCGGCATGGTCGGTGCCGCCGCCGCGCTGGCGTTGGCGCAGCAGGAGCTTGAGGTTGCCCTGATCGAGCGTGAGCCGCCTGCGTCGCTCGGTGGTGACGATCCCTTCGACCTGCGGGTCTCGGCGCTGGCCCCGGCGAGCATCGCCTTGCTCGATCGGCTGGGGGCGTGGGCGGCCATCCGCGCCGAGCGTGCCGCGCTCTACCGGCGCATGCGTGTCTTCGATGCCGCCGGGCCGGGTGATCTGACCTTCGATGCCGTCGAGGTGGGTCGGCCGTATCTTGGTTACATCGTCGAGAACCGTCGGGTGCAGCTGGCGTTGTGGTCGCGGTTGGGCGCATTCGACAACGTCGAATGCCTTACCGGTAGCGAGCCCCAGCGGCTCGAGGTGCGCGATCGTGACGTGAGCCTGACCCTGGACGATGGTCGGGAGTTGCGCGCCGACCTGGTGATCGGTGCCGACGGCCAACGCTCCTGGGTGCGCGAGACGTCGGGTATCGGTGCAAGCAGTCGCGATTACCCGGTCGCCGCGCAGATCCTCTCGGTCGAGACCGGCTACCCGCAGCAGGACATCACCTGGCAGCGATTCACCCCGGACGGCCCGCAGGCCTTCCTGCCGCTGGCCGGCTCGCGCGGCTCGCTGGTCTGGTACGACACTCCCGAGCGGGTGCGCGCCCGGCACGGGCTGTCGCCCGAGGCACTGCGCGACGCGGCGATGGCCGCGTTTCCGGACGAGCTCGGCGAGATCACGCGGGTGGCGGGGCAGGCGTGGTTCCCGATCCGTCGGTTGCATGCCCACCGCTACTGGGCCGATCGGGTATTGCTGGTCGGCGATGCGGCGCATTCGATCCACCCGTTGGCGGGTCAGGGGGCGAATCTCGGCTTTGCCGACGTCGAGGCGCTGATGGCGGTCGTCGCCTCCATGGGCGATCGAGGCATGGGGGATACGCGACTGGCACGCGCCTACGAGCGACGTCGTCGCGCGGACAATCAGTTGGTCCAGTCACTCATGGATGGTTTCGACTGGGGCTATCGTCGCCGTGACCCCCTGACAGTCGCCGCACGCACGGCCGCGACCCAACTGGTGGCCGGCGTACCGCCGTTGCGTCGCTGGATGACTCGGATGGCGGGAGGTCAGCGCCTTGGCGGATAGACCCTTTGTCGAGTCAACCGAAAAGCACACGGCGAGGCGCCTGATCAGCTGGGGGGTGCGGTTCACTCGGCTGCTTGGCATTGCCGGTGTGTCCGATTACGAAAATCACGTGGCCCAGCGTTGGGCCGTCCGCCTCGAGTTGCCCCTGTTGCTGATTTCCCTGTGGATTCCGGTGCAGTGGTATCTCGAATACACCGGCCAGGTTGAGGTGGGACAGGGGTTCTGGATCGACTTGCTCATCTGGGGGTTTTTCCTGGTCGAACAGCTGATTCTGCTCGCCCTGGTCAAGGACAAGGCCTTCTACTTGAAAACCAACTGGTTGCTGGTGAGTGTGGTCGCCCTTGGCCTGCCATTGGTCGTGCTCGAAGCCGTGGCGTTCATGCTGGGCTTGAGGTTGCTGCGTGTTTTGCTGGTCTTGATTACGGCGCTTCGATTGGGACGTCGTTACTTCCGCGAGTTGGGCCGGCACGTGTTCTTCGCCATCGGTTTGATGACGGCCTTTCTGCTGGTGCTTGCGGGGTCGTTGATGCCGGTGCTCGATCCCGAGACCTTTGAGGATTTCGGTGACGGGGTCTGGTGGGCGCTGGTCACGTTATCGACGGTCGGCTACGGGGATCTGGTGCCGCAGACCGACGCCGCCCGCACGATGGGATTTGTGTTCGTCGGCATTGCCGTCGTCTGGCTGGCCCTGATCAGTGCCTCGACCGCCGCCTTTCTGGTCGGTCTGAGAATGGAGGCGAGCAGCGAGGATGAGGAGCGCATCGAAACGCAGATCCTGCGTCGGCTTGACCGGATCGAGAGCTTGCTGGAGCACGATCGCGACGCGCGACAGGATCAAGAGGCTCGTGGTGCCGGCGACGGAACGGATCACGAACCACCGGGAAGGTAGTCGTCTTAGCTCGGTCGGTGACCTGCCACCAGGGCCCAGTCACCCAACTCACGGAAGGTGGTGACCTGGTTGCCGGCGGCCGTCCAGGCCGCGGCCACGGCATCGGCCTGGTGGCCGAGAATGCCAGATAGCGCGAAGCGTGCGCCCGGCTTGAGGTGGCGGCTCAGCATCGGGGCGAGTGCGATCAGGGTGGGGGCGAGGATGTT
>JAGXGL010000092.1 GCA_024636755.1 Guyparkeria sp. | reverse complement strand
TGGTAGAGCACAACCTTGCCAAGGTTGGGGTCGCCGGTTCGAATCCGGTTTCCCGCTCCAGATTTCGGCTGGATGGCAGAGTGGCTATGCACCGGATTGCAAATCCGTTCACCCCGGTTCGACTCCGGGTCCAGCCTCCAACACTGACGTATGTCACGGACAACCCGCCTCGCGCGGGTTTTTCTGTGCCCGGCGCAACCGGCCCGGCCGATAATGCCGTCGTCCGACACGTTTTCCCCGGCACCGCCTTCCAATGACCGACCCCCACCGCCAGTCCGAACGCTTCGAGATCCAGGACGAGCCGGCCTTTCGTGGCCGCCGACTGCTGTGGTTCGCTGTACTGTTCATCGGGCTCAGCGCCGCCGGCATCTGGGCGGTCTACTTGCAGGTCGCCGGTCACGAGATTCACTGGGATGCACGCCTGCTCGGCTGGCAACTGGTGCTGGCTAGCCTGGCGTTATTGCTGGTCTACTTTGCCGCGGACGGCCTGCGCCTGTGGTTCACCCTGCGCGCGCTGGGCCACTCCATCCCGTTGCCGGCCATGGCGCGGCTGGTGTTTCTCAACATCTTCGTCTCGAACATCACGCCGCTGGCCACCGGCGGCGGGGTGGCCCAGGTCTGGTTCATGCGCCGGCGCGGCGTGCCGGTGGGCACCGGGCTGACAGCCACCACCATTCGCACCGCCCTCGCGGTGCTGTTCATCTTCGGCGCCACGCCGATCCTGCTGGTGACACTCCCGGGAGCGGAAGGCGCGGCACAGAGCGACTCGCTGGTAATCACATTGAGCGTATCAGTGGCGCTTTACCTGATTTTTTTCATGGTCCTGGTCATGCGCAGCAACTGGCTGTTGCGCCCGATGCTGAGCGCGCTCAAGGCGCTGCGAGGCCTGCACATGATCAGCCCGCAACGACATCACCGCTGGCGCCATCGGTTGGTGCGCGAATTACAGCGATTTGCTCACGGATTCGTGCGTTATTTCCAGGGA
This sequence comes from Guyparkeria sp., assembly GCA_024636755.1. Classification (GTDB taxonomy): domain Bacteria; phylum Pseudomonadota; class Gammaproteobacteria; order Halothiobacillales; family Halothiobacillaceae; genus Guyparkeria. The sequence continues at coordinate 50,413 of JAGXGL010000092.1, read as the reverse complement.
AGCCGGCTCGACATCGCCGCCTCGTTCGTCTTCACGGCGATCTTTCTGCTGGCCCTGTTCTCGTTCCCCGCCCTGCTCTTCTGGTCCCTGGGTTACGGGTTCGACTACTGGCTGGTCATCGGTCGCATGGTGATGACCACCTTCGTGATGTATTTCTCGCCCACGCCGGGTGCCGCAGGCATTGCCGAGGGCGTGTTCGCCTATTTCTTCCGTGACGTGGTCACCGCCTCGCACCTGGTGCTGGTGACCGTGGCCTGGCGAGCGCTGACGATCTATCTGGGCATGCTGATCGGGCTGATTGTCACCCAGCGAGAAATCACGGCCAGCCGGCGAGGAACCGCGTGAGCCGCCTGTCGCGATCATTGACACCGCGTCGTCTCAAGCTGGCCTTCTATCTGACGCTGACCGCCATCCTCCTGCTGGTCGGCTACCGGGTCTACCTATCGATCTTCGAGACCACCTACCACGCGGTCCACGCCGAGCAGATCGAGCGTGTTCAGGACCTGGCAGATAACCAGACAAATGACGAGTTGCATTTCGCCGTCGTCGGCAATATCAACAACTCGGTCGGCCTGTTCGAGCGCAAGATGATCCCGCGGCTCAATCGCGCCGGGCTCGACTTCGTGGTCTCGGCCGGCAACGCCGTCAGTGGCGGCGGCGAGGACAAGTATCGCGCCCTGTACCGCACGCTCTCGCACCTGGAGATGCCCTACCTGCTGACGGTGGGCGAGAAGGAGAGCGGTGCCTTCGGCTCGTTCAATTACTACGAGCACTTCGGCCCGTACTTCTTCGGCTTTCGCGCCGGCGGCAGCCAGTTCCTGTTCCTCGACAGCACCGACTCGGACACCTATCCGTTCCAACTTCACTGGCTCAAGGAGCAGCTGCGCGATCCGTCAGCCACGTATCGCTTCGTGTTCATCGGCCACCCGATGTTCCGCACTACAGAGAAAAGCCCGCTCGATTCCGACGATCAGTACCTGACCGACGAGACCTTCCGCGACCGGCTTCACGCGCTGTTCCGCGCGCATGACGTCGACGCGGTGTTTTCCAGCAACCTGCACCTGTTCGATGAACAGCAACGCGACGGGGTCCGCTACGTGGTCACCGGCGGGGCCGGCGGACTGGTACTCAACAACGAGACCAGCTTCTATCACTACGTCGACGTGAAGAGCGCCGATGGCGAGGTGACGATCACGGTCGAGCGGCTCGATATCGGCCAGCACCAGGTGTTCAAGACGCTCGAGAGCCTATGGTTCTTCATCCACTCGCTCTTCTACGTCGGCCACCTCAATTTCCTGCTGGTGCTCGGCCTGCTGATCCTGCTGGCAATCAAGCTCTACAGCACGATCTTCGTCGAGCGCGACTACTACCGGAACTACGACCTGGACACCTCGCCGTGGACCGGCCGACCGCTGACCATCGCCATGGTGACCAACAACTATCTGCCGTTCATCGGTGGGGTGCCCATCTCCATCGATCGACTGCACCGGGGATTGGCGCAGTTGAGTCATCGCGTGCGGATCATCGCGCCCAGCTACGCCCGCCAGGATGACCGGGAGACCGACGTGGTCCGCGTCCCCTCGCTGCTGAGCATGGGGCATAAGGGCGAGTTCCGGCTGGCCAATCCGCTCTCGCCGCGCATTCGCCGGGGACTGAAAGACTTTTCACCCGACCTGATCCACATCCACCACCCATTCTGGCTTGGCTGGGCGGCGCAATGGCATGCTCGACGGCTGAAGGTGCCGACGGTATTTACCTATCACACCCGCCTGGAACACTACTCGCACTTCGTGCCGCTGCCGGGCCCGCTGTTCCGCAACCTGATCGCACACACCGCCATCCGGCGGTTCGCTAATCGCTGCGACGGGGTGATCGTGCCGACCGAGTCGGCCGAGGAATACCTGCGGGTGATCGGGGTCACCGCTCCCATCTACGTGCACCCGACCGGAATCGACTTCGACCGATTCCAAACCGACGAACCCGCAGCCGTCGAAGCCCTACGCCTCAAACACGGCATTGGGCCGGACGAGCGCGTGCTGGTGAGTGTTTCAAGGCTTTCCCGCGAGAAGAACATCGACTTTCTGATCGCGGCGATGGACGAGTTGCGCTGCCGCAGCGCCCAGCCATTTCGCTGCCTGATCATCGGTGATGGTGACGAACGCGAGCGCCTGCAGGAACGCATCGACGCACTCGATCTGGCCGAGGTGATCACGCTGGTCGGGGCGGTTTCACCCGACGAGATGGCGCACTATTACCAACTGGGGGACGCGTTCGTGTTCGCCTCCAAGTCGGAAACCCAGGGGATGGTCATTCTCGAGGCGATGGCGGCAGGCCTGCCGGTGGTCGCCGTGCGATCGAGCGGCATCGACGACGTGGTCAACCACGAGAGCAACGGCTTCAAGACCGCCGAGGACATCGACCGCTGGACCACGGCCGCCCAACGACTGATCGAAGACGATACCTTGCGCGCGACCATGGCCGACCAGGCCGTCAGCACCGCACGGCGTCACGCCATCGACCACTTCGCCCGTGACGTGAGCGAAACCTATATCCAGATCCTAGCCCAGTTCCAAGCCAATCGACAAGGATCTGGCAAGTAACGAACTGTCCCTCCGGCTACTGACCGTCTGACCCGCGCGGCTCAGAGCGGGTGTCGCCATTCGCTCAGCAATGACTGGGCCGAGGCGCTCAGGCGACCGAGCAGGCCACGCTTTTTCATCGGCTGGGTGATCTCGAAGGCGTCGCCCTGATTCGCGGCCTCGAGGATCCAGTCGTCGCTGGTGCCGATGTCGTCGATCAGACCCAGCTCCAGCGCATCCTCACCGTACCAGTGCTCACCGGTGGCGAGTTTCTCCAGGTCCAGTTGCGGGCGATAGCGATTGAGGAATTGCTTGAACAGCACGTGTGTCTGCTCGAGCTCCTCGCGGAATTTCTCCCGCCCGGCCTCGGTGTTCTCGCCCAGCAAGGTCAGGGTGCGCTTGTGCTGCCCGGCGGTATGCAGCTCGACATCGATGTCGTTGCGCTTGAGCAGGCGATGGATGTTGGGCATCTGAGCCACCACACCGATCGAACCGACAATGGCGAACGGCGCGGCGACGATGCGATTGGCCACGGCCGCCATCATGTAGCCCCCGCTGGCCGCGACGCGATCGACCACCGCGATCAACTCGATTTCCGCTTTGCGCAGTCGCGCCAGCTGGGCGGCGGCCAGACCGTATCCCGGCACCACGCCACCGGGGCTGTCCAGCACCAGCAGCACGCGATCACGACCCGGCTCGGCTGCCTGCAACACGGCGCTGACCTCCTCGCGCAGGGCCTCGACCGCCGAGGCGCGGATGTCGCCGTGGAAACGCAGCACGAAGGTTCGGGTCGCCGAGTCTCCCGTCTCGCCCTCCTCATTGCGTTCCTCGGTGGCCGCCGGCTTGTCCTCGGTAACGGCGGGCGCCTTGTGATCGTCCTTTTGCTTGCCACCGGGCAACCGCTGGCGCAGCTCGGCCCACTTGGCCTTCCACCCAGCGTCGGGCTTTTCCAGCGCCTCGCGCAACTGCTTGCTGCGTGACTCGATCTCGTCGTTGAGACGACGGATCTTCAGCGGCTTGAGCCGACTCTCACCGGCCTGCGAGTTGCGCGCCTGCGCCACGACCGAAACCAGCGCCGCCACGACAAAGACCACGGCAACGACCAATGTCAGCGTCTTGAGAAGAAACAGGAAATATTCGGGCCACATGGACAATTCACTCTGGGCAAAGGGGTCAAGTATAGACACGCAAATCTCCCCCGGAAAAAGCGACTAGAATCCAGGCGGGACTTGGGACAATTCACGCGGGAACCCCGCACGCAAGATCGGCACCGACCCGATGGAGGAAATCGCATGCAGCCACCGTTTCACCCCTTGAGTGAACTGTTCGAACAGCTCGGCCTGGATGCCAGCGAAAACGAAATCGAGGCATTCATCGACCGCCACTCCCCCCTGCCAAGCGAGGTGGTGCTGAGCGACGCGCCATTCTGGAACGACAACCAGCGCCACTTTTTGCGCGAGTCGCTGGCCGATGACGCCGACTGGGCGGAGGCCGTCGATCACCTCGATGCGCGACTGCGCGACTAGCACGAATTTGATGCCGTTCTGGCCGAGCGAGTTACCCGAGCTCGTTGTTGCGCCGTCTTGACGTGGCCGGCGGCACGCTGGCGACCTCACGCCTTGATCACAAACGACTCGCCAGACGTTAGGCGGGACCCCGCCCCGCGACTCGCTTTCCCCAAGCCGCGCGCAGTTGTGCCATGGCGCGATCGATAATGCGCGTCGGCGCGGCTAGATTGATGCGCATGTAGCCGCGCCCCGGCTCACCGAAAATAATGCCCTGGCTCAGGCCCAATCCCGCCTCGTCGATGAAAAATCGCTGCAACGCCGTGTCGCCGGGATCGGTCGCCGCGTCGGACAACCCCATTCCCCGGCAGTCCAGCCACAGCAGGTAGGTCGCCTCGGGCCACATCGGCTCGATCGGCAGATCGGCCACCGCCTCGATCACCCGATCCCGGTTGCTCGCGACATGCGCCATCAACTCGGCCGGCCACTTCGCCCCATGGGTGTAGGCAGCCTTGAGCGCGGTCAGGCCGAATACCGAGCCCTCGCCCAGATGCATGCCGCGACGCTCGCGATCGAAACGCTTGCGGATCTCGGCGTCGGGGATCACGGCATAACCCCCGCCGATCCCGGCGGTATTGAAGGTCTTGCCCGGCGCGGTGACCGTAAACCAGCGACAACCGGCCGAGTCTGCCACCCGAGCAAAGGGGGTGTGCCGGATGCCCGGGTAGGTCAGGTCCATGTGGATCTCGTCGCTGATCACCATCACGTCGTGGCGCGAGCAGATAGCGGCCACCTCGCCAAGCTCCGCTTCGTTCCAGGCACGCCCACCCGGGTTGTGCGGATTGCAGAGCAGCAGCATCTCAGCCTCACGGGCCTGCGCCTCCAGCGCCTCGAAATCCATGCCGTAGCCGCGGATACCATCCGGCGATACCTGCTCGACCAGCGGGTTCTCGACCCGTTCGCGCCCCTGGTCGCGCACCACCTGGAAGAACGGGAAGTACACCGGCGGTTGGATGATCACGCGCGCCCCCGGCGAGGTGAAGGCGCGAATGGCCATCGCCATCGCCGGCACCACGCCGGGCACGGGCACGATCGTCTCGGCACCGACCTGCCAGTCGTGCTGACCGGCCAGCCAGCCGGTGATCGCCTCGAGGTGTCCCTCGCTCGGCTTGGCATAGCCGAAGGCGCCGTCGGCGAGCCGCTCGGCGAGTGCGTCGGTGACGAAATCGGGCGCCGGGAAGTCCATGTCCGCCACCCACAGCGGGATCACGTCGTCGCGGCCGAAGATTTCGGCGCGCCGGTCGTACTTCTCGCAGCCGGACCCGGGGTACTGGGCCAAGCGGGTGAAGTCGGTAGAGGGGGCGTCGGCACTCATCGGCGCGCCCATACAGTCACCTGACTGACCGTATGCTGGTAGCGCCGGGCCGTGTCACGGATCACGAACGGGATCTCCGCCGGCTCACCCACCAACTCGAAGTTCGGCTCCAGGCGCTTGATCAGCGTGTCGAATGTGCTGACGGGACGGCCGTCCTCGACGAATCCACCCAGCCAGCGATCGCGCGGCGTGCAGTCCTCGAGCCAGGTGTAGGGCGAGGCGATCAGCAGCAGGCCGCCGGGATTGATGCGCCCGGCGATGTCGTCGAGGAACTTGCCCGGGTCGTAGAGCCGGTCGATCAGGTTGCCCGCCAGCACCAGGTCGTAGCCGGCAAAGTGCGGTTTCATGTTGCAGGCGTCCTGCTGCCAGAACGCGATGTTGTCGCGCGATTCGAGCCCGAGCCCGGCCAATGAGGCGGCACGATCCTCGGTCAGTTCACCCTCGGTGGGCAGCGCGTAGGCGATCTGCCCCTCGTCGAGCATCGCCTGGGCGATCTGGATGAAACGCGCCGAGAAATCCAGACCGGTGACCGACTCGAAATGCGGCGCGAGCTCGAAGGTCGCCCGCCCGGTAGCACAGCCGATATCCAACGCCGCCCCATGAGCGCGCCCCTCCATCTCGCGCAGTGCGTACTCAGCCAACGCGCGCGGAAAGTTGGCGACACCGAAGTACGAACGGCCGAAGTGGAAATCGCAGTATTGCGCCAGCTGGGCGTCGGTCTCGTAGTAGCCCTCGTCCCTGCTGGCCGGCGGGCGTACCGGTTCACCCTCGACGTAGCGGAAACCGGCGTGCTGGAAGAAGTGCCGGCGGAAGGCGTAGCGGGCGTCGCGCGTCGCCTCGTTGCCGGTCGATATCCAGGAGCCGCCCTTGATCAGGTTGTGCTGGTTGTCGAAGGTCGGCACCGAGAAATCGTCGTAGATCGGGTGCGGCTCGAAGCCCTCGAAGGCATCGATCGGCGTCTCGGTCCATTGCCAGACGTTGCCGATCACATCGAAGAAGTCGCCCTGGGCGAAGCGGTCGACCGGGCAGGCCGAGGCCCAGTACTCGAGATTGATGTTGCCCGGCGCCCGTTCACCCCACTCCGGCTCGTCCGGCACACCGGACACCTGGCGCAGGCGCTCGTACTCGGGCTCGGTGGGCAGACGGATGGACCGGCCCGTGGTCTCGGACAGCCAGTTGCAGAACGCCTTGGCCTCGAGGTAGTTGACGTCCACCGGCCAGTCCCACGGCATCTCGATCTCGTGGGTCATGGCCCGGTAGGCAAAGCCCTCCCCGCGCGGCACCCAGAAGTTCGGGTGACGGGCTGCGCGAAATTCGAGCCAGCGCCGCCCCTCCTCGGTCCACCATTCGGGCGTCTCGTAACCGCCGGCCTCGACGAAGGCGAGGAATTCGGCGTTGGAAACCTGCATGCGGCTGGCCTGAAACGATTTCACCCGCGTCTCCAGCCGCCCGTATTCGTTGTCCCAGCCGTACAGGGGCGCGTCATGCGGCTTGCCCTGCACCACCGTGCCGCCGGCCACCTCGAGCAACTCGTTGGCAGGCGCGGCAGCAGGCGCCGCGGCCGCGGTATCGCAAACCGGCCAGTCGTCGTGCGGCCGTACCCACGTGAGATCGAGCTGGCGAATCAACACCGACGAGGTCTCCAGGTGAATGCGCTCGTGCTCGATGCCCATGAAGATCGACCAGACGGGGGGATCGTCCCAGCGCACCGGCGGCGTCCAGTCGAGCTCGGAGATCAACTGATCGACGCGCTCACGCACCTTGCGACGATACTCGCGCACCCGGTCGACCGACGGCCAGTCGTAGTGCGCATCGTTGAGGTCATCCCAACTCATCTCGTCGACGCCGATGGCGAACATGCCTTCGAGCTGGGGATCGATGCGCGTGGTCGCCTTCGCCGTAACCAACTTGTTGATGTAGAAGGTGGCCGGATGGCCGAAATAGAAGATCAGCGGGTGACGCAGGGGCTCGGGCCGCTCGTAGAAAGCCTGGTCATCGGTAAGCACCTCGAACAGCTTCTCGTAGGTGTCCATCGTGCGATGGAAATACGCGCGTACTGCCTCACGCTTGCTCTCGGCATCCGGTCCGGTCAGCAATACCGAGCGGCTCTTGAGTCTGGACAACATGGCGATCCTCTCTAGGGGAAGGTTTTTATCCGTATTTTTTAGCCGTATTCGCTGGACCTCCCGCGGACCCGAACCGGGGCCAGCGGGTTCTTGGTCAGGGAAGGTCTGAACGAATCTGAACGAGTCTGATACGGACTTTAGGCCATCGCCCGCAACGTATAAACCACGCGCGCGCCACGTGATGTCATTCCCAGCACGACCAAACTAGACTGCGCCAAGGCAGTCCTCTCCATTCTCAAAGGCCCAACCATGCTCACCAAGCTGATTCCACCACCCGTCGCCCTGCTGATCGGCATCGCCCTCGCGTATGCCCTCGCGGCGGGCTGGCCGAGCGCAACGCTCGACTGGCCCTGGCTACACTGGCTCGCCTGGGCGTTTTTCATTACCGGCGGCATGTTGATGCTGGCCGCGGTGTTCTCCCTGTGGCAGGCGCACACCACCATCAACCCGATTCACCCCGAACGCAGCCGCCACCTGGTCACCAGCGGCATCTATCGCCTCAGTCGCAACCCGATCTACCTCGGTGACGCCCTGTTGCTGGCCGGGGTGGTCAGCTGGTTCGGCCACCCGGCCGGGCTTGTCGTGATCGGCGCGTTCGTTTGGTTCCTCGACCGCCTTCAGGTCCGCGGTGAAGAGCGGGCCCTGACGCAACGATTCGGCGCCGGCTATTCCGCCTATCGAGCCCGTACCCGACGTTGGATTTAAACCGCCGGGCCACGACTGATACGCTTCAAACGAATAACCCAGTAAAAAAGTTTGATTTATGTTCAAGCGGGCTGACAATTAGCATGATTCAACATTGGCCGTGCCTCCTGAACAATGGGCAACTGCCTGGGGAGGGATGACCCGAGCCAAGGCATACGCACCAAAAACCGGCCCAACTACCCAACGGTGCACTTCCTCGCCCTGATGACGCCCACCACCGACAGCCCACTATTGACCAAATCCTACCTGCTGATGGTGGTAGCCGCGTGCCTGACGATCGGCACGATGGGCCTGCTCGCGCCACTACTGATCACCGATCCGGGCCCATTGGGCCTGCCCCTGCCTCGAGAAACCGCCCTGGCTGCCCTGCTGGCCGGCCTGGGTCTTGGTGCGCATCTGCAGGGCTGGCGGGGGATGCATACCGCATCCGGCGCCGGCCTTCTGCTCCTGGTCGGCTACAGCCTCGCCGTCAATGGCATCCATCTGCCGACCTCCGTGGGGCCCACTCAGAACGACAGCGACCACCTCTCCATCGAGGCGGCCCTGCTGCTGGTCGCCATTGCCAGTTGCCTGATGATCCCCGGCAGCTCGCGTCTGGCGCGACGCCCCTGGCGCTGGGTCGGCACACTCATGCTGTTCCTCGGCGGCATCTCGGTGCTCTGGATGCTGCTGGGCAACTCGCCCTGGCTGCAATTTCACACAACGGCCGCCTGGGTGGCCGTGCTATTCACCCTGCTGTTCGGCGGCGCAATGCTGCTCGCCAGCCGCCTGCGCCAAACTGACCTCAGGGAATTGGGCCCGCTCGCGGTGACGGCCGGCCTGATCGGTTCGCTGCTCGCGGCCCTGGCGTGGCACGAGCTGTCGCTAATCCACAATCGCGACCTGCGGGCAATGGGCGAGGCCCAGCTCGACCAGGTCGAAAGCGTCTGTCATCAGGTGCTCACCGACCGCGTACAAACACTGGGGCGTCTGGCCGAACGCTGGCAACTGATCGGCCGACTGCCCACGGCCGCTTCGCTCCGTGAGCGCGAGGCTCAATCCTACCTACGCGACATGGAGAGCCTGCAGGTCCTCGCCATGCTGGACGATCGACAGCAGGCCGTGTGGCAATCGAACCGCGGGCCCAGCGGCCGCGACCTGCTCGACCAATTGCTCTCGCAACCGGAGACCCGGGACTGGCTCTCCGAACCTCGACCCTCACCCCGATTGCTTCTGCTGGCCGACACCCCGTCCCACGGCAGCAGCACCGTTCTGGTTGCCGTGCCCATGGTCAATCCGCAGCGGCGTGAACAGCAGTTTCTCGCCCTGCTCGATTTCAACCACGTGATCGAAAAGGCGAGGCGCCCGACCAGCCGTCCGCTGGCCGTACATCTCGATTTCGCCGATGGCACCCACATCGAGCTCCGCAGCGACCCGGTGCACCATGATCACCAAGTAGTGCTTGCCCAACGGGAAGCGACGCTGCCCTTCGGCCCGAACGTGACCGCCACCAGTTACCTCGAGGAAGGGCAAGAACCGGCCATCGCCGCCGTGCTGCCGTCGGCGGTCGCCCTCGTTGGTCTTGCGATCACATACCTGGTCGTGCTGCTGCTGGCGCTGGGGCGCAGTCGGCTCGAGCAGACGCGCCGGCTGTCAACGGCGAGACGCGAGCTTGAATCACAGCAGATCATCCAGCAGATGATCCTGCACTCGGAGTCGCTCGAACACACGCTGGTCTCGGTGTGCGAGTTGATGGAGGAGCATGATCCCGACTCGCGCTGCTCGATCATGCTCAGTGACGAGGCCGGCGAGAACCTGCACCTGGCCGCCGCGCCCAGCCTCAATGCCGCCTACCGGGCGGCCATGACCATGATCCCGATCACCACCGACTTCGGCACCAGCGGCACGTCGGCCCACCGCCGGGAGCCGGTGTTCACCGAAGATATCGCTCAGGACGAGCGCTGGGCCGGTTTTGCCGAACTGGCCATCGACAATGGCCTGCGTTCCTGCTGGTCCTATCCCCTGATCGCCTCCGACGGCGAGGTGCTCGGCACCTTTGCCAGCTACCGTAGCGTGCCGGGAACCCCCTCGCAGGCCCATCGCCGCCAGATTGCCCGGGCGGCAGACCTGGTTTCGCTGGCCATCGAGCGTCACCGCGATCGCATCGCCCTCGAGGAGAACGAGCAACGCTATCGCTCGCTGTTCGCCTACAACCCGGACGCGGTCTTCTCGTTGGACAACCACGGGCGGCTGCAGACGTTCAATCACACCACCGAAACCATGCTCAATCGCTCCTGCGACGAGCTGTCGGGGCAGTCGCTGATCGAACTGATCGACGCGTCCGAGCGGGTCGCGGTCCAGCAGGCAATCGAGCGTACCGTTCGCGGCCGGACCCAGGTCACCGAACTGACCGTCACGCACGACGATGCCACCCGACATGAATTCGACGTCACCTTCCTGCCAATCGTGATCAACGGCCAGATCGAGGCGGCCTACGGCATTGCCAAGGACGTCACGCTGCGCAAGGGCCAGGAGCGACGCCTGCGCACGCTCGAACGCAGTGTCGAGGCGAGCATGCACGGCGTCATCATTGCCGATGCGAGGCAGCCCGACCTGCCGATCGTCTACGCGAACGCCGCCTTTTGCCAGATCACCGGCTACCGTGCCGAGGAGGTACTGGGGCGCAACTGCCGCTTCCTGCAGGGCGAACAGACCGACCCCGCCACCGTCGAACAGGTTCGCCATGCACTGGCCGCGAAAGAGCCCGTGCGCGTGCTGCTACGAAACTATCGCAAGGACGGCAGCCAGTTCTGGAACGAGTTGCATGTGTCACCGGTCGAGGACGAGCATGGCGAGGTCACGCACTTCGTCGGGCTGCAAAACGATGTCTCCGCCCACAAGTCCTACCAGGCGCAATTGGCCTTCAATGCCACCCATGACGCCCTCACGGGCCTGGGCAATCGCGGCCTGTTCGAGGACCGCCTGCGACAGGCCATCGAGATGACCCGCCGGCGCGCCACCCGCGTGGCAGTGCTGTTCATCGACCTCGACGAATTCAAGCCGATCAACGACAGCCTCGGTCACGCCGTCGGCGACAAGATCCTGGTCGAAGTGGCACGCCGGCTCGAAGACCAAATGCGGGCGGAGGACACGTTCGCCCGGTTCGGTGGCGACGAGTTCATCGCTCTGCTCGCCGATATCGACGGCGAAGACGCGGCCCTGCTGGTTGCCGAACGACTGCTGCCGGAGATCAGTCGCCCCTATCGCATCGACGAGCACGAACTGTACTTGAGTGCGAGTATCGGCATCGCCATCAGCGAACCGGACATGAGAAATCCCGGCACCCTGATCCAGCAGGCCGACATGGCCATGTACCGGGCCAAGCAACAGGGACACAACACCTGCCAGCTCTTCAACGAGGAGATCAACAGTCAAGTCCGTCAGCGGGTGGGCCTGCGCAATGACCTGCAGGAGGCACTGGAACACGGTGACTTCCAGGTCTTTTATCAACCCCTGATACTGGCCGCGGAGTGCCGCATCGCCGGGTTCGAGGCCCTGTTGCGCTGGCACCACCCGACCCACGGCTGGATCTCGCCGGCCACCTTCATTCCGCTCGCCGAGGAAACCGGCCAGGTCATCCCGCTGAGCGAGTGGGTCCTCGAACGCGCCTGTCGCGACATGAAGACCCTGATCGACCTTGGCATGGCGGAAGGCCGGGTGGCGATCAACCTCTCGCCGGTGCAGTTCAATCGCCCCAACTTCCTCGCCACCATTCGGCGGGTGCTCGAGCTCAGCGGGCTGCCGGCCAATCGGCTGGAACTCGAACTGACCGAGGGCATCTTGATGAACGAAACCGAGACGGCCATTGAGACCCTGCAGCAACTGCGTGACAGCGCCATCACGGTCTCGATCGACGATTTCGGTACCGGCTTTTCCAGCCTGAGCTATCTCAAGCACCTGCCGATCGACAAGCTCAAGATCGACCGCAGTTTCATCAACGGCGTGGAGCACAGTGCCGACGACGCCGCGATCGTGCAGGGGGTGATCTCGATGGCCCACCACCTGGGCATCAAGGTGGTCGCCGAGGGCATCGAGACCGAGGCCCAGCGCGACATCCTGGTGGGTTGGGGTTGCGACATCCTGCAGGGCTACCTGTTCGCCAAGCCCATGCCGCTCGACGACCTCACCCACTGTCTGATCAACAACCGTCAGATCTGCGATCACCTCGAGACGGCCCAATCGTAGACGCCAGTTCGGCCGGGGCCACCCACGAAAACGCCCCCGGAGCAGCGCTCGCGGGGGCGTTTTCGTGGCGACAGGTAACCGCCTTATGTCTGGTGCGCCCGACAGGATTCGAACCTGTGACCTTCGGCTTCGGAGGCCGACACTCTATCCAGCTGAGCTACGGGCGCGTTTCTGGTGAAGGCATCCTCACCAAGCAAGGGCGGCATGATAGCGGCTTGGCCGCGTCACGTCCATGGGCCGCCCTTAACCGTTTAACGCATCGCCGACGACCTGTTCGGCCTGGGCGAAGATTTCCTCGAGGTGGCCGGGGTCCCGGAAGCTCTCGGCGTAGATCTTGTAGATCGGCTCGGTCCCGGACGGGCGGGCGGCAAACCAGCCATTGGCCGTCTCCACCTTGAGCCCGCCAATCGGCGCCTGGTTGCCCGGGGCCTGGGTGCGGATACCGGTGACCGACTCGCCGGCCAGGGTGTTGATCGCGAGCTGGCTCGGGTCGAGTGCCTTGAAGCGCTCCTTCTGCTCGGCGCTCAGCTCGGCATCGCGACGGGCGTAGAACGGCTGCCCAAAGCGGTCGATCAGGCGATTGAAGCGTGCCCAGACGTCCTCCCCGGTCACCGCAAGGATCTCGGCGGCCAGCAGCCCCATGGTCAACCCGTCCTTGTCGGTGTTCCAGACCTCGCCGTTGCGGGCCAGGAAGGTCGCCCCGGCGGATTCCTCGCCACCAAAACCCAACCAGCCGTCGGTCAGTCCCGGCTGGAACCACTTGATGCCCACCGGCGTCTCGTAGACCTCGCGTCCCAGTCCACCGGCGACACGATCGATCATCGAGCTCGACACGATGGTCTTGCCCACCTTGAGATCGTCGCGCCAGTCGGGCCGATGGCCGAACAGGTAATCGATCGCCACGGACAGGAAATGGTTGGGATTGATCAACCCGCCCTCGGGGCTGACGATGCCATGGCGGTCGGCATCGGTGTCGTTGCCGAAGGCGACATCGAAGCGATCCTTGATCTTGAGCAGGTCCGCCATCGCGTACGGCGAGGAGCAGTCCATGCGGATCTTGCCGTCGTGATCCAGCGGGATGAAGCGGAAATCGGGCTCGATCTGGCGATTGACGACGGTCAGATCGAGACCGTAGTACTCGGCGATCGGCTCCCAGTAGGGCAGCCCGGCCCCGCCCATCGGATCGACACCGATCGAGACACCGGCCCGGGCGATCGCCTGCATGTCCACGACCGTGTCGAGTGCCTCGACGTAGGGGCGGATAAAATCGACGCCCTGGGCGGCATCGCCCTTGATCGCCCGATCGAACGGCTGGCGGGAGATGGCCTGCCAGTCGGCCAGCAACTCGTTGGCGCGACGCTCGATCCAGCCGGTGGCCTCGGTATCCGCCGGGCCACCGTGAGGCGGGTTGTACTTGAAGCCGCCGTCACCGGGCGGGTTGTGCGACGGAGTCAGGATGATGCCATCACAACGCGACGCGCCGCGACGATTGGCCGCGACGATCGCCTGGGAAATCACCGGCGTGGGGGTCGGGGCATTGTCGTGCTGATAGCGGAACGACACGCCGGCGGCCGCCAACACCTCGACGCAGGTCATGAATGCCGGCCAGGCCAGTGCGTGCGTGTCGATGCCAATCAGGATGGGCCCGTCGATACCCTGACTGCGGCGGTACTCGACCAGTGCGGCGGTCACCGCGGCAATGTGGCCCTCGTTGAACGAGCCGGTCAGGCTCGAGCCGCGATGCCCCGAGGTGCCGAAGGTAATGCGCTGCGACGGGTCGTCCACCAACGGGGCGTTCTGGTAGTAGGCACTGATCAGACGCGGCACGTCGACAAGAAAATCACGGGGCGGGGTCTGGCCGGCAAGTTCGTGCAATGGCATGGGTGAAAGTCCTTCGGCTGTACGGGCTTTGACGTCGTGAAACGTGAAACGTGGAAGCGGTCGAAACGGCTGGCATCGATGCCGGCCCCGCTCGAGGCCGGCCGAGTATCAATGCGGCGGGTGACCACAACCGCCGGCCTCGAACGGCGGCAGCGGGTCGACCCGCGCCTGACGATGGGCCGCCACGCGGGCCAGGGCCAGCGAGGCGATCCGCACCTCCTCGGGATCGGCCCGCGAGGTCAGCACCACCGGCACGCAGGCACCCAGCACGATGCCGGCAAAGCGCGCCCCGGCCAGATACTCGAGATCCTTGTAGAGGATATTGCCTGAGACCAGATCCGGAACCAACAGGATATCGGCGTGGCCCGCGACCGGGCTGATCAGGCCCTTGATGCGCGCCGATTCGGCCGAGATCGCCGTGTCGAAGGCCAACGGCCCGTCAATCTGCGCATGCGCGATCTGGCCGCGCTCGCCCATCTTGGCCAAGCAGGCCGCATCCAGGGTCGAGGGAATGGCCGGATTTACCATCTCGATTGCCGACAGAGCCGCCACCCGGGCCCGTTTATTGCCCAGCCACCAGGTCAGATTGACCGCATTCTGCAGGATCTCGGCCTTGGCGCGCACGTCCGGCTGGATATTGATCGCCGCATCCGTGATGAACAGCAGCTTGTGGTAGCTCGCCATCTCGGCCATGAACACGTGCGATATCCGCGGGCCGCGCCGCAGTTCCCGGATGATCGGCCGCAGGAACACGTCGCTGTGAATCGCCCCTTTCATCAGCAGGCTGACCCGGCCGGACTCGACCGCATCGACCGCCGCTCGCGCCGCCTGTTCCGGACCGGGCGCGTCGATGACCGGAAAGGCCACGCCCTGCTCGGCCATCAACGCCTCGATACGCGCGGCCCGACCGATCAGTACCGGCTCGATCAGGCCGGCCTCGGCCGCGTGATGGGCGGCCTCGACAATGTGCGCCTCGTCGGCACCGACCACCGCCGTCGGGGCCGGCGGCAGGGCGCGCGCCTGCTCGATCAGCTGATCGAGACTGCGGATCTCATCGGCGGAATGTTGTGTCATGACCTTTCCCTGTCGCGGTTTGCGCGCCGATGTTCAATCGGGCGGCACAGCGGTTCACACATCGATATCGTCCTGACCGGCGAAACGTTCGAAATCCGGCAGCTCCGCGAGCGAATTCAGGCCGAAGTCGCCGAGAAACTCGCGCGTGGTTCCCAGCATCTCCGGCCGTCCCGGGCTGTCCTTGACGCCGAGACTCCGCACCCAGCCGCGTTCGGCCAGTTGCTTGAGGATCTGCGGATTGACCGCCACACCACGCGCCGCCTCGATCTCGCCACGGGTGATCGGCTGGCGCCAGGCGATCAGCGCCAGCGTCTCCAGTGCCGCGCGGCTGAGCTTCGGCACCCTTCCCGGGTCGCCGGCCTTGAGATACGGTGCGACAGCGGCGGTGGCAACCAAGTGCCAGACGCGGCGCCCACCGACCTCTCGGTTGGCCAACTCGATAAAGCGATGCGATTGCCAACGCTTAGCCACGCGTACCAGCGCGGCCTCAAGTAACTCGGGGGCCGTCTCCTGCCCCACCATGGTGCTCAGCGCCTCAAGCGACAGAGGCTCGTCGACCGTAAGCAACAAGGCCTCGACCAGTTCGACCAACCCCTCGGGGGGCTCGCTACCCGAGGACACGGGCGTATCGGCGTGGTCCGAGGGGGGCGCCTTCTCGGTCATCGGGGCATCTCCTCTTCAACGGCCGGCTCGGGGGTCTTGCCGGCCAGGCGAAACAATGTCACGGGCCCAAAGGGGCTTTCCTGCGACCAGTCGAGTGCGTGGGTGCGAGCGAGTTCCAGCACGGCCACCGTGGTCACCGCGACCCCCATGCGCCCTTCCTCGACATGGAAGACCTCGGACAGTTCGCAGCTCGGCCGTTCGGCCAGGGCAACGAGAATCTCGGTCATCCGCTGGCGGATGCTCAGGGCCTCGGCCCGCACGTGATGGGCACGTCGGACGCTACCTTCACGCATCAGCCCCTGCATCGCCGCGATCAAGCCGGCAAGATCGGCCGGCACCGCCGGGGCCGGCAGGCGATCGGGCGGCTCGGTCGACAGGTCGAACCAGTCGCGCCCCCGCCGTGGTTGCTCGTCGAGCAGGCCCGCCGCCCGAGTGGTGCGCTCGTACTCGAGCAGCCGCTCGACCAGCTCGGCGCGCGGGTCGAGTGGCTCCTCCTCGTCGTCATCGCGCGGTTCGGGGGGCAGGAGCATGCGTGACTTGATCTCGGTCAGCCAGGCGGCCATCAGCAGGTACTCGGCCGCCAGTTCGATCGCCATCGACTTCATCAGAGCAAGATAGTCGAGGTACTGCTCGGTGACCCGCGCGACCGGGATCTCGAGGATGTCGATGTTGTGCTTGCGAATCAGGTAGAGCAGCAGATCGAGCGGCCCTTCGAACTGTTCCAGCCAGATCGCCAGTGCGTCTGCCGGGATGTAGAGATCCAGCGGCAATTGCTCGAGCGGCTCGCCGGACACCCGCGGCGTGGCGTCGACCCAGCGTCGCGAGTCGCTTTGTGGAATACGGCCCTCAGAAGACATGAATCAATGCGTTGAACCAGCCGAGCAGCGTGCCCATGATCGGCAGCAGGATCGCCGAAAGCACCCCGCTGACCAACAGCACCACCACGATCGGCAAGCCCCACGACTCGAAGCGTGACAACTGATCGCCCCAACTCGCCGGCAGCACCGCCACCAGCATTCGCCCGCCGTCGAGCGGCAGGATCGGCAACAGGTTGAACACGGCAAGTATCAGGTTGATGAAGATCCCCACCTGCCCCATCAGGGCCAACGCTTCGGCAAACCGCATGCCGCCGTCCAGTCCTTTCAACGCCAGCACGGTGACCAGCGCCCAGCCGAGTGCCATCAAGATATTGACCCCGGGCCCGGCGGCCGCGACCAGGAACATGCCGCGGCGCGGGTCGCGCAGACGGGCGGCGTTGATCGGCACCGGCTTGGCCCAACCGAAGACGAACGGGGTGAACAGGTACATCAGCAGCGGCACGACGAGCGTGCCCAACCAGTCGATGTGGGGAATCGGATTGAGCGTCAGGCGCCCGGCCCGCTTGGCGGTGGGATCACCCAGCGCGTTGGCGACATAGCCGTGCGCCGCTTCATGCACGGTCACCGCCAGCAGGATCGGCAGGATGCCGATCGCGATCTTCTGCAGGAACGAGAGCTCGAGCACGTCCGACTCAGTCCGCCAGTTCGGGCGGTACGCCGCCGAGGCCTTCGCGCTGGACGTCGAAATTCTCGCCGGTCAGGTCGAGCACCGTGCCCGGTATCTGTTCGAGAAAGCCTGCGCCGGCGATCAGGTCGACCTGGTTGGTGACCGCGGTCGGGAACAGCTCCGGATCGTCCAGCGGCTCATCAAGGTCCGGGATCACCAGCGAGGCGCTCAGGATCGGTGCGTCCAGGGACTCGAGGATGCCGCGCAGGACCACGTGGGACGGGACTCGCAGGCCGATCGAGCGTTTCTTCTCGTGCTGCAATCGCCGGGGGACCTCGCGCGTGGCCGGCAGAATGAAGGTGTAGGGGCCAGGGATGTGGCTCTTGAGAAAACGGAACTGGACATTATCTACCTTGGCATAGACGCCCAGCTCGGATAGATCGCGCACCGACAGGGTCATATGATGGATGCCGTCGTCACGCCGGATCCGCCCAATGCGCTCGATCGCGTTCTTGTCTTCCAGGCGGCAGGCAAGCGCGTAGCCCGAGTCGGTCGGTACGACCACGATCTGTCCCCGGGCAATCGCCTCGGCGGCCTGCTTGACGAAGCGTGGCTGGGGGGTCTCGGGATGGATGTCGAGCACTCTGGTCATGGATGCCCCTCATGGCGTCGGATGGCAATGTTGGCGGGCCCGGTCAGTCGGGCGGGAGAGCGAGCAGCCGAGCGGCTCGCTCCGCGCGCCCTCGGGCCCATGTTAGTGTACTGCAAGCGGCTTGCGGGCACGTCCTGCCAGCCTCGACTACCAGGCTCCTTACCGTTACGCGAGAGACGATGAAATTCCTGTTCGACTTCTTCCCTATCCTGCTGTTCTTTGGTGCCTACCACCTGCAGGGTATCTACGTGGCCACCGCGGTGGCCATGATCGCCTCGGTGGTACAGATCGCCGCCGGGTGGCTGATATGGCGCAAGGTCGAACGAATGCACTGGGTTTCGGCCGGCCTGATCGTCCTGTTCGGCGGCATGACGCTGATCCTGCACAACCCGCTGTTCATCATGTGGAAGCCCACCATCCTCAACTGGCTGTTCGCGCTGGTGTTCCTCGGCAGTGCATTCATCGGCAAGAAGCCGCTGGTCCAGCGCATGATGGAGCACGTCATCCAGGTCCCCAAGGCCATCTGGCACCGAGTCAACTGGGCCTGGGTGGGCTTTTTCCTGATTTCGGGCGTGGCCAACATCCTGGTCGCCTACCAGTTTTCCGAGGCGTTCTGGGTCAACTTCAAGCTGTTCGGCTTGATGGGCATGACCTTCGTGTTCATGATCCTGCAGGGGCTCTATCTCGGCCTGTACGCCGAACGACCGGCCGAGGTCGAGACAGAATCCGGCCCGCAGGATGGTGACGAACGCCCCTGACCGCCGCCCGGATGGCCCCTGATAGCGACGGAGGACGCACCGCCAATGCAATGGTTTATGATCATGGCCAATGACGTGGCCGACAGCGCCCCGCTGCGGGCAAAGCACCGCGACGCGCACCGCGCGCGCATCGAGTCGATGACCAATGAGGGTCGAATCCTTACTGCCGGCCCTCTGCCGATCGACCCGGCCGCCCCGGACCGCGGGCTGTCGGGCAGCCTGATCGTCGCGGCCTTCGAGAACCTCAAGGCGGCCCGTGCCTGGGCCGAGGCCGACCCGTTTCAGGCCGGCGGCGTGTATGCCTCGGTCGACGTGCGCCCCTACAAACCAATTTTCGGCGCCACCGGCTAACGTCGGTTTGGTGCCCCGTCACAACCAAAAACGAACCAGACCAAGAAACCACAGGATACTTATCATGGATAGCAAACTGACCACCGACCGCATCCCCCACCGTCGCCACCGGCTGGCGATCGCGCTGAGCGCGGGCCTGCTGATCAGTGCCGGCGCAATGACCGGTTGCAGCGACGACCGCCCGCAGTCCGCCGAGAAGACCCCGCTGGGGCAGCAGGGCAACTCGTCCGACGCGTTCGCCACCATCGAGGGCGGCGAAGTGATCGCGCGCATCAATGGCTCCCCGCTCTACCGCGAGAACCTCGAGGTGGTGAAGGAAAACCTGGGCGCCGAGGTGCCCGAGGAACGCCTGGTCAGCCGCATGGTCGAGTTGCGACTGCTGGCCAACCGCGCCCGTGAACAGGGGCTGGACAGCGCCCCGCGCACCCAGGCACGCGTGCAGAACGCGATCGACAACCAGCTCGCCAACGCCTATCTCATGGACTTCATGACCGAGATCGAAGTGGACGACGCGGAGGTTGAGGCGGCCTACGAACGCCAGATGGAAGCCTTGGGCGAGGAAACCCAGTACCGCGCCATGCACATCCTGGTCGAGGACGAGGAGACCGCTCGCGAGCTGATCGCGGAGCTCGACCAGGACGGGGACTTCGCTGAACTGGCCCAGGAGCACTCCAAGGACACCGGTTCGGGTGAATCTGGCGGTGATCTGGGCTGGTTCTCCCTCGACCAGATGGTCGAACCCTTCGCCGAGGCCGTCGGTGCTCTGGAGCCGGGTCAGCGTGCAGACAACCCGGTCGAGACGCAGTTTGGCTGGCACATCATCCGGCTCGAAGAAACCCGACCTTTGCCCAAGCCGACGCTTGAGCAGATGCGTCCGGAGTTGGAAGATCAGGCCCGGCGTGATGCCATCAACGACATGATTGCCGAGCTGCGTGAATCGGCCAATGTCGAAATTCTCACCAGCGACGTGCGTTCGATGGTCGAGCGCGATGACGATCAGGCCGAGGCCAACGATGAGGCCGGCTCCACGGAAGAGACCGCGGAAGAGACTGCGGAAGACGCCGAGAACGGCGATGATGCCGAGGGCGCCGACGACGCGGCCGACATCGGCAACCTCCCGGCCGAGCCGCTCAAGGCCATGCCCTGAACCGGGCTACGCCCATCCGTCAAACGGCAACAGGAAAGACCATGACGAAAGAAGTCGTAAACGGCGAGGAGCTCAAGCAGACCGCGTTGGGCCAGGAACTCAACGACGATCAGTGCCGCTTGCTCGCCAACGTTTGCACGCGTCGCGAGATAGGTAACGGCGAGATCCTGTTCGAGGAAGGCCATAGCAGCGACACGCTGTTCGTCGTCGTCCAGGGGCGGTTCGCGGTCAGCCGCGATACCGGCCGCGGATTTTCCGACACGCTGCACCTGCTCGAGACCGGGCAACTGGCGGGCGAGTCGGGCTTTCTCGACGGGACGCCGCACAGCGCGACCCTCCGCGCCGTCGGCGACGCGCACGTGGTCATGCTTGACCGCGCCCATCTCGAGGCCTTGTTGGTCGACCACCCGATCCTCGTCTACAAGGTGATGCGCGCGATCGTGCACAGCGTGCGCGAAATCATTCGACGCATGAACCGTCAGCACAGCGAGCTGTTGAGCTACATCAACCCGAGCATCGGCCGGTTCTGAGAAACCTCGACACAGTCGACCGCGGATAGTAAAGAAGGGCCGTGATCATCGATCACGGCCCTCTCACTTTTCGGGGGGAGAACCGCGGCTGGGTGTCAGGGCCCGCCCAACGCCTCCCTCAGCGCCTCGTCCCAACGCACGGCATCGAGATAGCAGTTCGGGGCAACCTCGTTGAGTGACGAGATCGCGGTCTCGCCATCGGCCTCGAGCCATTGGCCCTTCTCGTAAAAACGGACGTACTCGAGCAATTCACCGAGACTGCCCTGCCCTTCCAACAGCGCCTTGGCGATGTCGTCGGTCAATGGCAACTCGTCGATCAACTGGGCCAGCGGCTGGTTGTAGAAGGCATCGAGATTCGAGAACAGACCGACGAGGAAGGCGGTCGGTGGGTTCGCCAGGTGGCTCTGTTCCGCCAGCAATTCGGCAAACCGCGCCCGGATCATGGTGTTGTGGATCAGGGCCGGCGGCTTGCCATCCACGCCCGTGAGCGCGGACAGGTAGACCAGGCTGCGCACCGCCTTCAGCCCCAACAAGCGCACCGCCTCCTCGACCGAATCGACCTGCCGACGCAGGCCGATGGCAGCCGAGTTGACCAGCCGCAATAGCCGGTAACTCAAGGCCAGATCGGTATTGATGCGCTCGACGATCTCGCCCATCAAGGCCTCGTCGTCCTGCAGGAGGATCAAGAGCCCCATCAGGTTCGCCTTGGAGGCCCGCACGGTCGGCCGGACCACCATCTCCGGGCGGGAGACGAAATGCCCCTGGAAGTAATCCACCCCGGCCTCGCGCAGGCGATCGTAGACCTCCCACTCCTCGACCTTTTCGGCAATGACCTTGACCCCGACTTGGCGCGCCACAGGCAGTGCCGCGATGATCCGGTCTACCCCCACCGCCAGGACGTCGAACTTGACGTAATGGCACTCGGCCACGCAGGGCTGGTCGATCGATTCGGGCGCAAAATCATCCAGCGCGACCCGGTAGCCGGCCTTCTTCAGGCGCTTGATGGCCTCGGCGGTCCGTTCATCGCAATCGACCGTCTCGAGGACTTCCAGAACCACCGACGGGGCCACGATGCCCTCCAGCACGTCACTGAAGAGCATCTTCCCCGGGACATTGATGAACGCCTGCTTGCCCCCGACCAGGCTATCGAGACCGATTTCACTCAGGGCGTTGAGTACGGTCGATGCCGTGGCCTGGTTGGAATTGCCGATTCGAGCCACCTGGTCGGCATCCGCCGCCCGATAGAGCAGTTCGTACCCGATGGTGTTGAGATCGGCATCGACGATCGGTTGGCGCGCGAGGCGCACCGACTGGACGATCCGCTGGGCCGTCTCCTCGCTGGGGGGATTGTTTTGATCGGGATTTGCCATGGCGTGCTACGGCTTGTCGCGTGGGCGCCCGGCGTATCGAATCACGGGCTTGATCACATCATACCGCAGCCGACCTATGCGGAGAAGCGCATGGTCAGGCGCAGACGTCCCTGCCGATCGACCTCGAGCAGTTTGACCTTCACTTCGTCGCCCTCGTTGACGATGTCGGTGACTTTCTCAACCCGGCCCTCCGCCATCTCGGAGATGTGCAGCAGGCCGTCCTTGCCCGGAGCGATGTTGACGAAGGCGCCGAAATCGACCACGCGCACCACCTTGCCGTGAAAGATCTTGCCCACCTCGAGTTCCGCGGTCAGCTCCTCGACCCGGCGACGGGCTTCCTCGGCGGCCTCGCCATTGGGCGCGGCGATGGTGACCAACCCGTCCTCGCTGATGTCGATCTGGGTTTCGGTCTCCTTCGTCAGCGCCTGGATGGTCGAGCCGCCCTTGCCGATCAGATCGCCCTTGCGCTCCGGGTTGATGCGCACGGTGATAAAGCGGGGTGCGTGCGAGGACAGGTCGGTGCGAGCCTCGGCCAGCGCCTCGCTCATGCAGCCGAGGATATGGGTGCGGCCGGCACGCGCCTCGCGCAGGGCCTCTTCCATGATCTCGCGGTTGATGCCCTCGATCTTGATGTCCATCTGCAGGGCATTCACACCCTCGGCAGTGCCCGCCACCTTGAAGTCCATATCACCGAGGTGATCCTCGTCACCGAGGATGTCGGTGAGCACCACGAACTGCTCGCCTTCCTTGATCAGGCCCATGGCGATCCCGGCCACCGGCGCCTTCACCGGCACACCGGCATCCATCATGGCGAGCGAGGCGCCACAGACGGAGGCCATCGAGGACGAACCGTTGGACTCGGTGATCTCGGAGACGACCCGGATCGTGTACGGGAACTCCGCGGCCGGCGGCAAGGCGGCCATGACGCCGCGGCGCGCGAGGTTGCCGTGACCGATTTCGCGGCGCTTGGGCATGCCGAACCGGCCGGTCTCCCCCACACAGAACGGCGGAAAGTTGTAATGGAACAGGAACGGTTCCTTGCGCTCGCCACCCACCGCATCGATCATTTGCGCGTCACGCGCCGTACCCAACGTGGTCACCACCATCGCCTGGGTCTCGCCACGGGTGAACAGCGCCGAGCCATGGGCACGCGGCAGAAAGCCGGTGCGAATGCTGATCGGTCGGACGGTGCGGGTATCGCGCCCGTCGATGCGCGGCTTGCCGGCAAGGATGTCGCCACGGACCACGGCGGACTCGATGCCCTTCACCAGCCCGTCGACCGTCTTCTCGGTGACCGGTGGTTCGGCCGATTCATCGACGAAACGCTCGCGGATCTCGCCGCGCAACTGCCCCAGACGCCCGCCGCGCTCGGCCTTGTCGGCGATCTGGTAGGCGGCTTCGATCTCGGCGCGGAAGGCCGACTCGATCTCGGTGGCCAGCGCCGAATTGTCGGCCGGCGGGGTCCATTCCATGGTCGGACGACCCGCCTCGGCGGCCAGGGCCTCGATCGCCTGGATGGCCGCGTGCATCTGCTCATGACCAAACATGACCGCATCGAGCATGACATCTTCGGGCAACTGATCGGCCTGTGACTCGACCATCAGCACGGCCTTGTCGGTACCGGCCACCACGAGATCCAGACGCGACTCGGTCAGTTGCGCGGGGCTGGGGTTGAGCACGAACTCACCATTGATGTGGCCGACCCGCGCGGCACCGATCGGACCGGCGAACGGCGCCCCGGAGAGCGACAGCGCGGCCGACGCACCGATCAGTGCCGGGATCTCGGAGTCGACCTCGGGGTCCAACGAGAGCACCTGGGCGATGACCTGCGTCTCATGGGTGAAGCCCTTCGCGAACAGCGGGCGCACCGGCCGGTCGATCAGGCGCGCGACCAGGGTTTCCCCCTCGGTCGAACGCCCCTCGCGGCGGAAGAAGCTGCCTGGCACCCGCCCGGCGGCGTAGAACTTTTCCTGGTATTCGATCGTCAGGGGCAGGAAATCCTTGGACGGATCCGCGGTCGGCGCGACCACGGCGGTGACCAGCACCACCGTCTCGCCCATGGTGACCATGACCGCCCCGCTGGCCTGCCGGGCGATTTCGCCGGTCTCCAGGGTGACGGTGTGTTGACCGTACTCGAAGGATTGCTTGCTCACTGCCACGCTTGGCTCCTGACGTATCAAATGTGTTCGATGGGCGACGAGACGATCGGCTGACCACCTCGCAAACAAAAAACCCGCCGCAATGCGACGGGTTTCAAGTGTAACCGGGATGCGCTTACTTGCGCAGGCCCAGCTTCTTGATCAAGTCCTGGTAGCGGGTCAGGCTCTTGGACTTGAGGTAGTCGAGCATCTTGCGACGCTGGTTGACCAGCTTGAGCAGGCCACGACGCGAGTGGTGATCCTGCTTGTGGGTCGCGAAATGCTCGGTCAGGTGCGTGATCCGCTGGGTCAGCAGCGCGACCTGAACTTCCGGGGAACCGGTGTCGTTCGCGTCTTTGCCGAACTCGGTAACGATATCGGCGGTGGTCTTTTCGTTCAGGGACATGGGAACTCTCCTATCTGCCTGGGTGAAGCTTTTGAAGTCCATCGTGGGTCAGTAGCTCAGGCGTATCCCCTGAAACCACCGTCCCGCAATGCGTTTGGGCGCTTGCACGCCCCTTACAACGCCGCGAACAATCGTCGCGGCGCGGTTCGCCCGTCATCCAGCACTTCCCCCATACCCAGGAAAAGGTCGTCAGGTGCATAGAGTCGAAACCACCCGGTTTGTGGCGCGTTGGGCACAAACACCGGATGACCATGGCGAATTGGGTCAACGCTCGAGGCGTCCAGCATCACGACTGGATACGCACCAAGCGCCGAATCGATCGGGAGAATAACACGGTCCAAACCGTCTGGGGCCTCGAGCCCGCCTTCGGCGGCGATCGCCTCGAGGTCCTCTAGCCGGTAGGTCGGCTGCTCGTCCATCGACCAGGGGCCGAGGCCGATGCGGCGCAGCTCGATCACCACCGCGCCGCAGCCAAGCGCCTCGCCGATATCCTCGACCAGGGTGCGAATGTAGGCACCCTTGCTCGAGTGCACCCGCAGCGTGAATTCGGTGGCCGAGAGGGATTCCAGCGTGATCTCGTGAAAGTCGATGGGGCGCGCCTTGCGCTCGACGGTCTTGCCCTCGCGCGCCAGCTCGTACAGGCGCCGGCCCTCGTGCTTGAGCGCCGAGTGCATCGGCGGCACCTGCTCGACACGGCCCCGAAAACGGCCCAGCACCGCTTCCATCGCATCGTTATCGATGGCCGGAACCTCGCGCGTCTCGATCACCTCGCCCTCGAGATCACCACTGTCGGTCCGCGTGCCCAGCCGGCCGGTCACCCGGTAGGTCTTGTCGGCATCGAGCAGCAATCCGGAGATGCGCGTCGCCTGGCCGAAGCAGACCGGCAACAGGCCGGAGGCCGCCGGATCGAGACTGCCGGTGTGACCGGCCTTGGCGGCATCGAACAGCCGCCGAACGCGTTGCAGCGCCTGGTTCGAACTCGAGCCCAGCGGCTTGTCGAACAAGACGATGCCATTGATCTCGCGACCGCGACGCTTGCGTGCCATACGACTGACGGACCCGGCTTAGCGCCGGCCGTCTTCCTCGGACTCGTCTCGATCGACACCATTCTCGTCGGTGCCATCGTCCTCGGCGTCGCCATCCTTGTCACGCACGGCGCGAATCAGGGCATCCATCTGCATGCCCTGCTCGATCGAGTTATCGAAGATGAAGGTCAGTTGCGGGACGATGCGCAGGCGCATCCGGTGACCCAGTTCGCCACGCAGGAAACCGGCCGCCTCGTTGAGCCATTGCTCGGCGATCGGCTGCTCATCGGCATTGAGTACGCTGTAGAAGATGCGCGCATGGGCAAGATCCCGCGAGACCTCGCAGTCCGTGACCGTCAACATGGTCAACGGCGCATTCGCCCCGCCGTCCACGCCGGAATCACGGATCAGTTCGGCGATCTCGCGCTTGATCTGGCCGGCCACTCGTTTGTGGCGCTGAAAACCCTGTGCCATAACGTTCGCCTTAAAGGGTCCGCTGGACCTCGAAGCGCTCGAAGACCTCGATCTGGTCGCCGACCTTGACGTCGTTGTAGTTCTTCACGCCGATGCCGCACTCCATACCGGCACGCACTTCCTGGGCATCGTCCTTGAAGCGGCGCAGCGACTCGAGCTCGCCCTCGTAGATGACCACGTTGTCGCGCAGTACGCGAATCGGGTTGTTTCGCTTGACCAGACCCTCGGTGACCATACAGCCCGCGATCGCGCCCAGCTTCGGCGAGCGGAACACGTCGCGCACCTCGGCCAGACCGACGAACTTCTCCTGGGTCTCGGTGCCCAGCAGGCCGGTCATGGCCGCCCTGACGTCGTCGAGCATCTCGTAGATGACCGAGTAGTAGCGTATCTCGACATCCTGCTCGCCGGCCGTCTTGCGAGCGGCGGCATCGGCACGCACGTTAAAGCCGATCACGATCGCGCTCGACGTGGCGGCGAGGTTGACGTCGGACTCGTTGATCCCGCCCACGCCGCTCATCAGGACGTTGACCTTGACGTCGTCGGTCGACAGCTTCTGCAGGCTGTCGCGGATGGCCTCGGCGGAGCCCTGCACGTCGGCCTTGACCAGCACGTTCAGGGACTCGACCTCGCCTTCCTTCATCTGGTCGAACAGGTTCTCGAGCTTCGCCGCCTGCTGGGCCGCCAGGCGCGAATCGCGCTGCCTGGCCTCGCGGAACTCGGCGATTTCACGCGCCTTCTTCTCGTCCTCGATCACGACCAGTTCATCCCCGGCTTCCGGCGTGCCGGAAAGACCCAGCACGACCACCGGGATGGACGGGCCGGCCGATTTGACCTGTTGCCCGGTCTCGTCGAGCAGGGCACGCACTCGGCCGTATTCCTTACCCACGACCACGGTATCGCCCTTCTTGAGGGTGCCGCTCTGAACCAAGATGGTCGCGACCGGGCCGCGCCCCTTCTCCAGGGAGGACTCGACCACGGTACCGATGGCGTGGCCTTCGACCGGCGCCTTGAGCTCTTGGAGCTCGGCCTGCAGAAGAATCGCTTCGAGCAACTGGTCGATCCCTTCACCGGTGTGCGCGGAGACATGCACGAACTGCGTGTCGCCACCCCACTCCTCGGAGATCACTTCTTCCTGCGAGAGCTCGGAGCGGACCCGCTCGGGGTCGGCGCCATCCTTGTCGATCTTGTTGACGGCCACCACCATCGGCACGTTGCCGGCGCGGGCGTGGTGGATCGCCTCTTTCGTTTGTGGCATGACGCCGTCATCGGCCGCAACGACCAGCACGACCACGTCCGTGGCGCTCGCGCCACGGGCACGCATGGCGGTGAACGCCTCGTGACCCGGGGTATCGAGGAAGGTGACCGTGCCGCGCGGCGTGTCGACGTGATAGGCACCCACGTGCTGGGTGATGCCACCGGCCTCGCCCGCGGTCACTTTGGCGCGACGGATGTAGTCAAGCAGCGAGGTCTTGCCGTGGTCGACGTGACCCATCACGGTCACGACCGGCGGACGGGACATGGCCTCGCCCTGCTCGACCTGCTCGAGCGCCTCGTCCTCGATCGCGCTTTCCGACTCGGCGTGCGGCGTATGCCCCATCTCCTCGACCACGAGGATCGCGGTGTCCTGATCGAGCACCTGGTTGATGGTGGCCATCACGCCCATGTTGAACAGGACCTTGACCACATCGACGCCCTTGACGGCCATGCGCTGGGCCAGTTCCTCGACCGAGATCGACTCGGGCACGTTGACGTCGCGGACAACCGGGGCGGTCGGCTTCTCGAAGGTGTGACGAGTGGCCACGGCCGTCTTGGAGGCGATGCCTTTCTTGCCTTTCTTGCGCCGACGACCAGCGCCGGCACCCAGATGCAGTTCTTCACGGGCGCTCTCGCGGGCATGCCGGCCCTTGCCGCCATGTTTGCCACGCTTGGGACGTTCCTCCTCGGTCGAGACCGGGATGCCCGGCGCTTCTTCCGGCATCGCGACAATACGCAGACGGGACTTACGTTTGCCGTCATCCTTGCCTTCACCGTCGCCACTCGCAGCCTCCTCGGCGGGAGCGGTCTGCTCGGCGGGAGCGCTCTCCTCGGCAGCCGGCTCTTCGCTCGGCTTTTCCTCGGTAACGGGCTCGGCCGCCGGTTCGGCGGGTTCGGCAGCGACCTGCTCCGGCTCTGGCTCGACAGGTGCCTCTTGGCTCTCGGCCGGCTCGGCCTCGGCGGTCGTGCTCAGCGCCTGTTCGACCGACGGCGCGGTCTCGGTGGCCGCCTGCTCTTCGACCGGTGCCGCCTGGGTCATTTCCTCGGCCAAGTGTTCGGCCTGCTCGGCCTCTTCGGTCGGCTCGACCTCGTCACGCGAGACATAGGTCTTGCGGCGACGGTATTCGACCGCGACGGTCTTGCTGCCACGGCCACCGCCGCCGACCTTGATTTCCTGCTGGGAGCGACGCTTGAGCGTGATGCGCGAGGAAGGCGCTTTCGCCTCCCCTTCACCCGACGAACGCGACTTGCGCAGATGGGCCAGCAGCTTCATCTTGTCGTCGTCACTGACACTGGCATCCACGGAGGCGACCGTCACGCCCGCTTCAGCCAGTTGCTCAAGCAGCCGTTCAGGGGTGGCGCCTACCACTTTTGCCAAATCTTTAACCGTGACCTCGGACATTAACGACTCCTGTGGTCCTGCAAACTATCAAATAGGGATTTCACGCCTCGGCACCTGCCGATGGCGACGGGTCGGGCTTCGCCGACCGATCAAGCGAACCAGGGTGCGCGTGCGGCCATGATCAGCCGCCCGGCAAGCTCCTCGTCCACGCCTTCGTATTCCGTCAACTCATCAATGGAAAGTTCGGCAATATCTTCCGAGTCCTTGATGTTGTTCTCGCGCAGGTTGGCGGCCAGTTCGGTCGTCATCCCGTCGAGCTCCTCGAGGGTCAGTGCCTCGCCGGAGGATTCGGTTTCTTCCTCGGTCTCGCTGCCACCGGCAATCGCCATGGTCAGCAAAGCGTCGCGAGCGCGGTTGCGCAGCTCGTCGACGATGCCTTCGTCGAAGCCCTCGACCTCGAGCAACTCCTCGGTCGGCACGTAGGCGATTTCCTCGATGGTCGTGAAACCAGCCTCAACCAGCACCTCGCCCACTTCCTGATCGACATCGAGCGCTGCCATGAACTGCTCGACGATCCGGCGCGTCTCGGTTTCGCCCTTCTCGATCGCCTGCTCTTCGCTCATGACATTGATCTGCCAGCGCGTCAGCTGGCTCGCGAGACGGACGTTCTGGCCACCGCGGCCGATCGCCTTGGAGAGGTTCTCCTCGCTGACCGCCACGTCCATGCTGCCGGTGTCCTCGTCGACGACGATCGAGACGACCTCGGCTGGCGACATCGCGTTGATGACGAACTGGGCCGGGTTCTCGTCCCAGACGATGATATCAATCCGCTCACCGGAGAGCTCGTTGGTCACCGACTGGACTCGCGAACCACGCATGCCCACGCAGGTACCCACCGGGTCGATGCGCGGATCGTTGGAGAGCACCGCGATCTTGGCGCGCAGGCCCGGATCGCGGGCGGCGTTGACGATCTCGATCAACCCCTGGGAGATCTCCGGCACCTCGAGCTTGAACAGCTCGATCAGGAATTCCGGCGCCGTGCGGGACACGAAGATCTGCGGCCCGCGCGGCTCGTGGCGCACGTCGGTGACGTAACCACGCAGGCGATCGCCGGGACGGACGGCCTCGCGACCGATCATCTCGTCGCGCGGGATCATCGCCTCGGCGTTGCCACCCAGATCCAGGATGACGTTGCCGCGATCGATGCGCTTGACCAGCCCCATGATCAGGCTGCCCTTGCGATCTTCGTAGGCTTCGACTACCTGGCGGCGCTCGGCCTCGCGCACCTTCTGCACGATCACCTGCTTGGCGGCCTGAGCAGCGATCCGGCCAAACTCGGCCGATTCGATCTCTTCCTCGATGTGGTCGTCCACCTGCACGTCGGGCTCATCCATCTGGGCGGCCTCGAGAATGATCTCGCGCTCGGGGTGCTCGGAGGTTTCACCCTCGACCACCATCCATCGACGGAAGGTACGGTAGCTACCGTCTTCCCGGTCGATCTCGACACGGGTCTCGATGTCACCGCCGTGGCGCTTGCGCGCTGCCTGAGCAAGCGCCGCCTCGATCGCCTCGAAGATCACGTCGCGGTCGACGCCCTTCTCGTTGGACACCGAATCGACGACAAAAAGGATTTCTTTGTTCATGTTGCTAGCCAGATCGCTCTATTTCCGCGCCGTGCGCCGCTTCTGACGCTTGTTGCGGCCACGCTTGGTGTTGTCGGCAAACTCGTAGACCAGGTGGGCCTTCTCGGCCTCCTCGAAACGGAAGACCAAGTCGCCTACCTCGTCGACGAGGACCGAAATGTCCTCGCCATCGACGCCCTGAATGACGCCTTCGAACTTCTTCTGCTGCGCTACCGGCTTATACAGCCGCAGGCGCACGCGGTGCCCGACAAAGCGGGCGAAATCCTCGGTGCGAAACATCGGCCGCTCGACGCCCGGCGAGGAAACCTCGAGCCGGTAGGCGCTCTGGAACGGGTCCTCGACGTCGAGCACACCCGCCAGGGCGTGGCTGACCTCGGCACAGTGTTCGAGCGTCATGCCATCCGCGTGGTCGATGTAGACACGCAGCAGGCCAGCCGGGCCGCCGCGGAACTCGCCGCCGACCCACTCGAAGCCAAGGTCCTCGACCACTGGTTTGAGCATGTCTTCGATCGCCGCCGGGATTCTCTGCACGTCTGCCTGCACCCTCTGCTGGTTACGCCCGCCCTTTTCGCAAGACCGGGAGCCGGAAAAATAAAAAAGCCCCATATGGGGCCCGGCATCACGACTTAAAGCCAATGTTCGCGGGAACCGGAATATAAAGACAACGCCCACCAAAGTCAATCCGATACCGGGATGCCCACGGGGTTGGCGGTCGGCCATCGTGACCCTTCACGCTGCTTGCGCGGCGGCCCGGATACCGAGCTGGAATCCACACCCGGACCCGGCCGAGAGACCAGGCATTTGCCCCGGATGCGAATGGCCCCTTATCGGTGGGCGCGTCCCGAGGCAGGCAGGAACGGCACCCATCGGCACCGTCCCGACGATACGGTCACTCGCCTCGCAGATCGTCGAAGAACCGCTTGACCGAATCGAGGAACGAGTGCTGCCGCGGCCGATGCTTCTTGGCCACGCCGTCGCCGCTGCCCAGCGACCGCTCGAAGGCCTCGAGGAGTTCGCGCTGCTCGTCGTTGAGCTTGACCGGCGTCTCGACGTGGACGGTCACCAGCAGGTCGCCCTGCGTGCCACCACGCACCGGACGCACCCCCTTGCCGCGCAGACGGAACACCTTGCCGGTCTGCGTCTCGATGGGGATCTTGAGGCTGACCTTGCCATCGAGCGTCGGCACCTCGATTTCGCCACCAAGTGCCGCGGTGGTAAAGCTGATCGGCATGTCGCAGAGCAGATCGGCATCGTCGCGCCGGAACAGCGGGTGCGGCTTGATGTCGATCAGGATGTACAGATCGCCCGGCGGACCGCCCTTCTCGCCCGGCGCGCCCTCGCCCGAATGGCGGATGCGGTCGCCGGAGTCGACCCCGGCCGGGATCTTGACCGAGAGGGTCTTCTGCGTCTCGATACGACCCGTGCCACCACAGTCGGTGCAGGGGTCCTCGATCTTCTGACCCTCGCCACCGCAGTCCGGGCACGGCTGCTGGATGGAGAAGAAACCCTGCTGGATGCGCACCGCCCCCTGACCGCCACAGGTCGAACAGGTGGTCTTACCGGTGCCCGGCTTGGCGCCGCTCCCGTCACAGGTCTCGCAGGGCTCGGTGGTCGGAATGCGGATCTCGACGGTGGTGCCGCGCACCGCTTCCTCGAGCGAGAGCCTGAGGTTGTACTGCAGGTCGGCCCCGCGCCGGGCGCCACCACGGGCGCGCCCGCCGCCGAAGATGTCACCGAAGACGTCACCGAAGATATCGGCAAAGCCGGCGCCACCGCCACCGAATCCACCGGCAGCCTGTCCATCGACGCCGGCGTGACCGAACTGATCATAAGCGGAGCGCTTCTGTGGGTCGGCGAGCACCTCGTAGGCCTCCTTGGCCTCCTTGAACAGCGTCTCGGCCTGCTCGTCGCCCGGATTGCGGTCCGGGTGATGCTTCATCGCCAGACGGCGGTAGGCCTTCTTCAGTTCGTCGGCCGAGGCATTCTTGCTGACCCCCAGCACCTCGTAGTAGTCACGTTTTGCCATGGTCGATCTCTTGGGCTGTCTTCGTTTTTGCCCGCTCGGCAGCGCCGCGCGGGACTGAATACGGTGACAGGCCGCACCGCGAAAGCGGCCGACCCGTCTTGGAAAGCTGTGTGCCACGCCACCGGATCACGGCGACCGGGTCGCGAGGCACAAAAAATCATCCACCCCGAAGGGCGGATGATTCACTGGTCAGGCTGTCGACGACTTACTTCTTATCGTCGTCCTTGACCTCTTCGAACTCGGCGTCGACGACATCGTCGTCCTGCTTCGCCTGTCCGCCGTCGGCTTGACCACCGGCATCGCCGCCGCCCTGGGCCGCCTGCGCCTTCTGCATGACGGCGGCGGAGGCCTGGGAGAGGGCCTCGATCTTGGCGTCGATCTCGGCCTTGTCGTCGCCCTTCATTGACGCGCGCAACTCGGCGATGGCGTCCTCGACCGGCTTCTTGTCCTCGTCGGTCAGCGCGTCACCGGCGTCGGTCATCGCCTTCTCGATGGTGTGGATGATGCCATCACCCTGGTTGCGCGCCTCGACCAGCTCCTTCTGCTTCTTGTCTTCGTCGGCGTGCGCGGCGGCATCGTCCACCATGCGCTGGACTTCGTCCTCGGACAGGCCGGAGCTCGCCTTGATCTCGATCTTCTGCTCGCGACCGGTGCCCTTGTCCTTGGCCGAGACGTGCAGGATGCCGTTGGCATCGATGTCGAAGGTGACCTCGATCTGCGGCTGACCGCGCGGCGCCGGCGGGATCTCGGTGAGATCGAAGCGACCCAGCGACTTGTTGCCCGAGGACATCTCGCGCTCACCCTGCAGCACGTGCACGGTGACAGCAGTTTGGTTGTCGTCGGCAGTCGAGAACGTCTGGCTCGCCTTGGTCGGGATAGTGGTGTTCTTCTCGATCAGCTTGGTCATCACGCCGCCCATGGTCTCGATACCCAGCGACAGCGGGGTGACATCGAGCAGCAGCACATCGTTGACGCCGCCGGAAAGTACGCCGCCCTGAATTGCCGCACCGATGGCCACGGCCTCGTCCGGGTTGACGTCCTTGCGCGGGTCTTTGCCGAAGAACTCGGCGACGGTGTCACGCACCTTCGGCATGCGGGTCTGACCGCCGACCAGGATCACGTCATCAATGTCCGAGGCCGAAACGCCGGCATCCTTGAGCGCCATCTTGCAGGGATCGATGGTGCGCGTGACCAGTTCATCGACCAAGGATTCGAGCTTGGCCCGCGTGATCTTGATGTTCATGTGCTTCGGACCGCTCTGATCCGCCGTGATGTACGGCAGGTTCACGTCGGTCTGCTCGGTCGAGGACAGTTCGATCTTCGCCTTCTCGGCGGACTCTTTCAGACGCTGCATGGCAAGCGCGTCATTGGAGAGATCGACGCCCTGCTCCTTCTTGAACTCGTCGACCAGGTGATCGATCAGGCGGTTGTCGAAGTCTTCACCACCCAGGAAGGTGTCGCCGTTGGTCGACAGGACCTCGAACTGCTTCTCGCCGTCGATGTCGGCCACCTCGATGATCGACACGTCGAAGGTGCCGCCACCCAGGTCGTACACCGCGATTTTGCGATCGCCACTTTCCTTCTTGTCCATGCCGTAGGCGAGCGCCGCCGCGGTGGGCTCGTTGATGATGCGCTTGACGTCGAGGCCGGCGATCTTGCCGGCATCCTTGGTCGCCTGACGCTGGTTGTCGTTGAAGTAGGCCGGCACAGTGATGACCGCTTCGGTCACCTCTTCACCGAGGTACGCCTCGACGTCC
Organism: Guyparkeria sp.; assembly: GCA_024636755.1. GTDB lineage: Bacteria > Pseudomonadota > Gammaproteobacteria > Halothiobacillales > Halothiobacillaceae > Guyparkeria. The sequence goes on along the minus strand of JAGXGL010000092.1, from coordinate 15,923 downwards.
TTCTTGATCTTCATCAGGACGCGCGCGGAAACCTCCGGTGGGGCCATCTTCTTGTCGTTGACCTGGACCCAGGCATCGCCGTTGTCGGCCTTGACGATCTTGTAGGGCATCAGCTTGATGTCCTTCTGGACCGCCTTCTCGTCGAAGCTGCGGCCGATCAGACGCTTGACCGCGTAAAGCGTGTTTTCCGGGTTGGTGACGGCCTGGCGCTTGGCCGGCTGACCGACGAGGATCTCGCCGTCATTGGCGTAGGCGACCACCGACGGGGTGGTGCGCGCGCCCTCGGCGTTCTCGATTACCTTGCCGGTCTTGCCATCCATGATCGCGACGCAGGAGTTGGTCGTCCCCAGGTCGATACCGATTACCTTGCCCATAAATAGTGTCTCCAGTCGTTCTGTCGTGAATGCGAAATTTGGTTGGCGTGGCCCGCCGCCTCGATGGATACCGGGCCCGCTCTTGTGCTTGGATTTGCGGGCGGGCGGTGATTTTTCAAGACACCCGCAGCAAATCCGCCCTCGAAACCCTTACTTGGGCTTCGAGACCACCACCAGCGCCGGGCGCACGATGCGGTCCTTGAGCAGGTAGCCCTTCTGCATCACGTCGACGACCTGGTCCGGTTCGCCGTCGTGCGGTTGCAGGCTCATGGCCTGGTGGTGATCCGGGTTGAATCGTTCGCCGATCGGGTGGACGGCCTGGACGCCGAATTTCTCCAGGGTCTGGATCAGCATCTTGAGGGTCATCTCGTCACCCTCCTTGATCTTCTCCAGCGTCGCGTTTTCCTTGTCGGCCGCCTGGATACCCAGTTCCAGCGAATCGACAACCGGCAAGAGCCCCTCGACGAAGCGCTCCAGGGCGAACTTGCGGGCCGACTCGATATCGCGCTCGGCACGGTGACGCACGTTCTGCATCTCCGCGGCGATGCGCAGGACTTCCTCGTCCTTCTCGGCGAGTTGCGCCTTGAGTTGCTCGACCTCGCTCTGCTCGCTGGCCTCACCCGCTTGGGCTTGGGCCTGGGGACCACCCTCGACGGGCTGCTCCGGCTGTTCCTGGTTCATGTCGTCTTGATCGACCGGCTTGTCCGTCATCGAAACTCTCCTGAAAAGCGGATGGAAACTGGCGGTGAAACCGTTGGCTGAAAACGGCGCCCCCGTATCGCAGGGCGCCGCTGCAAACCAACGGCTTCGATTGATGCCCGGAGTCTTGGGGCATCCGCCATCTTTTCAAGGGGAAAGCATCCGGCCGTGGGAAACGGCGTTTCGGATGAAAGCGCTTACTGGCGAGACAACGCGCTCGACAACAGCCGCGAGGTGACATCGACGATCGAGATCACCCGGTCGTAGGGCATGCGCTTGGGACCGATCACGCCCAGCACGCCGACCACCTCGTCGCCGACGCCATAGGACGCCCCCACCACGCCGCATTCGTCGAACGTGGGCGAGCCGGACTCGCGGCCGATGAAGATCTTCACGCCCCGGGCGCGTTCGCATTGGTCGAGCAGGGAGACCAGTTCGCGCTTCTCGGCGAAGGCATTGAACAGCCGCCGCATGCGATCGACATCGCCCAGTTCATCGATGCCCATCAGGTTGACCTGGCCGGCCACGGCCAGGCCGGCCTCGTCCTCGACCGCCTCGACGGCGGATTCGGCCAGGGTGATGGCCTCGGAAAGATTGCCTTCGATCTGCGCGCGCGTGCTCTTGAGCTCGGCGACCAGCGTCTCGCGCAACCCCTGGATGGACTGGCCGTTGAGCCGCTCGTTGAGGAAATTGGCGAAGCGCGTCAGCTCGCCCTGGCTGTAGGGCTTTTCGGGATGGATGATGCGGTTCTGCACCCCACCGTCGTTGGTGACCAGCACCATCAGCACTCGGCCGGGCGACAGCGAGACGAAATCGATCTGGCGAAACAGCGCGCGGGCCCGCGACGGGATGGTGACCACCCCGGCGAACTGCGTCAGACTCGAGAGCAGATTGGAGGCGGTATCCGCCATGTGCTGCGGATCATCATCGGCCGCCTCGCGCAGGATGCGCTCCAGGCGACGGGCATCCACCGGCGCCTTGCCGGGCGTGGTCAGCAACGAGTCGACAAACAGGCGATAGGCCAGCTCGGTAGGCACGCGCCCAGAGGAGGTATGCGGGGCGCGCACCAGCCCGAGGTCCTCGAGATCGGCCATGACATTACGCACCGTGGCCGGACTGAGGTTGAGATCGGACATGCGGGCGAGCGAGCGCGACCCGATCGGCGCGCCCTCGTCGGTGTAGCGATCGATCAGCACCCGCAGCAGGGTCTGTGCCCGCTCGGGAAGCTCACTCCAGGCGTCAGTCATACGCAGACTTGGGAACCTCTGGTTGAGGGAAGGTCGGTATCGGATTCGTGCCGACCTTCCTTAGCGGCAATCGCGGCAGGCCGCTAGAATCGATTTCCAAACTAGCACCCGCCCAACGAGAGTGCCAAGCGGACCGCACCGCAGTCAGATTCAAACGCAGGTTCCTTTGCTAGACTGGGCCCACTTTCGCATCCCGTCGGCCAAGCGCCAGCTCTCGACGGACGCGACCCATCGGATTCGAGGATAACAACACGGCATGAACGCCTGGCTTCTCTTGTTGGCCGCCGGCCTGTTGGAAATCATCTGGGCGACCGGACTGCGCTTTACCGACGGCTTTTCCCGGCTACTGCCCACGGTCGCGGTGCTCGTCATCGCCTGGTTGAGCTTCTACCTGTTGGCCGTGGCCATGCGCGATATCCCGATGGGCACCGCCTACGCGATCTGGACGGGGATCGGCGCCACCGGGGTGGCCATGATCGGCATCCTCTGGTTCAAGGAACCGGCATCGCTCGCGCGGCTGGGTTTCATCGCCATGATCGTCATTGGCATCATCGGGCTGAAATGGTCCTCGGGCAATCATTGATTCCTCAGGCAGCAAGAGCGCATACGCCATGAAACCTTCCTCCTCGTCACCCACCGAACCGCCGGACGAAGCCCCCGCGTTCTCGCGCCTGGGCATCATCCTCAAGCCTGACGGCGGCGATGCGCTTGCCGAGGTCTACCGCAACCTGGTGGCTGTGGTTGAGGCACATGGCGTCGACTGGGCGCTGGAGGAAGACGCCGAAAACCCGGTGCCGTCGATCAAGGCGACCCGCTTTTCGCGTGATCGGATCGACCGCGATCTGATCGTGGTAATCGGCGGCGACGGCACCATGCTTAACGCGGCGCGTTCACTGTGCCTGCACGACGTGCCGATCCTGGGCGTCAACCTCGGTCGGCTGGGCTTTCTCGCCGACGTCAGCCCGGTCGAGGTGCAGCGCCACCTCTCGGCCATCCTCAAGGGGCGCTACAGTGACGAGCGCCGCTTTCTGCTGCAGGGCAGCCTGATGCGCAACGACACGCGCATCATGGAATCGGTGGCGCTCAACGACATCACCTTCAAGATGCGCGACCCGGCCCGGATGGTCGAGTTCGAGATGTGCATCGACGGCACGCTGGTCAACCAGCAACGCTCCGACGGTGTGGTCGTCTGCACGCCGACCGGCTCGACGGCCTATGCCCTCTCTGCCGGTGGCCCGCTGATCGCCCCCGACCTGCACGCGGTCGGGATCGTCTCGATCTGTCCGCACACGCTGAGCTACCGCCCGATCGTGGTCGATGCCCGTCACCTGATCGAGATCCGCCCGGTGGAAGGGTCGCGCGGCGGCGGCGTGGTCAGCTTCGACGGCCAGCTCAACCAGCCGCTGGAACACGGCGACGTGCTGGCCATCTCGAAGTACGAACACGATATCCGCCTGATCCACCCGGCCGGTCACGACCACTACTCCCTGTTGCGCGACAAGCTCTGCTGGAGCGAGCAGAAGTTCTAGCCCGGATATTTCATGAAATCCACAGGCCCTCGCTTGTCTCTTGTCCGTCCAAAGAATTTTCCTCAGTCGGCCGTAATCACCGATACGCTGCTCTTTCGGAAGATCCCTTGTACGACCAATATACTGCGCGATCATCGCGCGGCTTCATGAAACATCCGGGCTAACCGGGCAAAGGAATCCGCCTGACATGCTGACCACCCTTTCGATCCGCCAGATCGCCCTGATCGACCAGCTCGAGCTCGATTTCGCCGCCGGCATGACCGCGCTCACCGGCGAAACCGGCGCGGGCAAGTCGATACTGATCGACGCGATCGGACTGTTGCTGGGCGACCGCGCCAACATGAACCTGCTGCGGGCGGGCTGCGATCAGGGCGAGGTCACCGGCGAGTTCCTGTTGCCGGTGGACGGCCCGGCGGCCCGCTGGCTCGATGAGCAGGAACTGGGCGAGGAACCGGAAGGCGAAAGTCTGCCGCTGATCGTGCGCCGGGTTCTGTCTCGCGACGGGCGCTCCAAGGCGTGGATCAACGGCCGCCCCGTGCCGGGGCAGACGCTCAAGGGCATCGGCCGGCACCTGATCGACATCCATGGTCAGCACCAGAACCAGCGGCTGATGCAGGCCAAGACCCAGCTCGCCCTGCTCGATCATTTTTGCGACTTGAAGGGGTCAGTCGATGAACTCGGACGCCTGAGTCGACAGATACATGGCGACGAAGACCGACTCGCCAGCCACCAGGCCGAACAGGCCTCGCGGGCCGACCGGCTCGCCTTCCTGGCATTCCAGCTCGAGGAGATCGAGCGGGTCGATCCGCAGCCCGACGAGTTCAACCAGTTGCACGCCGAGCTCAAGCGCCTTTCGAGGCTAGACGAGTGGCGGCAGGTCCTGGCCGAGCAGATGGCCGCGTTGTTCGACGACGACGGCAATGCCCACGATCGCATCGGCGCGGCCGAACAGTCACTCTCGCGGATCGCCGATCTCGACGAAGCACTCGGGCCGGTCATCGAGACCCTGCAATCCGCCGAGATCCAGATCGCCGAGGCCGTCGACACGTTGCGCGACCGGCTGGAATCCTCGGACGCCGACCCGGAGCGCCTGGCCACGGTCGAGGCCCGGCTCGATGCCCTGCACGAACTGGCGCGCAAGCATCGCGTCGCCCCGGAGATGTTCGAGCAACACGTCGCGGATCTGCGCGAGGAATACGAGCAACTCCAGCACGCCGGCAGCACGCTGGGCGAGGTCGAGGCCCGACTGGCCGAGAATCGCGCCGCCTACGACAAGCTCGCCGCCGAGGTCAGCAAGACACGTCAGGCCGGCGCACGCAAGCTGGCCGAGCGCCTCAGGGCCTCCATCCGTGAACTGGGCATGCCCAACGGCGAATTCGAGGTACAGCTCACCAACCCCGAGACATTGGCCGAGCGACGCGGCGAGCGCGGCATCGACGAGGTGGTTTTCCTGATCAGCGCCAACCGCGGCCAGCCGGTCGCCCCACTCGACCAGATCGCCTCGGGCGGCGAACTGGCACGCGTGAGCCTGGCCCTCAAGACGCTGACCGCCGGCGACGACCCGGTGGGCACCTTTATCTTCGACGAGGTCGACACCGGCATTGGCGGGGCCACCGCGGCAATCGTGGGTGCCCACTTGCGCGCGCTGGGTGAGTCGCGCCAAGTGCTGTGCGTCACGCACCTGCCGCAGGTCGCCGCGCACGGACACCACCAGGCACGGATCGAGAAGGACGAACAGGCCGACTCGACCCGCACCTGGGTACGCGGCCTGGATGCCGACGAACGCGTCGAGGAACTCGCGCGCATGCTCGGCGGCCGGGAAGTTACCGAGCAGACGCGGGCACATGCCCGCGAGTTGTTGGCGAGTTCGGCCTGACCGACCGGTCCTCGTTCGCGAACCCAGAACGCGGGGATAAAAACGCACGACGCCCACCCGGGAAGCCCGAGCGGGCGTCGTCGCAACGCGATCGAGAGTCGCTTACCTCTTGCCGGTCGCCTTGCGGCTGATGCCGTAGATCACCAGCGAGTAGTCGGTCAGATCGAAATCGAACTGGTCGGCGATCATGGCGATCCGCTCCTGGATGATCGGGTCGTGAAATTCCTCAACCTGCCCGGTCTTCACGCAGACCAAGTGGTCGTGATCGCCCTTGGAAATCAGCTCGAACACCGACTTGCCACCTTCGAACTGGTGGCGCTTGAGAATATCCGCCGTCTCGAACTGGGTGAGCACACGATAGACGGTCGCCAGACCAATCTCCTCGCCGCGGGCGAGCAGTTCCTTGTAAACGTCCTCCGCGCTCATGTGCCAATCCGCGTTGGACTCGATGATCTCGAGGATCTTCACCCGTGGCAAGGTGACCTTCAGGCCGGCCTTCTTGAGTTCGCTGGAATCCAAAACTTCTACCCTCGATTGCGTGTACTCGCGAGATTGTAACCGAAGATACCGTACGAACCGGAGCACTATGCGGATAATCGAGTCCTGCGATCTCGCAGGCTGGCATCACCTGCTAGGCAAGCTCTGCACGAATCCGATAGCACTCTGTCCTGGCGAGCCGTTCGTGACCAAGACGCGTCGGCGGCGTGCCGGTGGCCACGTCAAGACGGCGAAACACCAAGCATGGGCGACCCGGAACGGCGTGCCAGTGGCACGCCGCAGCCCGGGAAGTGCCGAGCCACGCGAGGCCGGACCGGCTCGACAAGCCCCGCAGGGCGCGCCTTGAGCCGGGCATCGACGGCGTTGTCGTCCTTGGAAAGAGAATGACTCTTCCGCGGCGGACGAGCGCCTTGCACCTGCCCGGCTCAAGACGCGCAGAGCGATATCCGATCCGTGCAGAGCTTCCCTATACGGCGTATGATTGGACGCATTCGAATCACTATCCAGACCATCAGGAACAGGTTTCCAGGATCATGCTGCGCCAATTTCTCACGCTTTCGCTCGTCGCCACCCTGCTAGCCGGCTGCTCGTCGGTCTACGTTCCCAGCTTTATCCAGGTCTACCAGCCGGATGTCCAGCAGGGCAATATCTACGAGGAGGAGCAGATCGAGCGGCTGGGCGAGGGCATGCCCCAATCTCAGGTGCGCGCGATCCTCGGCACCCCGAGCCTCAACGACATCTTCCATCAGGGCCAGCGTGACACCTACGTCTACTACGACAAGCGCGGCAAGCAGGAAGCCTTCCGTCACACGCTGGTAATCGAATACGACTCGACCGGCCGCGTCGATGCCATCCGCCGTGACGGCATGGACCTGGCCGAGGCGCCGTCGATGAACAGCGCCGAGCTGCCCGACGAGGCCGAGGCCGCCTCGCCGAGGAATATCTCTCCGAGTCCGGGACCCGGCTCGGAGGGTGGCGACAGCCCCTACGATATGGAAACGCAGGACGACGATCAGCCCCTGCCGACGACCCCGCCGGCGCAGGATCCGCTCTAAGGCCGAACGCAAAAGCCCACCGCTGCATGTCCACTCATCGGTGACAGCGGCAAACGATTGAACCGGCGAGAGGCCTACTCCGCCGGTTTTTTCGTGTCGGACGCGGTTTTATCCGCCTTGTCATCCGCCTTGTCATCCGCCTTGTCATCCGCCTTGTCATCCGCCTTGGATGGCGCCGCTTTACGCCCGGCTCGAGCCCCATCGTTCCTGGCCCTGGCCCCATCCTTTTGGGCGCGCTGACGACGCGCCGCCTTGGGATCGGCGATCAGCGGGCGGTAGATCTCGACGCGATCCCACTCGCGCAAGACCTGCGACAGCGGCGCGACCTTGGCGAACACGCCGACCTTCTGTTTTGACAGGTCGATCTCGGGAAAGCGTTCCAAAATCCCACTGCGACGGATCGCCTCTTCGACGGTCGCCCCCTCGGCGACATCCACCTCGAGCAGCATCTGAATGTCCGGACGGGCGTAGGCCACCTCGACCTTCACGCCCCGTCTCCGCCACCCGACGAATCGCGTGGGTAGACCTCGAAGGCCCGCTTGCGAAACGAGCCGACGAGGTTCTTGACGATCTCGCGGAACACCGGCCCGATCGCGCGTTCGAGCAACCAGTTGGAGAACTCGAAACGCATGTCGAGGGTCACCCGCGAACCGCCATCGGGCAGATCCTCGAACTCCCAGAACCCATCCAGATGACGGAACGGCCCGTCAACCAGGGTGACCACGATGCGTGAACCCGGCTCGTTGTGATTGCGCGTGACGAAGGTCTTGCGGATCGCGCCCTTCTTCAGGGTGATGCTGGCCTCGACCTCGTCACCCGTTGCCTGGATGATGCGCGTCTGCTCGCACCAGGGGAGAAAGTCGGGATAGGCGTCGATGTCGTTGACCAGCGCGTACATCTGTAGCGCGGAGAACGGTACATCGACCTGTCGCTCGATGGTGGTGCTCATACCGGGGAAGGCCCGCCCTTAATGGTGGTCGGATAGGGATTCTAGCAAAATCGCCGCCCCGTCACGGATCACACCCGAGTCAGCCGAACAGACCCAGCCCATTGAGGAACACCAGCGCCACGCCCAGCGGGGCGACGATCGCCGCCAGCCACCACCATAGCCGATACCGCCAGCCGGCCAGCCCCAGTTCCTCGGCCGAATCCGCGCGTGGCATCCGCCAGGCGGCGAAGAGCGCGATCAGCATGCCGCCGGCCGGCAGCAAGATGTTGGCGGTGGTGAATTCGAGCAGTCCGAAGACGTTCTTGCCGAACAGGGTGAGATCACCGAGCAGGTTGAACGACAGGGCCGCCAGTACACCCAGCGACCAAGTCGCCACGCCCACGGCGATCGCCGAATGCAGGCGGCGGATGCCGAAGCGCTCCCAGAGATAGGACACCGCCGGCTCGACCAGCGAGATCGCCGAGGTCCAGGCCGCGATCGACACCAGCACGAACAACACGATGGCAAGCCAGTAGCCCCACTCCATCTGCCCGAGCGCCAACGGCAGGGTCTGGAAGATCAGCCCGGCCCCCTGCTCCGGGCTCATGCCGTTGGAGAACACGATCGGGAAGATCACCATGCCGGCGAGCAGGGCGATGCCGGTATCCAGAACGATGATCCAGATGCCGGCGCGCACGATCGAGGTGCCCCGGGGCATGTACGAGCCGTACACCATGATCGCGCCCATGCCGAGACTCAGCGTGAAGAAGGCGTGCCCGAGGGCAACCAGGAAGGTCTCGGCGTTCACCCGCGAGAAGTCCGGCGCGAACATGAACTCCATGGCGGGCGCGAACCCCGGGGTGCCGATGTTGTAGCCGAACAGCAGCACCAGGATCACGATGAGCAACGGCATCATGATCCGCGTGGCCAGTTCCAGCCCACCGCGCACGCCACGCGCCACCACCGCCACGGTCATCACCATGGCCACCGTGTGCCAAAACAGCAAAGTCCCTGGATTGCCGACCAGGCCGTCGAACAGCCCCTTGACGGTTTCCGACGAGGCACCGACGAAGGCACCGTTCGCGGCCTTCTCGACATAGGACAGCGCCCAGCCCATGACCACCGAATAGAAACTCAGGATGAGAAACCCGGTGAGCACGCCCATCCAACCGATCACCTGCCAGCCGCGGCTCACGCCGGCTTGGTCGGCGAGCTTGCCCATGCCGATGATCGGGTTGGAACGGGCACGACGCCCGAGCATCACTTCACTGATCAGGATCGGCGTGGCGACGATCAGCAGGCAGGCCAGGTAGATCATCACGAACGCCCCGCCGCCGTTGTCGCCCATGATGTAGGGAAACTTCCAGATGTTGCCCAGGCCGACGGCCGAGCCCGCCGAGGCAAGGATGAAGGCCAGACGGCCACTCCATTCCGGATGGTTCTCGAGATGTTGTGCGGACACCGGACTTCCTCTTCGGTTTGGACGGGCGGGGTTCCTCTCCCAAGGCCCACGCGACGGAACCACGCGAGCCGCTGAAAAACTACCACCATGCCGCCATCACGGCCAAGCCGCTGACAAAAGCGCCGAGACTGCCCACAGGCACCGGGTGGCCGCCCACATGCTGCTAGAATGCGGGGATGAGCAAGAACAACAAGCCCACCACCGGCCAGTCCACCATCGCGCTGAACAAGAAGGCGAAGTTCGACTTCTTCCTCGGCGATCGCATCGAGGCCGGATTGGTACTCGAGGGCTGGGAAGTCAAGGCCCTGCGCGCGGGCAAGGCCCAGATCGCCGACGCGCACGTCATCATCAAGGACGGCGAGGCCTGGCTGCTGGGCGCGGTGATCACCCCGCTGCTCCAGGCCTCCAGCCACGTCCGTCCCGACCCGACGCGCACCCGCAAGCTGCTGCTCCACGAGCAGGAGCTCGCCCGTCTGATCGGTCAGGTCGAGCGCAAGGGGTTCACGATCGTGCCCACCGCGATGTACTTCAAGCGCGGCAGGGCCAAGCTCGAAATCGCCCTCGGTGAGGGCAAGAAGGCCCACGACAAGCGCGCGACCATGAAGGACCGCGATTGGCAGCGTGACAAGCAGCGCATCGTCCGCCACAGCATGTAGCGGACCTCTACACGATTCGATAACGTCTCTGCGAAACCGCCCTTTCCGGGGCTTGAGGATTTGCCCGCACGCAGCAAAGCCATCACTCGACGGGCCGCAAGCCCGTCTTCGCTCCGGCGCCTTGATTGCGAACAAATCCTCAAGCCAGAAACGTCACCGAATCGTGCAGAGGCCCGCTGGCGGGGCAACAACCAATAGGCGCTCAGTCCTCCTCGACCAGCACCTCGCGCAGGAACGGGATGGTCAGCCGGCGCTTGGCGATCATCGACTCGCGATCCAGGCGACCGAGCGCGTCCAGCAATGTCCCGACGTCACGCGGCAGATGACCCAGCATCCACTGCGCCGTGCCATGCGGCATTTCCAGCCCCCGCGCCTGCGCGCGAGCCCGAAGCAGCTCGATCTTCTCACCGTCACCCGGCAGGTGAACGGTCATCACTGCCCCCCAGGCCAGCCGCGAGGCCAGATCCGGCAGGTTCACCGGTAACTCGGTTGGCGGATGCGAGGCCGTCAACAGCAGCGGCACGCCGGCTTCGCGCGCCCGGTTGATGAGGTCGAACAGCATGAATTCCCCCTCGGCCTGACCGATCACGGCATCGACATCGTCGATCACCGCCAGGGCGAAGGCCTCGATCTGCTCACTTGCCGCGGCCAGTTGCCCACCCAGCTGGCGCAACGGCCAGTAGGCGGCCGGACGCCCCATCGAACCGGCGTGGTAGCAGGTCGCCTGCGCCAGATGCGACTTGCCCGCCCCGGACGGCCCGTGGATCAGCACCTGCGCCTCACCAGCGCCGGTCGCCTGCTCGGCCAGGGTCGCCTTGAGCAACAGGTTCTCGTTGCCGATGAAACCCTCGAAACTCGTCGGGGTGACCAGATCGAGCGCCAGCGGGATTTGCTGCATCCGGCTCAGCCCCCGGATCTGTCTTTGCCCGGTGGTAAGGCCCGCTCGTTGCCTCCGCGGTAGAAACGGCTTTTTTGATAGTTGTCCAGCGCGTGCTTACCCAGCACGATCAGCACCGCCGAGACCGGCAGCGCGAGCAGGATGCCAAAAAAGCCGAACAACTGACCACCGGCCATCACGGCAAAGATCACGGCGACCGGGTGCATGCAGATCTCGTTGCCGACGAAACGCGGCTGCCAGACAACGGTCTCCAGCACCTGCCCGATAGCGAACACGCCCAGCACGAGCAGCAACGGCAAGAGACCGTCGGCCTGGATGTACATCGCGATCAGGGCCAGCAATACGCCGATGATGGTGCCCAGGTACGGCACGAAACTCACCAGCCCGGCAAATAGGCCGATCGCGATGCCGGTACTCAGCCCGATCAGGGTCAGACCGATTGAGTAGGTCACCCCATTGGCGATCATCACGGCCAGCTGACCGCGCAGGAAATTACCCAGCATTCGGTCGGACTCGCGCGCCAGCTGCACCACGACGGCACTCCTGGTTCGCGGTAACAGGCGCTCGATCCGGTCGACCACCATCGGCCAGTCACGCAGCAGATAGAAGCCGACCACCGGGATCAGCAGGAAATTCATCACCGCTAGCATCACGGCCGTGCCGGATCCGAAGACGGCCCTCACCCCCTCGGCCGTCGCCTTGCCCACGGTCTCCTTGTTGTCCATGAGCATCTCGCGCAACTGCCCCAGATCCAGCGCCAGCCCGAGCCTCTCGTTGAACCAGGGAATGATCCGGTTCTGCAACGCATCCATAAACTCGGGGAAAACGCGCACCAAGCGGCCGCTCTGCTCGATGAGCACCGGCAAGAGCGCGATCAGGGTAAGCACCAGCAGCAACCCGCCGACGGTGAAGACCGCCGAGGCCCCCAGCATGCGTGAGACGCCTCGTCGCTCCAGCTTCGTCACCAGCGGATTGAACAGGTAGGCGATGATGAAACCCACCACGAAAGGACTGAGAATGGGCAACAGGAAGTAGGCGAGCAGCAGGCTTGCCGCCACCCCGATCCAGATCATCCAGCGCATCCGTCCCACTCCCTGCCCTGATTCGTTACGATTCACCACTCACTCCCGCCCTAGGGCATGACTCGGCTCAGATGCGCTCGATCCGCAGATCCAGCGCCTTGAGGTCCTCTTCGCGTGTCGGACCGGCAAGCACACCGACCGACGCCGTTTCGGGCTTGAGGTAGGTTTCCGCCACCCGCTTGAGATCGTCCTGGGTGACATCGAGCACCCGTGCCCGAATCTCGCGCAGGTCGTCCACGGTTCGGCCGTGCAGCGAATCCATGAACGCCTTCTTCGCCTCGCCGGCCGGGGAACCCGGCTTGTCGATCGAGGCGATCACGCCAAAGATCGCCTCCTCGACGGTGCGATCCTCGTGAGTATTGTCCACCACCCAGTCGACTGCCCGATCGAAGTCCTCGAGCGTCTCGGCCAGGCGCGGATCGCGATAGGAGAAGAAGCGGAAACTGCCGGATTCGGAATCGAAGCCGGCCCCGCCACCGTAGGCCCCGCCCTTCTCGCGGATGGCCGTGTGCAAAAAGCCGTTGCGCATGAAACCGCCCAGCACGGCCAATGCGGCCGCGTCCGGGTGCTTGGGCGGCACGCAGGCATGTGCCTTGGCGCAGTAGTTGACCGCGAGGTTGCCGATCCAGGCCTCGCGCACCTGTTCCTCGTGACGCCCCAGCGCGAACGGTTGGTCCGTCTGCCCCTGGTGCATGTGCGGGCGCAGGGCCTGGGCCATCTCGGCAAAGTGACGCCGCTCGGTGACCACGTTGTAGTGACGCAGCCCGCCCTTGAGCTTCTCGTGCAGCCGCGCCAGTCGCTCGGCCAGATCGTAACGGGAGGCCAACTGCTCAAGCCCGTCATCCATCGACTTGATGCGGCGCACGGCCGAGACCCCGGCGGTGTCGTGACGCATGGCTGCACGGGCCGACATGCCCGAGGTGGCCAGCAGCATGGCGTGAACGTGACCACGACCGGAGACGCCCTGCTCGGTGCCAAAGCGCATCTGGCTGACCAGATCGCGAATGCGATCTATTTCATCGAAGCGCGCGGCATCGAGATGCTGGTGGAACAAGTCGACCATCGCATCGGCATTGCGCACCAGCGCCTTGCCCGACAGCAGCCAGAACCCACTGGTCTTGTGGACATCATCGATACCTGCACGCACCGAGGCGCCCGAGGAGAAGCCGCCGCTCCTGGCGGTGACCGCCTCGGCCATGGCGACGTAGTCACGATCACCCGCCCCCATCTCGGTGAGCAAACCGGCATAGACCGGCATCAGTTCAAGTTCGTCCCGATCCAGGTCCGGCAGGTCGATCGCCAGTTGCAGGTAGCACAGGCCGTTGGTACTGCGGTTGTACCACCGCTGGCTCGACGGCTGGTGAACGAACTGCTCGGGCTGCGGGATGTCGATGTCCTCGGGGATATCCTCGCGGGTCACCGTCGGCAGGATCGACAGGTCGCCCTCCACGGCCTGACGATCGGCCAGGGCCTTGGCCTGACCGACGATGCGCTGTTTATCCTCTTCGGTGAGCGTGTCCTGCATGGCCGCCAGCCGGGCCTTCTCCGCGGCCAGCTGGCGCGCGGAGAGCTCGGTGTCCGGCTTGAGCACCAACCGCACGCGGTGCGGGTTGTCCAGCAGCAGGCGACGGACCAGGTTGGGTATGAACTGCGGGTCGGCGGCCTTGGCACGCAGGCGCTCGAGGGCCGGCTCGAGATCGAGCAGGTTGATCGGATCGCTGTCGTGGATCGCCGCCGGCAACGCCTGAACGATCAGGTGCAGGCCGTAGGGGAAACCATCGCCGGTGATCTCGCGCTGCTCGAGCTCGAGCTGATGGAGCACCGACTCGACCATGTCGGGGTCGACGCCCTTTTCCACCACCCCGGTCAGTGTGTCGAGGATCAGCTTTTCCACGGCCTCGGCGCGGTCGGCCTCGCTGCCCTCGAGCCCCGCGACGAACACCATCTGGCGCTGCGAATCCTCCAGCCCCAGCACCGGAGACGGCGAGGCGCCCAGATCGGTGGTTTCCAGCGCGCGCAGAAGCGGCGAGGCGCTGTTTTCCAGCAGCACGCCTTCGAGCAATTGCGCCTCGAGACGCGCGTCAAGATCGGCGCTCTCGTCCAGCATCCAGCCGACGTTGACGTGGGTCTTCTCGGCGGTGTCGTCTTCGTCGAGCGGGTAGACGTCCTCGACCTGTTTCGGGCCGGCGAAGATCGGCTGGAGCGGTACGGCCGAATCGGGATCGATCTTCTCGAAGCGCGCCAACGCCCGCTCTTCGAACTGGCGTTGCAGCCGCTCGACCGGCTGGTTGCCATAGGTCATGAAGACGGCGTTAGACGGGTGATAGAAGCGCTTGTAGAACGCCACCATCTGCTCGTAGGTCAGATCCGGGATCAGCGCAGGGTCGCCACCCGAGTTGTGGTGATAGGTGGTATCCGGGAACAGTTCACGCGAGAGTGTCTCCCAGAGCACGGAGGTCGAGTCGCTCATCGCGCCCTTCATCTCGTTGAACACCACGCCCTTGAAGGTCAACGGCGTGCTCGGATCGTCCCACTGCTCGAATTCGACCCGGTGGCCCTCCTGGCAGAAATCGAGCTCGTCGATACGCGAGAAAAACGTCGCGTCGAGATAGATGTCGAGCAGGTTGTAGAAGTCCTTCTCGTTGCAGGAGGCGAAGGGGTAAGCCGTCCAGTCACTCGAGGTGAAGGCGTTCATGAAGGTGTTGAGCGACCGGCGAATCATCATGAAGAACGGGTCGCGCACCGGAAAACGCTCCGAGCCACACAGCGCGGTGTGCTCGAGGATATGCGCCACGCCGGTGGAATCTTCCGGCACCGTGCGCAGACCGACCAGGAACACGTTCTGATCGTCGTCGGTGGCCAGGTGGTAGTGCCGGGCGCCGGTCTTGTCGTGCCGGTACTCGTCGACGGTCAGATTGAGCGCCTTGATGGGGACCGAGCGTACCAGGCTGAAAGCAGGATGGTGACCATTGGCGTTGGGACCGTTGGCTTCTGACATGATCGCGGGTGACTCCGGGCAGTGCTGAATGAATCGAACGCGTGAGTGTAACGCACCTGATCGCCCGTGCATGCGGTTCGCCGGCACCGCCGAAAGGCGATAGAATGCCCGCCGCCGGGCACCCTCTGCCCGGCCGAGTCCCATCGCGGGTGTGGTGGAATTGGTAGACACAGCAGACTTAAAATCTGCAGGCCGAAAGGCCGTGCCGGTTCGAGTCCGGCCACCCGCACCAATCAGATGACGCCGACATGTCTCCGCACGCGCCGCGGAAACCGCCTCGTCAACGCGTATCCGGCCGCGCCACCAAGCGGGCCAAAGGTCAGTCTGGCCACACCCTCTCGCTCCGCCCTCACCTATTCCTGATGACCCGCGCCCCGGCAAGGGGGTTTGCCTTGTCCCACGGAGGCCAGGCAGAACGGCTGTGATGCCGACCGCTATTGCCTACCCTTGTGGAAGATCGATCAGCCCGATCGAGGGAGTCAGCATCCGATGAGTCAAACAGTCGAAGGCGTCGTCGTCTCGGTCCGCGGCAGCGTGGTGGAGGCAAGCTTCGAGGAAAACCTGCCGCCCATCAATACGATCCTGCGCACCGGCGCGGAGAAGGACATCGTGGTCGAGGTG